>JABGPV010000030.1 GCA_018644785.1 Deltaproteobacteria bacterium | reverse complement strand
CGAAGGCGGAGATGGCGAGGACAAAGATATTTCCAATCGGGACGGGGATGAAGAAGACGGATGAAGAAGGGATTTTCACTCATTGAACTGCTGGTGGTTCTGGTGCTCATCAGTGTCTTTTCGGCGTTTGTGGGTGTGAACGTTGCCGGCAGCCTGGGGAATATGGGGTTAAGGACCGCATCCAAAAAGGTGGCCGCCTCCCTGAGATACGCCAGGAGTCGGGCCATAACGGAAAGTATTCCTTATGTGGCGCTCCTGGATCTCAATCAAAACCGTATGACCGTCAAACCCGACGTAATCTCCTCCGGAATTGAAAAACAAGCTGACAATTCCCCTTCAAAGCTCATGGAAAATGGTGCGAAGCGTTATGATTTGCCGGAAGACGTGAAATTCAAAGATGTCCTAGCATTTGACGGCAGCGAATCCGATTCAAGGTTTTTTGCCGTTGTCTTTATGCCCAACGGTTGCAGCAGCGGGGGAACCATCCTTTTAGAAAATAATCGCGAGCGCGGATCAACTGTAAAAATTGACTTTGTTACCGGCACAGTACGTGTGGATATGTCTTGAGGCCGGAGTGCCGAATCATAAAACAACATTAGATACCAACAGTGGTTTTGCACTGATTGAAATTCTTGTGGCCGTTTCTGTTCTAGCCATTTCTCTGGTGGTGATTTTTCAGCTTTTTTCAGGAGGCCTCAAAGCACGAAAATTATCTGAACAATATGCAAGGGGCGTATTTCATGCCAGAGAGAAGATGGCCGAAATTCTGCTTACCCCCGATTTATTTGAAGAAGAAACCCAAGGGGAATTTGAGGATGCCTATGAATGGCAAGCGGTCATAACCCGGGTTGTTTCCGGCGACGATGAAGAAAAATTGACTGTTGATTTGCTCAATATCAAAGTCCGAATTAACTGGCGTGAGGGCGAAAAAGAGAAATCCTTTGTCATTGATACCCTGAAAGCGGCTGAAAAGGAGAAGGGGTCTTGAATTTTGGGAAAAGGGGCTTCACCCTTTTGGAACTCATGCTTTCCCTTGCCATTATGGGGCTCGTGCTGCTGATTATTTTCGGTGCCCTCAGGATCGGCACTCGGGCTTGGGAAAAGGGGGAAAAAGATGTAGCGGTTCATCAGCGGCAACGCGCTGTTTTGGGCCTCCTGAGCCGGCAGATCGCAAGCGCCTGCATATATGAAGTCAAAATGGGAGATGACAGTTTCTATTTCAAGGGTTCTGAAGAAACAATGGACTTTGTTTCCCGCAGCCCCATTGTGCCGGGAGCGTTCACCGGTGTGGTGTTTGTTAAATACGTGATTCAGGAGGGGGATGGAAAAAAACAGCTCAAGCTTTTTGAAAAAGATGCGGGGTTCCTGAAAGAAGAAGATGTTGAAAGCCAGAGAGACGAAGATCTTTTCACATTGATTTCAGGCATTGAAGATCTTCAGTTTGAATATCTGAAAGGGGACAGTGATGGGGGTGAAACGAACTGGCAAACCTCCTGGGATCCATCTGAAAAGACGGGATTGCCGCTTGCGGTCAAAATCGTCCTGAAACAAAATGAGGAAACGGCGCCCATTAAACTCATCGTCCCCATCCAGTGCCAGAAAGACTAAGGGACATGCCGTGAAAAAAAGACCGGCCCGAGAAAAAGGAATTGCGCTCTTTATGGTGCTGTGGGTGCTGATTCTCCTTTCGGCCATTGCCACCGAATTTTGTTTCGCCATGCGGACCGAGATCAATATGGTTCGCAACTTCAAAGAGCAAACCGAGGCCTATTACATTGCCCTGGCGGGGTTGAACCGTGCAATATTCGAATTGCTGCGAAATGAATCTTCTCCTGAGAAAAAGAAATTGCTCCCCGATGAAAATGAAGAGACCGCTGAAACCGCCTCACGCTGGCGGATGAACACGGATATTCCGCCGGTTCCGTTTGCCCAGGGACGGTTTAAAGTCCGCATCGGAAATGAAGCCGGGAAAATCAACCTCAATACCGCCAATGAATCCCTTTTGAAAATGATGCTGAACGGTTTTGAGCTTGATGAGCTGGAAAAAAGCATTATTGTGGATTCCATTATGGATTGGCGGGATGAAAACGACCTCCATCGCATGAACGGCGCTGAAAATGGTTACTATCAGTCTCTTCCAGAACCCTATGACTGCAAAAACGGTGATTTTGATGCCATAGAAGAGTTGCTGATGGTTCGCGGCATCACGCCGGGTGTTTTTTACGGGGGTCTCAAAAACATGGTGACGGCCTTTAAAGACGAAGGGTCTAAACGCGGGAAGCTAAGGCGCAGATCCAGCGAAGCGAGTGGATCCAAAATCTGCATTAATGCCGCCTCCACGGCCATGCTGCTCTCTTTGCCGCAAATGACCGACGACCTGGCCCAATCGATCATAGACTTTCGAAAAGAGTCGGATTTCAAATCCCTGGGAGAAGTTTCTACACTTCTGGGAGCTGATGTATATGGGGCCATATCCCGCCATATCACCCTGACGCCCAGTTCATATTATCAGATTTTGTCTATGGCTAACATCACCGACAGCCGGACCCGGCAAGGGGTTTCAGCCATGGTAGAGGTCAATCGGACCATTGATAAAGGATACCGGGTGGTGCAGTGGAACGACAGCGTATTGACGGAAACCCCATTCGCCGAATCAAGCCAGTGAAAATTTCCTGAGGAACCCGCCATGATTTTTCAGACAAGCTTAGGCGTTGACATAGGGGAGAATGAACTGTGTCTGGCCTGCCTGAAAGCGTCATCCAGAGACATCCAACTGGCGGCGCACGCTGTTTACTCTATTGAACAAGGCATTCGCGGCGAGAATAAATCAACGGCCATTTCAGACTTGATTAGAAGATTTCTACGGGAAAACCGGATTTCTCCCGCCTCTATTTTCATGGGAATCCCGCGCAGCAAGACTATCCTGCGATACCTGGAATTACCCATTGCCGTAAAGGAAAATCTCAGGGAAACGCTGGGCTATGAATTGGAAAAGCACGTGCCATTCAGCCCCGAGGATGTATATTTCGACTTTCAAATCATTTCGGAGGATAAATCAGCCGACCGGTTGCAATTGCTTCTTGTCGTGGTAAAGAAGCAGGCCATGTCGACTGTTCTGGCGGTTTCCGAACGCTTAGGTTTCGGTATTTCAGGTGTTGGGATCACCGCGACGGCGCTGGCTGATTATTTTTCCTGGCGGAGCAAAAAAGAGAATGTGACCGTAAGATCCTTTATTTATGCAGGTCAGCATCACATTGAATTGGGTCTTGTCAAAGATGGCATGCTTAGACATTCCAGGGCGTTGTCAAGGAACGAGGAGTGCATTGACGCCATTCCGAGAGCACTTTCGAAAATGCGCTTCGACTTTGTAAAGGACGACGAACCCCTCGATACCGTATTGTGCGGAATTGAAAAGGATGATCCCCTGCTGGAACGTCTTAGCAAAACAAACGGGATTGCGCTTCATCAGGTGGATCTCTCAGGAGCGCAAATTCCTTCCAATGATCTCATAGCCGCTTACGGACTTGCGTTAAAAGGTGTTCGGAAAACTTCCATGGACATCAACTTGCTGCCACCAACGCTGCGAAAAAGGCCCAGCAAATTGAAGCTTTATACTCTGCTCGGGTTGTTATCGCTGGTCCTTCTGGGAGCACTGGCCTGGGGGGGCGGCGTCTTTTTGCAACGTCAGTGGACCTTGGATCGGCTGGATGGTGAAATCAAAGGCCTGGGATCTCAGCTGAAAAAATTTGAGCAGATAAAAACAGAAAATAAGAGAATAGAGGACCGTATCGATTACCTGGATACACTTCGTCGGGGCGGACCCCCCGTTCTGGATATATTGAAAGAATTGTCTGAAAGAATCCCTAAGACTATCTGGCTGAAGCGATTCACCTTTTCGGAAAAGGGCATTCAATTGGAGGGGTACGCCACTTCGGCCTCCGAACTCATCCGGCTTCTGGACGCTTCTCCCATGTTTGGCGATGTGAAATTTCTATCCGCCATCAACAAGGACCGTACCGGCAAGGAAAAGTTTCGAATCGGAATGAATCTCAAATGAAAAAAATAGACAAAAAAAGAAAATATTTCTTGATGGCCATGGCCTTTCTTCTAATTGCGGGGGCAATCTATAGAATGTGGCCGCAAATACAGGATATTCTTGCTGCAGACGACACGATTGCCATAAAGAAAAAACAGCTTATCAAACACCAGAAGATGCTTCAATCCGCCGGTGATCTGGAAAAAAGGGTCGCCTTTACCAAAACAATTATGACGCAGGCAGAATCAGGGCTGCTAACCGGCAAAACGCCCGCATTGGCTGCTGCAGACATCCAAAAAGTTATCCGTGAGATGGCGAAAAAAAGTCAAATGGAGATCAAGAGTATTCGGGTTCTCAAACCGAAGGATGTTGATGATGGCCTCTATTTGAGTATACCGGTTGAATTTGTTGCTAAAGGTGTCATCAAACAATTGAAGGAGTTCCTGTACCGGATTAGGGCCTCTCCAAAATACTTGACAGTGCAGAAAGTGCAAATTAGTGTCAGGCTAAGACGGAACCGAAACACTAAAAGCGCGCAGTTGGAAAACATCACCGCCAATATTACGATCAACGGTTTTTTGAAAAGGTGAATGATCCCATAAAATAGAAAGGCTGGCAGGATGTTTTCAAGGATATGGCTTATCAATGTCATACTGTTGCTTTTGTTCGCTTTTTTTGGTGTTAAAGCATACGGGGTTTGGTTTCAGAGAAACACCGGAGATAAAACTCCGGAAATAGCGGGCAACCTCGTCCGGAAAACCCCAAAACCTGTGGCAGCGCCATATGAAAGGAAGATTCCCCCTGAAACGAAATACGATGCTTTGATAACCTTAAATCTTTTTCATCCTGATCGGACCGAGACCATCCTGGGAGCACCAAAGCCGGATCAAAAATCAAAAAAGCTGAGTACCGCTGAACAAAAAAACATGAAGCAGTATTTCAGCAATTTAACCCTTTATGGTTTGGTCATTACGGATGATTCTGCTGAAGCGCTCGTGTCTCACCCGGTTGCAAAGTCCGTTCTCAAGGGTAGGAAAACCGCAATCCCGAAAAATACAAGACGAAACATAAAGCGCCTGACGGTCAAACAGACCCAATGGGTCAAAGCCGGCGATGCCCTGGGCGATTTCAAGGTGGTATCCATTAAACCCGACAGGGTCGTGTTGAAAGCCGGAGAGCAATCGTATGATTTGTTGTTGTATGACAAAGAAAACCTCAAAAAGCGCGGGCCTGAAAAACCCAAAACGGGCCCTAACGTGGTGGGTTTTTCCGTAAAGCCCAAAGCCGGATCAAAAGTGCCCGTGAAATCACCGGTTATGACTAAAAAAGGACAACCGACCATTCCGTTGCCGACTAAAAAAGAGGCCTCCGGCGCTTCTGTCACAAAAACGCGGAAAAGTCAAAAATAAGGAATTGACGGAGAAAAGCAAGGTAACCACATGCGAAAATATCTGGTGAAAACGATCTTTTTGATGGGCATGCTCATGGGGGCGGTCCTTCTTTATGCCGGTTGTGCGAGTAAAGCCCCAACTACTCGGGAAATAGCAAAAGACAAAGCCCCTCTTGAAGCGGGAATTCTTGAGGATTCGGAGAGAAATCTTGAAAAAGCGCAGCGGCCTACGGAAACATCGGATGAACCCCGGGAACCCACTTTAACGGCTTCGGCAGTGGAAGTAGCTTCTTCAGCACCAGGGAGGGCATCAAGGATTTCTTCCACGGGCCCATATGAGTCCCCCGCTACCCAATACAAAAAAAGATATTCTCCAAGAAGGCGTATCAGGCAAACTTCCTCACTCGCAAATGATGGGCCTGAAGCGGAAGGACAGATTATTTTCAACTTTGATGACGCAGACCTCTACGAAGTCATCAAAACCATGGCGGAACTGCTCGAAATCAATTATATCGTTGATCCCGGCATTCAGGGGAAAGTGACCATTCACACAGCCCGAAAGCTTAAAAAAACCGATCTTTTTCCCGTTTTTTCTCAGATTCTAGCGTTAAACGGATTGACCGCCATGAAAGAAGGTAGCCTTTACAAAATTGTCCCCATGAAGGATGCCCCCCGAATGCCCATGGACACCGTGTTTACACTGGGCCAGAAAGATGTTCCCCCCATGAACCGGGTGATCATTCAAATTATTCCCCTCAAATATATTTCCACCCAGGAGATGACCAAACTGATCACCCCCTTTCTTTCTTCAGGCGGGACCATTGTGGCCAGCGTGCCCACCAATACTCTGGTGGTGGTGGATAAGGGGTCCAATATTTTGAAGATTCTGCAGCTTATGGGAACCTTTGATGTGAATTTGCTGGATCGGGTGTACTATCGATTTTTCCCACTGGAGTATCTGGGGGCAGAGGAAGTTGCCGGTATTGTAAACGAATTTACCGCTTCCTATGCCGGGAGTTCCGGCGAGATGGTGAAATTTATTGCCCTGGAGCGTTTGAATACGCTCTTGGCGGTCAGCACAACGCCTGAGGTTTTTGATAAAATTGAAGAGTTGGTGCATCAAATCGACATTGTGGATGAAACAGTGGCGGCCAGAATTTATATTTATTTTGTCAAAAACGGCGGGGCCAATGAACTGGCGACCCTGTTAAACGATGTGTTGACCGGCAAAGAGACCCAGGAACAGGAGAAGAAAAACGCCGGTGGCGCATCGGAGATACCCGGGAATCCCTTCTCCAAAGCAAAAATGGCGGAGAAAAAAGCGGAAAAAAAGGCCGAGAAAGCCGGGAAATCCACTCAAAAAAGTACTGTGGGCAAAAAGACGTCCGGCAACCCCGGAGAAGGCTCCAGCACCCTCATGGGTGAAATGACCATCACACCGGATGAGATTCGGAATGCGCTCATTATCGAATCGACACCTGCCGATTACAAAATCATCCAGGGAATACTGAAAAAGCTCGATATCATGCCGCGCCAGGTGTTGATCCAGGCGACCATCGCTGAAATAAAGCTCGATTCATCCACCAAGTTCGGGGTTGAATACGCACTGGGTCAAGGTGCCGGCGCCCTGGGTGCCGGTTTCATGGCCACCGTGGGCGCAGGCGGGCTTAAATATTCCATTGGGGTAACCAACAAATGGTATGCTGAGTTGAACGCGTTGGCAACAAAAGGCAGGTTGAATGTTATTTCATCCCCCCATGTACTCGCTTCCGACAATCAGGAGGCCAAAATTGATGTATCGCAGGAAATTCCCCTGGCAAGCGGTACAACGAACGTATCCAGTGGGTCTACCATCAGTGAAACCACCATAGAGTACCGGGACACGGGTGTGATACTTTCGGTTACGCCCCACATCAACGAGCGGGGGTTGGTGACCATGGATATAAGCGAGGAGGTAAGCAATTACGACGGTAACATTAATGTGGGAAAAGAGGGTAACGAATACCCGGTTTTTTCCAAGCGGGTGGTCAAAACCACCCTTACCGTGGGACACGGTCAGACCGTTGCCATCGGCGGGTTGATCCGGGACCGGGAAAGGGAAGAAACCAGGGGACTTCCCTGTTTGATCGATGTACCGGTAATTAAATATCTGACCGGCAGTTGGTCGAAAGAAACGGAGAAAATTGAACTGATCGTCCTGATTACGCCCCGGGTGGTGGACGACATGGACGATGTGGAAGCCATGACCAATGAGTTCAAGCAAAAAGTGCAGAGTGTGATGAAGCAGTTTTATCCGCAGCAATAGAAACACCTTTCAAAAGGTTTAGTGCCCCCCCTTATTTTTTAGAACCAACCATGTATATATTTCCCCTTATCAAACGCTGGTTTGAAATCCCCATTCACCACAAAACCCTTTTCTGGGGGTTTGTGCGAAACGAAATCAAAGGGCGTTTTGCCGGATCCATCGGGGGATTTGTGTGGAGCCTGCTGACGCCTCTGGCCAATCTGCTCATCTACGTCTTTGTGTTCTCAATAATTTTCAAGATCCGAATGAAGCCCATGGAAACGGGCACCGACTGTTTCGTTGTGTACTTTCTGACGGGGCTTCTCCCGTGGACCGCTTTTTCAGAGGCCCTGAGCAGCGCCACCGATACTTTGCTAAGCCGGGCCAACCTCATTACCAAGGTGGCGTTCCCTCTGGAAATTCTTCCCTTGTCAGGGGTTATCGTCCCTTTCCTCCTAAACGGCCTCGGTTTTGGAATGTTTCTGGCTTATTTGATGTTCAAAGGGTATTTCCATATGGCCTGGATGTGGCTTCCCCTGGTGGTAATTACCCATATGGTGTTTACATTGGGCATGGTATGCCTGATTGGCAGCCTGTCCGTTTTTTTAAGGGACATCAAGCAATTTATCGGGACCGCCCTCTCATTGTGGTTTTTTCTGACGCCCATTATCTACCCCTTGTCCATGGTGCCGGAGAAGCTGCAGTGGGTCATCAAAATAAATCCCATGTATCCTTTTATCGAGTTGTATCATCAAGTGCTGCTGCATCATTTTATTTCCTTTACCATGCTGGCCTATGCCATTGTGTTGACCTTGTGCTGTTTTGTGGGTAGCGTCATTTTTTTTGAACGATCAAAATACGCCTTTGCGGACGTCTTGTAAGGGCGTGGGGCGCACAAAATCGGGGAGTTGTGCATTTGAACGCCATTGAGGCTCACAACCTGACGAAAAATTACCAGGTCTATTTAAAGCCCTTTGACCGGCTTAAGGAAGCGGTTCTTCGAAAGCCCTGCCATGATCTGGTAGAAGCCCTGTCGGATGTCTCTTTTGAAGTCCCCGAAGGCGGCACTCTGGGGATCATCGGTGAAAACGGCGCCGGAAAATCTACCCTGCTGAAAATACTGGCCGGCACCGCCCGGCCCACTTCGGGCCGAATGGTCAAACGGGGCAGAATAGCAGCCCTTCTGGAACTGGGGTCAGGGTTTCATCCTGAGTTCAGCGGCCGACAAAATATCTATCTGAATGCAGCGCTTCTGGGATTGAAAGAAAAAGAGATCCGGGACCGTGAAGAGGCCATTATCGCGTTTTCCGAATTGGAGCATGCCATCGACCGTCCCGTCAAGACCTATTCGTCGGGAATGTATGTGCGTCTGGCATTTTCCATTGCAACCAGTGTGGACCCTCAGATCCTGATTATTGATGAGGCCCTCAGCGTCGGGGATCAGCGGTTTCAACAAAAATGCGTGGACCGAATGATGAATTTCAGAAAAGCCAACAAGACGCTCATTATCTGTACTCACAGTATGTATATGATCAACGAATTGTGTTCCCGCACCCTGTGGTTGAAAAACGGGCGGCTGTGCGGCTACGGAAAAACATCTTCAGTGGTTTCGTCCTATCTGACCTATCTGGAAGAAGATGTGCCCGGTTCCGTCAATACGCCATCGGCACCAGCTGAATCGCACATGCCCGATATCCTGATCGGAGAGGTTCACCTGCTGGATGAAGAAAATAAATCCATGACCCATATCCATCAATTCCAGACCCTTGTTGTTCAGGTGAAGACCCGACGGGTCGGTCCGCCCATTAAGGGCCATCTGGCCGTCGGATTCGGATTTTCAGACGACGTCCAAGTCTTTGAAACCACCACCAAAATGTCCGGTATGGATCCCATCATTTTTTCCGGTGAACAGACAATTGAGCTGGTTATTCCATCCATACCCATTCTGGGTGGCAATTACCGGATAAGGGTGCGGGTCGGCGATGAACATGCCATGCGCGAGATCGATCGAATGACCCATGGCCCTTTTGTGATCGAAAGTGACCACCCTGAAATCGGCATGATGTGGATGCCCCATTCCTGGAAAACGCCTTAAACAGGGAAGAATATTGTTTCTGATTTGAGAACCCTCGCAATTATTGTCAATTATAAGAGTTTTGCGCTGACATTACAGGCGGTGAAATCGGTTTTGGAATCCGAATCTTCCGGGCCGATCAGCGTGGTGGTGGTGGACAACAGCAGTGATCCGGACGAGGGCCATAAGCTTCGATCAAATCTCCCTTCATCGGTGGTTTTACGGGTAAACGCCCACAATATGGGGTTCGGGTTTGCGTGCAACCAGGCCTTTAGGGAATTTGAAAGCGACGGAATTCTGCTCATTAACCCGGATGCCCGGTTGCTCCCGGGTTGTTTGAAACAACTGCAGAAAACCCTATTTTCCAGCCGGGATGTTGCCGCTGTTTCCCCGCAGCTCTTCTGGGATGATGAGCAAACCTTCCATCTGCCACCCCCCTATCCCACCGCTCTTTTTGAATTCCGGACCCTTCTGGCAACCTGGGGTTCTGAAGCCTGGATTAATCGATTCATTAGTTTCCTGTGGCGAAGACGTTCCATCAAATTGTGGCGTTCCAAAAAACCGGTGGAGGTGAGCAATCTCTCCGGCGGCCTGGTGTTTCTGGATCGGACGGCTGTTCAAAAAACCGGTGGGCTCTTTGATCCCCGTTTTTTTCTCTACTATGAAGACACGGATCTTTTTCTACGACTGAGAAACCATGGCTTACGGCTCTTGATCGAACCCCGGGCCGGCGCCATTCATTATTATGATCAATGTGGCCAGAGCCAATGGCAGGAAAAAAGAACCCTTATGGAAAAATCCCACGCCCTTTTCCTGGAAAAACACGAAAAAGCTTGGAAGACCTACCTTAAGAAGGCTCTTGAACGTTTCTCCCGCCCTGCCATGGGTCGGAAAAAATTCAGTTCGCCTGTTTATAAAACACCCTTTTCCTTGAAAGTCCCACCGCGTTTTCAAGAACAATGGCTCTTTGAATGGAGCCCCAACCCTGATCTGATCCCGTCCGCCGCCCGATTCGGTGCCGGCCCAGAGATGCGTTTCCCCGAAACCTGTTGGAAATTGCTGTCGCCGGGACAATATTTCGGGCGCCTGGGGGGCATTAAGCGGTTGGGAACACCTTTTCAGCAAGTCTCCTGGATAGTCCATGAAGGCAACTGAACGTCATGGTGATGGCGATTATCTCTTTGAATGACCACAACCTCCTTTGGATGACCCGGCCATGCAAACCGAAGAAAAGCTGATTCCCTTTCATACAAAGGATCCCACGGGCAGGCGGGTGCTGGTTCTGGCACCGCATCCCGACGACGAAACCCTCGGTTGCGGCGGCAGCCTGGCGCTTCACGCCCAAGCGGGAGACCCGGTAAAAATTCTCTTTTTAACCAACGGCGCAAAAGGAGATTCCACCGGAAAAATTGAAAAAAACCGTTACATGGCCCTGCGGCAGAAGGAGGCGGAAAAGGCGTGCGGATGCATCGGTGTGACTGAGTTGGAATTCTGGCCATACGAAGACCGGTCTCTGGCCGGGGCTCGGGGCGCCCTGGGTCGCATGGTGGATCTGCTGAACGATTATCGTCCGCAATTGGTATACACCCCGTCTCCCCTGGAAATACACCCGGATCATCGGGCTGCCTGTTTTCTGTTATGTGATGCCGTTCGAGGCGGAGATTTCAGTTTCGAGGTGGCCTTTTATGAGGTGGGGCAGCCCATCTGCGTGAATGCCCTGGTCGATATTACACCGGTTTTGGCCAAAAAAAATCAGGCCATCAACCAATACAAAAGTCAGCTCAAAGAAAGGCCCTATGGGGAAATCACCATGGGGTTGAACCGTTTTCGAAGCATGACCCTCCCGGAAGGGGTAACCCACGCCGAGGGATTCTCGTGGCAGAATGCTACGTTGATTCAAAAAATCGGACCCATGGCCATTTTGTCGCATCATGCACACCGGCTCGCACCCGCGCCTGAAGAATCGGGCCCCCTGGTATCCATCATCGTTCGAACCAAGGATCGCCCCCACCTGCTGGCCAATGCCATCGGTTCCATCATTCAACAGACCTACGCCAACCTGGAAATCGTGGTGATAAACGACGGCGGGCAAGATGTTGCCGATGTCCTTGAAGCCGTCTCCGGGGATATCCCCATCCGCCATGTGCGCCATGAAAAATGCAGGGGAAGAGCGGTAGCCGCCAATAGCGGATTAAAGGCGGCACGGGGAACATATTTTAATTTTCTGGATGACGACGATGTGTTTTATCCCGATCACGTGGCGTGCCTCGTAAACCACCTTGAGATGATGCACGAAAAAGTGGCCTACAGCAATGTTCTGAATGTCTATTTTTCAGGCTCACCCGAAACCCCCGGCAACCGCCTGAAAGAAGAACGGGTGTTTAATTTCGACTTTGATCCGGACAGGCTTTTGTTTGAAAACTATATTCCCATCATGAGTGTCCTGTTTTCCAGCGAGGTCCTGGAACAGGCCAAGGCCTTTTCAGAGGATTTGACCCTTTTTGAAGATTGGGACTTCTGGATTCGGGTCTCCCGCCATTTTCCGTTTCAGCACCTGGACCACACCACCGCAGAATACCGGTTTTACGGATCCACCGGGATGGCAACTGCCCATCGCATGAAATATCGCTATGACCAGGCCCGGGCCATGCTCTTTGACCGGGCCCGTCCCCATATGGACGGCCGGGCATGGGCCGCTTATCGAAAAGCCGCTGAAATGCAGGCAGAACCGCCGATGCAACCCCATAAAGAGGGGCTGAATATATCGATTATGGCGACACGGCTTGAAGAAACAACGCAACACCTGGCAGCGCTTCAACAAACACAACAGCAGTTGCACCTCAACAATACTGAACTGGCGCTGCAGATCGGCAACCTTTCCACACCTGCCGTTTCCGAAAAACCCCCTTTGGGCCTTCGACGAAACTTGAAAGCCATCCTCAATAAGGCCAGGGACTTTTGCTGTCAAAAGGGTCCAAAAAGAGGTTGACAGTTAAAAACCGACATGCTAAGAGTTCAAGACGCTGTCTATATTTTCAGAATCCGGGTTCCGGGCGGCTGCCAATTGAACACTAAAAAAGCTTTGCAAAGGATGAACGGCTTCATTGGAAGTTCTTCAAGCAGTGGTTTAACCTTGAGCCCTAAAATCGGAATTGTATTTGAGAACCCGAGGAAAAAGTGTTCACTGTCAAATTTGTTTATTGCTTGAAAAAAGCTTGACAAACCGATTATCTTCAATATAATGGCGTTAAATGTGGTAATTCGAGGCATTTCAGGTCTAGGGTTTTGGACAAAAAAGCAGGAAAAATTTTCGAAAGAATGATAAAATTTCAGTCTAAAGGAGGTGGTGATCTCGATTCAGGTGAATGTAGCGTTGGGTTTTTTGGGTGTAAATAAGTTTTTAAGGGAAGCAAAACTATAATTTAAGGAGGAAAAGAGTATGAAAAAGTTTTTTATAGCCCTTTCAGTTCTGGCGGCACTGTTGTTGGGTGTGGCTCCGTCTCAGGCTTTGGTGGGAATGCCGGACGATATGCCGGGTGCAGATGCAACGATTCCCTTTATCTGCAGCACGGACATTACCACGGGTACGGGTCTCAATACACTTATCGCCTTTACAGAAGTCGGTAGAGGTCAGGCGGGAAGTACAGCGGACAGATCTCTTAGCTATTATTACGACATCTGCACCGTCAGAAGTGTCACCGTCTATGACTCCACTATTACCGGTACGGCAGGTTCCGTTACTTCAATGAATGCCAAAACCGAAGTTTCCAAGGTGGCGGATACTTTGTTGCCTGATCTTGAAGTGACCATCGCTGGCGTAACCTATTATGCTGGGTACTTTCATTTTGCAAGCCGGAATTTGGTAGCTGCTACATCACAGGCAGATATCATAGCTAACAATAATGTGTTGGCCCAGGTCTTGTTCGTGAATCTGGCCGCTGGTAAGGTCGGTGGCACGAATTTGCCCATGAGGGAGTACAACAATAACCTCGCCAGTTCTGTTTATGGGACCGTTGCTTCGGCCGGTCAGACGAATATGGCCCCGGCAACCGGTGCGGCCAATGATTATATTGAGAAGTTCTCACCGGATGCGCTGGCATCGGCTATGGCACTTCAGGAGGTTGGAACCCCTATCGCCAACCAGGCGACCTTTTTCGGCCTGTATCCCCGCTTCTACATTCCTGCAAGCGGTGATTCCAACTGGATTATTAACTGGCAGTGTGAAAACGGTACCACCGCCACGGGAGCTGTTGCGTCCAATGGCTTGGGCAGCATGCATATTAACATCTATAACAAGGACGAGCGTGCCCGTTCTACCACCGTCAGGTGGCCCAATGAGATGAATATCATCAACGTCGAAGACTGGCTGCCGAAGGATATCTTTACAGCCTACCCCAAGGAAGGATGGTTTGACTTCAGATGGGATAACGTTACCGCTGGTACTTTCCCGGATGTGGCCGATATCAGGGACATAACAATTTTTGGGTGGAATTACATGATAACCTCCGGTACCGCCCAGGAAGCCTGGACCGTGATGAATAACATGCCCAGAAGGGCTAGGTTCGACAACTATTAATTAAGGCCAAAAACAACGTTATGACCATGAAATAGGGGTCGTAACAACAACCAAAGAAAGCGGGCCATTCTGAGTGGCCCGCTTTTTTTAATACGCCATATCTTACAGCAAGATGGCTTTTGCCGCGAGGAGTGGCCTCAGCCTTTTTACGCTGATCACATTTTAAGGACGTCTTATGCGCAAAATACCTGGACCCATTCTTATTTTTCTTCTGTTTGCCCACGTTGCGGGGCTTTACGGGTGCAGCAATGACTCGCAGCAGTCTGAATCCCTCAGTGCCAAAACTGCTGTCAAGTCCCTTCGTTTTGTGGAATCCTCTGCAAGTCTTCCCATTACCGGGCAATGGCGCCACGGCCTAGGCTTCTACGACATCAACAGGGACGGGAATCTGGACATTCTGGCGCCGCCTCCGAGGGATGCGTCAAAGCCTGACCGAAGACCGTATGTCTGGTTGGGTAACGGAAAAGGCGAGTGGGTCGCTGCCCCGCCGCGTGTGCCCTCAAATACAAATATACCTTATGATTATGGCGACATTGCAGCAGGAGATTTTAACGGCGACCACATTCCGGACATGGCGCTTGCCATGCACACGAGGGGGCTCTGGGGGTTAAAGGGAGACGGCAGCGGGACCTATACGGGATTTCAGGAGGGCCTTACCGCCTATTTCGATTCCCGCGCCCTGGTAGCTGCTGATTTTAACAACGACGGTATCCAGGATATTGCAGCCGTTGCTGAGGCGGACTTCAAGAGTAGACCAGGTCCGCCCGGACTTGGCATCAAGGTCTGCCTGGGATCAGCAACAGGATGGCAGTGCCGTTTTGTTGAGGGGCCAGAATCTGTGAATTGGCTCTTTGCGGACAAGATTATCACGGGTGATGTGAACGGCGACGGCAACCCGGATCTCGGCATCGCGTCTCTTCAACACCGGGCGGATCTCATCGTGTGGCTCGGAGACGGCAATGGTGGTTTTAAACCTTTTAATAACGGTTTGCCGAAAGAACTGCATTACCCGTCAGTGGCCTTCGCGGATGTGAATGGGGATGGGCGCGATGACCTCATTGCCAGCATCACCGGTTTTGGAAAGGATGGTGTTGAGCTGTTGAAAGTCTTTCTGAGCCGGAAAAACGGTCTTGAGGACCGGTCCCAAGGGTTACCCGAGGACCAGGTTTTCACCGCTGTCGGCGCAGGAGATCTGGATGGCGATGGGGTGCCCGAGATCGTTAGCAGCACGCCAACAGGACAGATAAGTGTCTTTTGCCTTAAAGACAGAGAATGGAAAAAGGCCACTATTTCCGGGCTTTCCGATGCCCACACCGGTGAAATTTTTAACATCTATTGCGTTGATGTGAATAAGGACGGTTTAGACGATATTGTCTTTAATCATTACTCTGAAAACGTCGGAGGGGGGATACGTGTTTTTCTGACGGTTCCGCAACATAATCAATAGCGATCCCAACACGAAACTGGGATCTGATATTGTCGTTCACTAAAAGATCAAAAGGATTTTCATTCCTATGAGAACGCCCATGAAAATGCCAAGATGTCTCTTCTATTACTTTACCCCTTTATGTTTGTTGCTGCTCCTTTCACTGTTATCCGCTTGCGAAAGTAAAATGGCCGATCCCAAAGGGACCCTTGAAAAGCAGGCGGAACGGTACTGGACCGAACGGATGATCAAGCGGAATTTCATGTACACCTACGAGGAAGAGCTGAAAGAGGGCCTCCCCTCTTTCGAAACCTATGAAAAAAAACTTACCGCCGTAACCCGAATTCCCACGCTTTCGGTCAAGGTAAAGGAAGTGAAGGTTGACGGGAAAAATGGGAGTGTCAAACTTTCGGCCAAGTGCCGAATCCCCAACTTTCCAGCGGAAGTAGACATCCCCATGGGTGACCGGTGGATTATTGAGGGGAACCAATGGAAGCACCTGTTACAGGTGAAATTTCAATAGAACGGCATTGAGCGCAGTACCTTCAGGGTTCTGCGCGGGTTGTTGTGAAGTTTTTCTGCAGCTCAGAAGTATTTCTCGCCACAGGGTTTTTCAGTTAAATGATCTCTTGAAAATGCCCATTGTGCCCCCTTTCAGCGTCAAACCGAAATTTCATTCCTCAAAATATTCAGAATATATTCGTATGAAATGTTAAGGACTATCGGTGCAGAAATACAGCACGATTCTTTCCTGTAAAAAAGGCCCATGGGCCAGAGGCTATTTTGACCCATGGCTGGTCGCTTATGGGTTTTTAACGCTGGTCTATATTCTACCGATCTGGATATTTACCTATTTTCCCTCCCAGGACGGGCCGAGCCATCTGTATAATGCCTTTATTCTGAGCCATTATAACGACCCCAATTATACGTTCAAACAGTTTTATGATATTCGGAACGCCCTGATCCCCAACTGGACGTCCCATGCCCTGTTAGTGCTTTTCATGCGCTTTGCAACTCCCCTGACAGCTGAAAAGCTGTTGTTGACAGGTTATATTATTTTGATGGCCACAGCCCTTCTTTACCTGGCCACAGCCGTGCAAAAAGACGCAAAGCCCTTGGCATTTCTGGGCTTTCCTTTCATTTACAACGGCCTCTTCGTCATGGGGTTTTATAATTACGCCATGGGCATCGGACTCATGCTCATCAGCATCGGCTACTGGTGGCGAAACGTTCAGGATATAGGGTATAAAACGATCCTGGTCCTCGGGATTCTGATGCTGCTACTCTATTTTACCCATCCGCTGGCTTTGTTTCTGGCCATGTTCTCCATACTGATGATCACCCTTTTAAATTTGGCCAACCGTTCCATCACCATGAAGCAGGCCCTGTTAAGTTTAACCCCTTTGATAATACCCACCATCTTGCTGTTGTGTCACATGGAAGGCGGACCCTGGCAGTGGGGTGACTGGCCGTTCAACCGCTTGTTGACGTTTTTCTGGGAGAACGGATCCCTGGTTTACCACAGCCCCCATCAAATGATTCCCGCGCGCATTCTGACTATGACATTTTCAGCGCTCATTCTCTATTCTTTCATGAAAGAACATGCTTTTCAAAAAGGGTTCTGGTTCAACCCCAAACGCCGACCAAAGGATTTCTTCTTTTTTCTCTCCCTAGCATTTCTGATATTCTATTTCATCTTTCCCGACCGAATGTCCGGAGGCGCGGTCATAAAGGGCCGGTTGAGCTACCTTCCATATCTAATCATTATACCATGGATCAGCTGGAACATGCCCAAGCTGGCAAAGAACCTGGTGGGCGCCATGCTGATGGTTCTGGCAGTGGCCTATGTGGGGCAGGCCTCTGTTTATCACAACCGGCTCAGCAGCGAGCTGGAGACTTACATGTCCGGCGGGAAGGTCATAGAACCCAACAGTGTGATTCTGCCCCTTTGTTTTGATGCTGTGGGAAGCGGTCATATCATTGGAGCATTTCAACATTCAGTGGGATATTACGGGTGCCTGACGGGTGGAATCGATCTTGGCAATTATGAGGCCGGCACAGGCCATTTTCCAACCGTTTTCAAAATAGGCGTCCAGCGGCCCGATATCGCCGCCATGGAAAGGAACCCTGGCCGGTTTGACTTTGCCCGTTGGGTTCGCCAAATAGATTATGTGGTCACCTGGGCCCTTCCGGAACCCAGCGAGACCGCGTCCAGACTGAATCGATTATATGAACCCGTCAGACACAATGGCAAACTGAAAATTTTTCGTAGAAAAGCCCTTTTACCCGCGGTTAAAACCGAAAAGCAGAAATCATACGAACGACCGCGTAATTGACAAATTCACCCTGCTTCTGTAAAAGAAAGCCACATTTTGCCATGAAGTGACCCCTGTGAATGATGAACCCCATGGACTTACCTGGATGGTATCTCATAAATGACAAACCAGCAAACTTCAAGTGAATCGCTCCTTATGGAAACGGCCTTTTCAGCTGACCGGGAAAGAAGATATGCCCGGCATCTGGAATTTCTGAACAGCGATGATCCCGAAATATGGCGGCGTATTGATTTTCCGCTGGAAATTTCACTGGAATTGACCAATTACTGCAATCTCAGATGCATCATGTGCCCCAACCCCTCCATGAAACGCCATCGGGGCTACATGTCGGAAAATCTCTTTAAAGCAATCGTTAACGGCCTGTCCGGCGAAAACGGTTTTCTATTCCTGCCCCAGGGCTTTGGTGAACCCTTGCTCCACACGGAAATTTTCGGTTTAACCACCTTTGCATCCAACTGCGGCATCAGGCCCATTGTATTGCTGTCCAACGGCATGCTGTTGAACGAGGCCACGCTTTCTGATGTCATGAATTCAATTGACATCCTCATCGTGACCATTGACGGGATCTCGCCCCGAACCTATGAATCCGTCCGGGTGGGAGGCAACCTTCAAACCGTGACCCGTAACATTGAACGATTTCTCCTGGCGCGCGGGGATTGCAAACCGCCGTATCTGGTATTACGGATCATAGACATGAAAGAAACGAAAGCGGAAATTGCAGCATTTCAGGATTTCTGGCGCACTAGAATCAGCGAAACGGACATCCTCCAGGTATCCGGATATAATGATTGGACCGGCACCATTAACACCGGCAAAAATCATGTCAAAATGAGAGAACAACGCCGTCCATGCAGAATGCTGTGGAAAAACCTCACCGTTTATCACGATGGCCGGGTCACACCCTGCTGTTATGATGCTGAAGGCGAGTTAATGATTGGAAGCGCCGGCGAAGAAAGTCTGCGGAACATCTGGGAAGGCACCCGCTTGAAACGGCTCAGAGATCTTCATCTGGCACATCAATTTAGAAAAATTCCCATTTGTCATCGGTGCAACACCTGGTTTTAAGCCCTTCTGAAATCGGTTTTTAATGAAAGAGAAAACCCGAAACAAAAACCACCCTTCAAATCCGGTTTTCGCGATCTGTACGGCCGTGGGCATGGCCCTGCTCATACTATGGTTGTACCGTTCCGCCCTTAACGGATGGTGGCGATGGGACGACACGGTTCATCTCAAGCAGGCCTTTTGCCAGACTCCGCTTGAATATTTTTTCTCGCCCGACGCCTACCAGTTCCTGTCTTTGAAAAACTTCACCCCCTGGCTCATTTTCTCTTTTGATATGGACCTGCATTTCTTGGGGCTTGATCCGGCACGCTTCTACGCCCGGCAACTCATGGACCTGTGGCTGGCAGGTGTTGTTTCTTACTTTCTGCTCAGGTTGTGGCTGCCGGCCTGGTGGGCCGCTCTGGGAGGGGCACTCTGCATTATCGGGGCCCCGGCGGCAACAACGGTTCAACAACTGATGACCCGTCATTATGTGGAAGGCCTTTTATTCGCCCTCCTCGCCCTGTATCTTTTTCTCGTTTCCGTCCGGGAAAAAAGACGGTTAACGCCGCTTTTAGGGGCGGCATTTTATTTATTGGCCATGGCATCAAAAGAGGTTTTTGTTCCCCTGGCGGTACTTTTCCTTCTCTGGCCCGAAGGGTCTTTAAGAAACCGTCTGTTCGCGTCAATACCGTATTTTTCCGCCCTTCTTCTTTATATCCTCTGGCGAGAATTCATGATCGGCATGATGGGCGGGGGGTATCGCATTCACTGGGATACCCTGCTGCTATTCCCCATGAAGGTCTGTCATTCCTTTTTTGGAACCAGCCATTTTTCTCTCATGGTCGGTATTATGGCAGCAGCCGTCTTACTACTGTCCCTGCTCAAAAAGACGCCAAATCGTATGTTTGGGCGTATGTTGTTTGCAGCAGCGTTGACCTGCGCCGCAATCGGCCCCCTTATACCACTGGGGCCGGCCGTAAGCGCCGAGCGGTATTTCCTGGTTCCCTGGTGTGTATTTTCCATGGCCCTCGCGGTGGTTTTGGGATCTCGCCAGCTCCATAAAAGGTCCCCTCTTGTTCTCAACCTGTTGATCTTCTGCCTTGTGGCACTGGCCGCTCTGATTCACGGCCACAAGGGCGTACGCGCCATGGACCCCATCATCGAAAGATTCGACGCCCAGGGACGATTTCTATGGCAATCCCAGAAACCCCGTGCTGTGCTGTATGCCCCCGTGACCTCCCATTTCGGCCACTATTTTTCAGGTCTTCAGTGGGTTAAGGCGCACACAAAGGGCACCTCTCAAACTTTCATGGTCATGGGGGACGAGATTGAATTAAAAGCGCTTGGGGATCGACCTGAAGATATCTGGGCCTATGATGCGAAATCCCGCTCCGTTCGGGATATCTCAACAAGAATTCCCGGGATTCTGGAACCCTGGCAAAAAAAACAGCGCCTCATGCCGCTTTCTTTTCGCTTGGATTATGGGAAGGATAAAACAGCCGTCTGGCAATGCGGCCCGTATCCATCCGGAGCCTATACATTCCTGAGCAGAGATGATACCCTTGTGGACGGCTCGCTGGAAACCTCGGGCATGAATAAATTCCCGCTGTCGCCATCCGGCCAATGGCGCGTCAACCTGGAAAAGCCCCTTTTCTTTTATCTGCGCTACGACTCTCCCCTGGGGTGGACCACCTACTCGCCATTGCTCTATTTTGATCCCGGCGATGAGCATTTCCAGTGGAATAGGGGAAATTCCTCGAAGGCCTCCAATACAACCAACAACACTACGGAGTAAAGAGGAAATGACCTTTCGGGAAGACATGAAAGACATCACCAAAGACGAAAATGCCCCCCCGACAGATTCCCCGGCATTGCCGCTTATTTCCATTGTGATTCCGGTTCACAATGAATCCCATGTCATTGCAGAAACACTTAATGAAATACGCATGGCGGCACTTGACATTTCCCAGCAGTACGAAATCCTGATCATCGATGACGGATCTAATGACGGGACCTGGGAGACCGTAAGCGCCATCTCCCAACACAATCACAACATCAAGATGATCCGGTTTTCACGCAATTTTGGAAAAGAAGCGGCGATCCTGGCCGGTTTGAAATTCAGCCGGGGGAAAGCCGTCGTCGTCATGGACGGCGATTTGCAGCATCCCCCGGCATTGCTGCCGAAAATGTTTCATCTCTGGAAGGAAGAGGGCTGCCAAGTGGTCCAAGGTGTCAAAACAAGCAGGCAAAAGGAAACAGCCATCAAGGGTCTGTTTGCGAAACTTTTTTACGCCACAATGACACTGCTCTCAGGTTACAATCTGAATCAGGCAACCGATTTCAAACTTTTGGACCGGCGTGTGGTGGATCATTATATAGCCCTTTCCGAAAAGGTCCGGTTTTTTCGCGGACTGGTGCCCTGGCTCGGTTTTCGCAATGCCACGGTCTCCTTTTTCCCCGAAAACCGCACAGCGGGCACTTCAAAATGGAGCCGTTTTTCTTTGGTGACCCTTGCTGTGAGGGCGATCTGCTCCTTTTCGTCATTGCCCATGCAGGTGGTCACTTTCATGGGCGGCATCATGTTCACCGCCAGCATCCTGCTCGGAATACAAACTCTTTTTATGAAGCTGTCCGGCAGAGCGGTTGAAGGATTCACAACCGTCATCCTGCTGTTGCTTTTCATCGGCAGTATCCTTATGATCAGCCTCGGCATCATCGGACAATACCTGGCTATGATCTATGAAGAAATCAAGGGCCGACCCCCGTTTATCATAGAAAAAATGGAGAACCTATGATTCCATATGGAGGGAAGATTGACCCACTCAGGTTCTAACGCAGGCGAAGGGCAGAGAATGAAGATCGCGTATTGTCTGGAAACGACTGCGCTATGGGGCGGGGTCAAGGTCGTCTTCGAACAGGCGGAAGGGCTGGCAGCACGCGGACACCATATCGTGATCATGGCACGTGAGGTGTTTTCGCCCTGGCGGGATGCGCCGTGCCCGGTGCGCACCGTATCGAGACCTTGGGAACAGGAAGACGTCTCGTCCTTTGATCTCGTGATTGCCAACGAACGGGTGCCTGTGCTGGCGTTGGCCGAAAAGGCTGTACAACTTGTGCATATGGTACAAAGCGATGACGAAGGCTACGCGCAGACGGATGAGGACAAAGCCTTTGCGCGTCAGGCACTGAACCTTCCCATACCGAAAATCGCCATCAGTCCCGAACTGGCGAGACGGATGGCGCGGCGGTTTCCGGGGCGATGGCATTGGGTGCTGCAAACCATGGATCTTTCGCTCTGGAGGCCGGCCACGGTTCTTCCCGGGAAAAAACGTCTGCTGTTGGTCGGGCCGTTTGACGGCCAGATTGACGGGGCAATCAAGGGCATGCCGCAAGGGTTGCTTGCCGCGCGTCTGGCCTGTGAAGCGTGCGGCCTGCGGCTCGTACGGCTGAATCAGTTTAATCAGGCCAGAGAAGAGAAACGTTTCTGCAAAGCAAAGGAGTACCATCATGGGGTCCTGCCGGCCGACGTTCCCGCCATTTATCGGTCCTCTGATCTATTTCTGTCAAGTTCCCAGGTTGTGGAGGGTTTCGGACTCCCTGCGCTGGAAGCGCTTGCGTGCGGATTGCCGTGCGTACTGAGCGATATCCCCAGTTACCGCGATTTTGATGATACCGATGACTTCGCACTCTGGGCTCCGCCGGGGGATCCACTGCAAATGGCCAAACGGATCGGACAACTCTGGCAAGATCTGGAATTGCAAGCGCATCTGCGTCGGCGCGGGCCGGAAGTAGCGGCCCTCTACGAGAAAAACCGGGCTCTCGACCGTCTTGAATCGGTATTGGACTATCTGGTGGCCGAGATCAAAGACCGCCCTGCGGTGGTGGTACGCTCACACGCGGGGCCGGCCTCAGAATACTACGCGCAGGAAGAGAAGCTCTGTTTGGAAGGGTTCTCTGCCAATTCCCGGCAGGAAGACGCCCCCATCCTGGTGAGCGCAAATACACTGCTTACAGCAGGTGAACTTCTGCAGCAGGCTGGTACACGCAGGTCAATACTGGCTGTGGGGGAGGCTAGCTTGATTCCGACCGCGCATGTGATTGCGGGGTTGCGCGCAGCACTCCTGGCCGATGCGCGTATGGGGGCCGTGGGACCGATCTCGAACCTTGCGGAAGGCATACAACTGACATCCGTACCGTATGCGTATCTGAACCGGCGGGACTATCAGGCGCTGGCCGATCGCTATGCCAGAAAAGGCGCTCGTGTGGGGACTGACACTTTGCAGGATTTTTGCCTGTTTTTGCGTATCGAGGCCCTGCGCGATATACAGTCGGAGACGGCACTTACAGAAATTCCGTCCGCCCTGCGCAATAAAGGCTGGACGCTTTCAGTTGCGGGGGATGTATACGTTCATCGCTTTGGAAACATGTTGGATCCGCCGCGCGAGGACTTGCAATCGCTGGTACCACCCGCCGCGATGAGTGTTCTGGACATCGGGTGTGCAACGGGGCAATTTGGAAAATCGCTCAAGCATTCGCGTCCCGGACTGCACGTTTCCGGGATTGAACTAAATCCTCAAGTGGCACGCGAAGCCGAAAGTGTGTTGGACTGCGTGATTGCCAAGCCGGTGCAGGAGGTGTCATTTAATCGCACTTATGACTGCGTGGTGTGCGGTGAGTTGCTGGAGCACCTGGCATCTCCCCTGGCACTGCTGAAACACCTGCGTTCCGCCATCGCGCCAGGAGGGAGTCTTATCGCCAGTAGCCCATGCGTCACACACTGGTCGGTGATTCGCGACATGCTGGAAGGGCAGTTTGAATATGTTCCCTTCGGGATTCTGTGTTTCGAACACATTCATTTTTTTACCCCCGCGAGCATGCGGGCGGTCTTTGCCGAAGCGGGCTTTCACATTGAGCAGGAAATTTCCACACGCTATGCCGATGGCCCCGAAGCAGCGGCGTTTTTCCGGATGTTACAGGGATGTTCCTTTGCGACCGCCAAGGAAACGTTTGAAATCGCCGAATTGACTGTACTGGCGAAACCCGTTTGACGTGGAACGCCTTATTGCCAGGTATCGCCCTGAGCCGAAAGTTTTGAAATATTGAATGGAAAACGGCGTCAGCATCATCATACCCACCTGTAACGGGGGCCGAATTTTTTCAGAGTGCCTGGCCGCCATCAAAGGGCAGGACTATGCAGACCCGCTTCAACTGATTATTGTGGATTCGGGCTCAACCGACAAGACGGTTGAACTGGCTATCAAAGCCGGAGCACAAGTCCAAAGAATTGACCCGCAACAGTTCCACCATGCCGGGACCCGAAATGAAGCCCTTTCGCTGGCAACCAAAGAAAGAATTCTCTTCATGGTGCAGGATGCAACCCCCTGTTCCGCCACATGGCTTACGTCGTTGGCACACGCATTGGACGATTACCCGGTGGCAGCTGTATACACAGCGCAGATACCCCATGATAACGCAACCCCCTACGCCCGCTTCGAAATCGAATCCATCAACGAAGCAAGGGGTCATCACCCCGTTATTCAGGAAATCGAATCCCTTGAATCCTATGCAGAAATGCCGTATCATCGGGCCTATCGGATGATTGGGCTGGATAATGTGTGCGCCATCTATCGAAAGGACCGTTTGTTGAAGGAGCCGTTTCCGGAGGTGGATTTTGCCGAAGACATGGCCTGGGCCCAAAAAAACCTGTTAATGGGTCATAAAATCCTTTATAACCCCCGTATCCAGGTGAAACACTCCCACAACCGTCCGCCGCAATACGCATTTCGCCGCCAGATTATCAATTCTTTCTGGTGTGCAAAAATCATGGGGCGGGTGGAAGATGATCTGTCTTTTCTGGAGGTAGGAGATCTGAAGAGCCTGACGGGTGACGTACACTCTTTCGTCTCCAGCCTGATATCCAATATTTTTTCCGGCGAACCAGAATATCCGGGTAAAGCATCTTTGCTTCGGGAAATTCTCAGGAAATATCCCCAAGACAGCCGGGTAAGGCGTTTTTTGACCGACAGGGTTCTTCGACAGCAGAAACCCATGCCGGAAAGCGTAAGGAAACTGGCCAATAATATCAAAACCGGAATAGACACCCTTTTTCATCTGATTCGGGAAAAATACCATATGAAGGATGAAAAAAACCAGATGTTGCTTCTTGACCAGATTGTCGCCAATGTCATGGGAAGGGCCTATGGGGAAGTTTACGCCAGCCGCCTGCTGAAAGACAATATATCGCCATCCATTGAGTCTTTGATCCACCCTTTTTTTCATGGGGTGTGATGGGGGTTAGAAATGATTGAGGTGAAACCGGGACCTTTGAAAAAGGCATGATGAATTGATGAAAATACTTCAAATCAGCACTTATGATATCAGAGGCGGCGCAGCGAGGGCCACATATCGGTTGCATCGCGGCCTGCGCCATATGGATCAGGACAGCTGCATGCTGGTCAAGTACAAAGAGACGGATGACGATTTTGTTTCAGCTGTTGCTCAGAGGCAGGAAACAGAAACGGATGCGAATGCGTTCTTTATGGAAGTTCCCATTCAGGAACAATACATCAATGCGCATCGAACAGACATCAGTAATACCCTGTTTTCGCTCCCCTATCCCGGCTATGATATTTCCGGGTCGCCGCTGGTGCAAAATGCGGACATCATCAACCTGCATTGGGTTTCCCAGTTTCAGTCGCCCGTGACACTGAAACATATTTTCGATCTGGGTAAACCTGTTGTCTACACATTACACGATCAGTGGGCCTTTACGGGAGGGTGCCATTATTCCAGCGGTTGTGAGGGATACCAAAGCAGTTGCAAAGAATGCCCGCAGCTTGCAGACGATCCATTTTCATTGCCTGAAGCCATCCTGCACGACAAAAAAGATCTTTTCCACAATGCAAACATAACCATTGTCACGCCAAGCCGATGGATGGGCCGTTGCGCCAGGGAAAGCCGTCTGTTTAAGTCCTTGCGGGTTGAAGTGATTGCCAATTCGCTGGAAACGGACCTCTATTCCCCATTACCCGAGGATCAAGCCAAAGAGCGTCTGGAAATTCCGCATGATGCGGTCACATTTCTTTTCGGCGCCATAGACGGAACCGAAAAAAGGAAAGGGTTTGCGGAGCTCGTAGGCGCCATGAAGTTCTGCCTTAAAAATGAGCTTTTTCAGGAGTTGCTGCGGAAAGACCGGTTGAGACTCCTCTGTTTTGGGAGCCCCAATGACCAGCTGAAAAGCGTGGGAATCCCCGTCGTCTCACTGGGGCAACTGGGTACGGATGAAGAAATAAGAGACGCCTATTCAGCCGCGGATATCTTTTTGCTGCCCTCCCTGGAGGATAATCTTCCCAACACCATACTGGAATCCATGAGTTGCGGTACGTCGGTGGTGGCCTTTGATGTGGGGGGAGTCTCGGATATGGTTACAGACGGTGTTAATGGCCTTCTGGTCAAAGCCTTCAATATTGAGCAAATGGGCGAGGCAATTGTCTCCCTTGCACTGGATGTTGACAAGCGTATATCCATGGGAGAAGCGGGTCGCAAAAGGGCCATAAGGGATTACGCCATGGATATTCAGGCGGGAAATTATTTGAAATTGTATGATGATTTGCTACATCAGAATCAACCTTCAAAGCCTGATGTGACAAACGACGCAGGATCAGCCGGCGTAATGGGAAACAGCGTTGAAATTCCTTTGGCACACACTCGGGCTTCCCAGGAAACGCGCCTGGGTTCCCGGTTTGGTGCTGTTTACGACAATGTGCTGTTTCAAGCCCTCAAGTCTTACGCCCCACATGCGCACAAGCAGTGGGATACGAGCGAGTTGGACCGACTTAAACGTCTGAAACAAGTTGAACGGCTGACCCGTTTACTGGAATCCTGCGAGATCGACCGGGAAGCCCGTCTGGAACAATTAAAAATCTGCGAGATCGACCGGGAAGCCCGTCTGGAACAATTGAAAATCTGCGAGATCGACCGAGCGGACCGATTGGATCTAATTAACAGTCTTACGGAGAAACTAAAAAGCAAAAAGATCGGAAAACAATTGGACGAATGCCTTTCTGAAATAGAAGGGTTGAAACAGCAATTGCACCATGAGACAGAAAGGGTTCTGACGGCAAAACAAAGGGTTCTGACGGCAAAACAGGGTTGGCAGGCCCTTGAAAATACCCGGGTGGTCAGAAAAGCCAGAAAGTTGGGATTTATTAAATTAGAAAAAATGGATTTTCAGAAAAATGATGAGGATGAAAAATAATTCGTTTTACCTTAGGTTATACGATTTGACGGGGTACAGTTAGTTGGCTCTCATTGCAGTCGATATGACGCCTGCGCTTCCCGGCGGAAAGAATGGCGGTGCTAAGATTCTCGCCATTGAACTCCTGAAATCATTTCATGAAATGGCGCTTCAAGACCAGTTCTTGATCCTGACGGCATCCTGGAACCATGAGGATCTGGCGGTTCTGGATGGTCCCAATATGCGAAGGTCTTGCGTTCTGACGGGCCAGGAACCAAAACCGAAAACCCCTTACGCCCGTTATCCCCCTCGCTTTCATCGGGCCATGGGAAGAATCAGACGCCATCTTAAACGCTTCACCAAAGGGCAGTCTCCCATGGGCAGAAGCTTGTCAGCACAAGGCGTGGATCTCCTGTTCTGTCCCTTTACCGCCCCCACTTACGCAGAGGGAAACATCCCGACGGTTTCCGTTGTCCTCGACCTTCAACACAGGGAACTGCCCCAATTCTTCAGCCGCCATGAGGTTGGTTT
>JABGPV010000003.1 GCA_018644785.1 Deltaproteobacteria bacterium | reverse complement strand
CCCGAGAAAAACCATGGTCCAAAGGCCGAGAGCAGCAGCCAGTGCCTGCCCCTGCCCCAGGAGCATGGAGAAAAGCGCCCGGGGTTCGCGGTCTTTGCATCCATCCAGGATCCAGTCCTTCTTGGGAAGGTCTTCAAGATCAATAAAATCGGGAAAGATCACCGGTTCCATGACCTGTCCCATCAATCCGTCTCCCAGCAGCATGACCGGTGTGCGGTAATTATCCGCGATGTCAAAGGCAACGAATGTCAAATCAGCCAACTCCTGGGATCCTCCCGGCGCCAGCACCGGGGTCCGGTAGTCGCCATGGGCGCCACCACGGGTGGCCTGAAAATAGTCAGCGGCAGAAGGGGAAATGTTGCCCAGGCCCGGGCCGCCCCGCATCATGTTGATAATGACCCCTGGCAGTTCCATGCCGGCCATATAGCTGATGCCTTCCTGTTTCAGGGAAACGCCGGGGGATGACGAGCTCGTCATGACCCTGCCCCCTGCCACGGAGGCGCCAAGCACCATGTTGATGGATGCGACTTCGCTTTCGCCTTGAATAAAAGTGCCCCCGATTTCCGGCATCCTGGCGGAAAGATACTCGGGCAGTTCATTCTGGGGCGTGATGGGATAACCGAAGTAGTAGCGGCAGCCGGCTCGGACAGCCGCTTCTGCAACGACGTGGGAACCATTCATTAACATTTTCTCACTGGGCACGATACACCTCAATCGCTACTTCAGGACAGACCGTGGCGCATTGTTTACACGCGATACATCCCTTTTCGCCTTCTGGTACGTTTTCCTTGTAACGAGCAGGCGAGTATCCCTTCTTGTTCGGGGTCTCGTCCACTTCGATCATGATGTTCGGACAGGTTTCGATGCAGATATGACACCCTTTGCATCTTTCCCTGTTGATCGTTATTTTCCCTTTTTTTGCTTTTTTTGTCATAATTTGATGTCCATAATTTTGAGGGCTGAATAAGCTTTAAGCACAACAAGCCACTAGAAAGCGTCAATGCCAAAAACCTCTGAATCGAAAATATCTATTTGCATGGGGAGATTTTGTCAAGGAAAATCTATTCTTGAGCGGCTATTTTTCCAGAAAACCTGGAGAGGGAACATCTAAAATGCCCCTATCATCAATGATATCTACAAAATTGCCAAGAACGGTTTTCAGACGCTTTTTAACAATCAAGAATAGAAACAGCGCCATATGGAAGAACTGGATAATTATATGTCCCGCCCATACGCAAATGAGGTTTTTAGAGGCATCTGTTTTTTCTTGATTTAGAGCAAGTCTTTTAATATATGTACGAAGGTCACGATTTTCGGATAATTGGCGCTTGCTCATCCGGGAACGGGAGAAACAGACTAAATATTTGATATTAATTAGATATTTTATGGAAGGAAATCCCATTTATTAGATTTTGAGATTTTTTTAAAATACCAAACAAGAATGAATTGGATCTAGAATCATGCCGGGAAACCGGACAAGGTTCTGACGACTTGACTTGACTGCTGATTTGAGCAGGAGAGATGGTAAATTAAGGAGGCATAATGGAAGAACGTTTAGAAAACATTTTATCCCGCTACGATGGCAAAAACTTTGAACTGATTCCAATTTTGCAGGAAGTTCAAAATGAATTCGGTTACCTTCCGGAACCGGAGATGGGCGAGGTTGCCAATTTTGTTGGCTTGCCTAAAAGCCGGATCTATGGCGTGGCAACATTCTTTGAGCAATTCAGGTTCACGCCCATGGGGAAAAACAGGGTTACGATTTGCAGGGGGACTGCCTGCCATGTTCGTGGAGCCCAGAGAATTACGGAAGAAATTGAGAGAAGGCTGGGTATCAAAGCCGGGGAAACAACAGAAGATCTTGAATATACGATAGAAACAGCGGCCTGCATCGGTTGTTGCGGCCTGGCGCCTACGATTGTTGTTAACGAAAAAACTTATGGACATTTAACTCCCGCCAAAACAATCAAGATCCTAAACAAAAACGAGGAGGCAACCAAATGAGCGAAAAGAATCAAACCATACTCATATGCCAAGGTACAGGCTGTGCATCCTCCAATTCTGCTGAAATTCAAAAGGCCCTTGAAGACGACATTGCAGAAGCAGGGTTAGATAATAAGCTGGATGTCAAGCTTACCGGGTGTCATGGATTCTGCCAGCAAGGCCCCCTTGTTATTATCGAGCCTGAAGGTACATTTTACCGCAATGTTAAGATTAAGGATTCAAAGGAAATCGTTGAATCCCACTTACAAAACAATAAGCCGGTGGAGCGTCTTTTTTACAAAGACCCAAAAACCGGGGCGCCTGTTCAGCGTCATCAGGACATAGAATTTTACAAAAAGCAGCAGCAGAGGGTATTACGCAACTGTGGACACGTTAATCCTGAAGAAATCAAGGACTATACGGAGCTTGGCGGTTATGAGGCTTTGAAAAAGGTTCTCTTTGAGATGACGCCGGAACAGGTTATTGAAGAATTGAAAACATCCGGTTTGCGCGGAAGAGGCGGCGGCGGCTTTCCGGCCGGGCGCAAATGGGAAGCAGGGTTGCAAGCAAAAGAGAAGGAAAAATACATCGTCTGCAATGCTGATGAGGGAGATCCCGGCGCGTTCATGGACCGCTCCATGTTGGAGGCCGATCCCCATTCCGTTCTGGAAGGAATGATTATCGCCGGTCACACCATTGGTGCACAAAAAGGGTATATTTATGTGCGAGCCGAATACCCCCTGGCGGTTAAACGTCTTAAGGTCGCCATCCAACAGGCAACCGATATGGGGTTTCTTGGCGACAACATCATGGACAGCGGATTTGGTTTTGAAATTTTACTTTTTCAAGGTGCGGGTGCCTTTGTCTGCGGCGAATCAACCGCATTGACTTTGTCCATGGAAGGTAAAAGGGGAATGCCCAAGGCGGCTCCCAGACCACGCACAACAGAAGAAGGCCTTTTTGACAAACCCACTTTGTTGAACAACGTCAAGACTTTCGCTTATGTTCCTCAGCTCATCAACCGTGGCGGATCTTGGTTTGCGAGCATCGGGACCGAGAAAAGCAAGGGAACGGCGGTCTTTGCCTTGACAGGCATGGTGGAAAACTGCGGTTTGATTGAAGTACCCATGGGAATCACTTTGAGGGAAATCATCTTTGATATCGGAGGGGGTATTCCCGGAAACAAAAAATTCAAGGCCGTTCAAACGGGAGGACCGTCGGGAGGCTGTCTGCCCGAGTCTTTCCTGGATACACCGGTGGATTACGATTCACTGATATCTGCCGGATCAATGATGGGTTCCGGCGGCATGGTGGTGATGGATGAAAGCACCTGCATGGTGGACATCGCCCGCTATTTTCTGGATTTCACCCAAAAGGAATCGTGTGGCCAATGTACTCTCTGCAAACTCGGCACAAAGCAGATGCTGAATCTTCTCGAGGAGATTACCCAAGGAAAAGGCCGCCCCGGAGATATAGACTTACTGTTGGAGATCGGCGAAGCGGTGAACGCCGGTTCGCTTTGCGGTTTGGGACAGAGCGCTGCGAACCCCGTGCTGACGACCATTAAATATTTTCGAGAAGAATATGAAGCTCATATCAACGAGAAACACTGCCCTGCCCTGGCATGTAAAGCGCTCATCTCATATCGTATTGATGCTGAAAAGTGCAAGGGCTGCACAATGTGCGCCAAGAACTGTCCGGTCGAAGCCATTACCGGAGAGAAGAAAGAAGTGCATATGATTGACCAAGTCAAGTGTATTCGATGCGGTGTGTGTATGGAAAAATGCCCGAAGAAATTTCGCGCAGTGGAATGCGTCCAGGGACGTTTAAACGAAGGAGGTAAATAGTGGGAGACAAAATAGAACTCACAATAAACAGCCAGTCGGTAATGGCTGACAAAGGGATGACTATACTGGAGGCGGCGCTCGGAAAGGGAATTTACATTCCGCATTTGTGCCATCATCGTGAATTGGAACCCGTGGGCGCCTGCCGGCTCTGTCAGGTGGAAATCGCCGGCAAATGGACAAAAACGGTGATTTCTTGCAAAACCGAGGTGCGGGACGGAATGGTAGTCCGAACCGAAACCCCTGAAATCAATAAAATGAGGCAGATAGCCCTGGAACTGTTAATTGCCGACCACGATACGGACTGTCTTGCTTGCGCCCAGAACACCAAGTGCGCGTTGCAGCGTGTGGCCGATCATGTGGGTATAAATAAAGAGCGGCTGCAACGGTTGAAACCCCGGGGAGAAAAGTTGCCCATTGACGACTCCAACCCGTTTTTTAACTTTGACCCCAACCGGTGTGTTTTATGCGGCATATGTGTGCGCACATGTGACGAGCTTCAAAACATTCAGGCCATTGATTATGCCTATCGGGGACTGGAGACGAAAATCGCCGGTTTTGGAGACAGGTTGCGAATAGAATCCAATTGCGAATCATGTGGAGAGTGCATCGTCCGGTGTCCGGTGGGGGCATTAACCGAAAAAGACTACCAGAGACCGACCCACCAGGTAAAAACGATTTGTTCTTTCTGTGGTTGTGGATGCGGACTGATACTGGGTGCTCGCGACAATCAGCTGGTCAGTGCCCGAGGAGATGTGAGCAGCAAGGCCAACAAAGGCAGGCTTTGTGTCAAGGGCCGCTTCGGCTACAAGTTCGTAAATCACTCCGACCGTCTGACTTCACCGCTGATTAAGCGAAACGGTGAGTTTGTCAAGGTGGCGTGGGATGAGGCCTTAGACCTGGTGGCGGAAACTTTTTCCAAAAGCAAAGGCGAAAAGTTTGCCGCTATTTCTTCGGCCAAGGCCACAAACGAGGATAACTACGTCCTGCAAAAGTTTGCACGGGCTGTTATGGGCACCAACAACATTGATCATTGCGCACGTCTCTGACATGCTCCCACTGTGGCCGGTCTGGCCACCTCCCTGGGCAGTGGTGCAATGACAAACGCAATCAGTGAACTTGGCGGCGCCTCAGCTATTCTGGCCATAGGTACCAATACCACTGCTACCCATCCCATCGTCGCACTCCAGGTAAAGGACGCGGTTCGAAACGGCTCTAAACTCATTGTTGCCAATCCCAAAGAGATTGAACTATGCCAGTTTGCCGATATTTTCCTCCAGCACAAACCAGGCACAGACATCCCTTTACTTATGGGAATGATGCGTGTGATTTTGGAAGAAGAGCTTCATGACAAGTCCTTTATCGAGAGTCGTTGTGAGGATTTCGACGCTTTCGAGAAGTCTTTGGCCGAGTTCGATTTAGATACAGTGGAAAGGACTACTGGCGTGCCACGGGATAAAATTATCAAAGCCGCCCGGATCTACGCCACACAAACGCCTGCCTCCATTATCTACTGTATGGGCATCACCCAACATGTTCATGGTACCGACAACGTTTTGGCCACCAGCAACCTGGCATTGCTCACGGGGAATATCGGCAAACCCTCGTCGGGCGTCAATCCCCTTAGAGGACAGAACAATGTTCAGGGTGCCTGCGACATGGGTTCTCTGCCCAATGTTTATCCAGGGTACCAGGCGGTAACTTCCCCCGAGGCCAAGGCAAAATTTGAATCCGCGTGGGGGGTTGAGTTGAGTGACAGACCGGGGTTGACCCATACCGAGATATTTGACGCATGCCATGAGGGTAATATCAGTGCACTCTACCTGGTGGGTGAAAACCCGGTTCTGAGTGAAGCAAACGCCAACCACGCCATAGAATCCATGAAGGAAGTTGATTTTTTGGTTGTGCAGGACATATTTATGACAGAAACCGCAGAACTGGCAGATGTGGTATTGCCGGCGGTTACTTTTGCTGAAAAGGACGGCACCTTTACAAACACCGAACGGAGGGTTCAGCGGGTGCGCAAGGTTATAGATCCTGTCGGGGATTCAAAACCCGATTGGTGGATAACCTGCCAATTGTCCAAACGCCTTGATGGTAAAGGCTTTGACTTTTCAGATCCCGAAGAGATCATGGAAGAGATATCTTCACTTACGCCCTCCTACAAAGGCATCTCCTACGCTCGGCTGGAAAAAGGTGGCCTGCAATGGCCCTGTCCCACAACCGATCATCCGGGTACGGCATTCCTGCATGCCGAAAAATTCGGCACTGACAGCGGCAAGGGGAAATTTAGGCCCCTGACATATCGGAAACCTGGCGAAGAACCGGATGCTGAATACCCTCTGGTTCTGACCACCGACCGCAGTCTGTATCACTTCCACAGCACCATGACACGTAGAGTATACGGACTTAATGTCTTGAAAAACGAAGAGCTTTTGAATATTCACCCGGAGGATGCTTCCAGATTTGGGGTATCAGACGGCCAGATGGTGAGGGTGGTATCCAGGCGAGGTGAGGTGGAGGTAAAGGCGAAGGTTTCGGATAGCTTTTCCCCAGGGACGGTGTCGATGACTTTTCACTTTGCCGAAACCCCTACCAATGTACTGACGTGCTGCGAATTGGATCCTGTGGCAAAAACGCCTTCAACGAAGGTTTGTGCCGTGAAGCTGGAGAAGGTGGCCTAGAAATCGAACGCTGATTATTATGGAAGCACTGAAGCCGGTTTTTTAAACCGGCTTTTTTTTTGCTAAATCCCCTGAAGACTACATAAATTGGTCCAATAAATCCCCCCCGCACCAGCCTGTCTGTATTCTTAACCTAACGCCTTTCTGTAATTGTCTGATATGCAAAACCTTTGACCTTGTCGCCGGTAGGGTAGAGCCAGCAGGCAAGCATTCTTTGCGGCATGATGGAAATGTTGCATGCAACAGTTATGATGCAGTCTTCTGTATTGAAAAATTAAATAATTTAAAATGTTTATGCTGAAATCTAATGATATCTATATGTTGCGATTAAATTTCATTATTATGGTTAAATATCAGTAGGATACGGGGGTAATATTTTTTTGGCACAGCTTTTGCTCCTTAAAATGGCAATCTCGGCTCAACAAATCGATCTGCTAATCATGGTAATAAACCGGGGGGAGCAATGGCAAAGCTGGTAAAGAAATTTGAGGAAATGAGCAAGAAGGACATCCAGGAAGCGGGAGGAAAAGCCGCCAACTTGGGCGAACTCACTCACGCTGGCTTCAATGTGCCGCCAGGTTTTTGCGTGACCAGTGACGCCCTCCCCTATCTCATTAAGGAATGCAGTCTTCAACCCAGAATTGACGAAATAGTCGCGGGTTTTAATTATGAGGATTTTGGTGGTATGGATGAAAAAACGGCTGAAATCAGGGAGCTGATCTCAGCCGTTGAAATACCGGCTGATCTGCATCAGGAAATTAGTGCGGCTGTAAAGATTCTTGAAGATCCGGAGCCGCCTTTCGTTGCTGTTCGTTCTTCGGTGGCGGTTAAAGACAGCGCCATCTCATCTTTTCCCGGTATGATGGACACCTATCACTACCTCAAAGGGGAAGAAGAGATCATCGAACATATCCGGAAGTGCTGGGCATCCTTGTGGACCACACGGGCTACCCTCACACGCCACAACAAAAACGTGGAACATCATCTGGGGTTGATTGCGCCCATCGTACAGAAAATGGTGCATTCTGAGATCGCCGGCGTACTGTTCATGGCCAATCCCATCAGCAGCAACAGGGATGAGATTGTCATCGAGAGCAATTGGGGGCTGGGAGAATCAGTGGTATCCGGAAAATCCATGAATGATTTTTATCTGCTGAGCAAGTCCCCCTTGAAATTAAAAGACAAGAAGATTTCCAAAAAGACACTCATTATAACCTTTGACGAGGAAAAAGGTTACGGCCGAAAGGAAATGGCAGTGGCCCCCGATAAAATGGATGCGATCACCCTTTCCGATGGTCAGGCTGAGGAGTTGGGAAGGATCGGCCTTAAAATTGATGAACTGTTTGGTGGAGCCCCTCAGGACATTGAATGGGCCTATGCGGAGGGCGATCTCTACATTTTGCAGAGTCGAAATATTCGAACACTAAAAGCCCAGGGATGAATGTCATTTCAAATTCAAGAAATCAGGAAAATGGTTCATCAGCAAAGGGGGTGGCCGTGGCGGAAAAAAACCCATTGCAAGGAAAAAAGATTCTCATCGTCGATGATGAGCTGGATGTTCTGGAAACACTTGAAGAGCTTCTGAGCATGTGCGAACTGGTTCGGGCCTCTTCTTTTGATCAAGCCAAAGAACGGATGATGTCCGGTAGTTTCGATATGGTCATCCTGGATATCATGGGTGTCAATGGTTATGGGCTTCTGGAAATCGCTTCTGAGAACAACCTGGTGGCGGTCATGTTGACGGCCCATGCCCTGACCATTGAGGATACCATTAAATCCTATAAAAAAGGCGCCGCCTTTTTTGTTCCAAAAGAAAAGATAGTCCAAATCGAATCCGTATTGGTAGACGTTTTGGAAGCCAAAAAAAAGGGTGAAAGTCACTGGTACAATTGGCTGGACCGAATGGGCGATTATTATGAAAGCCGTTTCGGCCCCAACTGGAAGGAGAGTCACAAAGATTTCTGGGAGGCCCTCGATAAGCATGAGTGGCGTTTGGCATCCCGGTTGCGGGATTAACTTGAACCTGTTTTTAGCGTAATCATGTTAAAATTGAAACAGTTTATCCAATTAGGAGTACCCTTTTAATTCATTAGGAGTACCCTTTTAAAACCCTTATTTCTCAATTGAAAGGAGAAAAAAATGGCACAAAGAACAGTAGATGTACACAACCACTGGTACCCCAAAGAATATCTGGACTATCTCTGCAGTCGTGGCAGTTCCATGGATCCCTACATGGAGCATGACGGCGGTACCCATTACCGCGGCTATCACGGCGGCGTTGCCTGCGCCCATATCGATCGCGCCGGCCATTATGACTTGGAAGCCAGGATCAAGGATCTGGACGCCGCTGGCCTGGACACCCAGGTATTGAGTGTGACCATTCCCGGTCCCGACACCCTTGAAGAAGAAAACGGTATTCACTGGGCCAAGAAGTGCAACGATGCTCTGAAGGGCGCCGAAGAAAAATACCCCGGACGTTTCTATTTTCTGGCTACGCTCCCCTACCAGAACCCGGATGAGGCGTGCAAAGAGTTGGAGCGTTGCATCGACATGGGCTGCAAGGGCATCCAGATGTTCAGCAACTTCCATGGGGAACCTGTTTTTCTGCCCAAGTTTGACGGCATCTGGAAGCTTGCCAATGATAACAAGCTTCCCGCCCTGGTGCATCCCGCCAACCCGATGATTGGGCCCGTCATGGACATAGTGAAGATCCCTTATCAGTTGTGGGCCTATACCATGGATACCTCCATGGCAGTGTTGAGCCTCATCTTCCAGGGAAAATTTGAGCAATTCCCGGATCTTAGATTGGTGCATGGCCATCTTGGGGGAATGGTGCCTTACTTTGTGCGCCGTCTTCAGGATTCCTATAAGGGTTATGGGAAAGAGTGGGGCATTGAACTGAATGAATCCCCGGATGTGACCTACGCCAGGTGCGTATACCCTGATACCACATCTTTCTACCTGCCTGCCATGAAGTGCTGTCTCGAGTGGGTGGGACCCGGCCAGATGGGTATCGGTACGGACTATGCCCACCGTGTGGGCGATCCCGAAGGCGCCATCAAGGCGGTCAAGGATCTCGGCGACCAGGCAGGTTTGAACCAGGACGAAATCGACATGATCCTGGGCAAGAACTTTGAAGAGTTGTTCCACCTGCCGCCCATGCCGTAATAACGGTCAGGTTTTGGTTGCTGGCATTTAGCTGAAAGTCAAAAGCTAATTGCGGCAGATAACTAAGATAGCACAAACCATGCTGTTCCACCCCGTTTCACCGGGGTGTGAACAGCTGTGGTGTTTGAAAGAAATGTTGCCCAGATCGCCTGTCAATCTTTTTTTTAAGGAGCCAGGAAAACAATGGTCATGGAAGTCAAATGGTGCGGTTTTGATTATGGTCAATGCATTATGGAACCCGGAGGGCTTAGAAATCCCCGGTTGTACGGCGACCTTTACAGGGAACTGGGTAAACCCGAGCTGATACCGGACAAGATCAGGAAATATCGGATCCTCAAGGAAAAATATGGCAGTTACGGCCGAATTAAGGAGGGTCACCGGGATGAAATATACAGCTTTGTTCTGGATGACGATCCGGAAGCCATAGAACTCTTCGGCCAGAAGGAACAGGAGCTGCTGGATATGGGGGAAGGTCTTGAGGATGCCCTCAAGTATTTAAAATCAGAGGGGATCGAGCTTCAGGTGGTCTCCGAGATGAAGAAGACGTTAGGCGCCGTTGGAACCGATATCGTGTCCAGATTCCTAAAGCGGCGGGGGCTTGTGAAATATTTTACCGAATTGGTGACCCCTCAGGGCAAAATCAACCTGATCGATAATTCGGTGGATGACAAATACAAAGGGAACACCAAAAAAGAGGGGACTCTTTACGATGTCCTGGCTCAGGAACTGAAAGGCCGCGGCATTGAACCCCATGAGGCGGTTATGGTGGGAGACAAGCCCGAAACGGATATTGATCCGGCCCATGAACGGGGGTTCAAGACCATCAAATATACCGGATTCATCGACCTGGGTGAATCCAAGGCGGATCTTGTTATCCATTCCTTTGAGGAACTAAAGCGCATTTTGAAAAAAAAGGATTAGTCCCATGCCCAGACCCAAAGCAAAGAAAATCATTGTCCAATTTGATGACGGCACGCAAACGGAAGCGGCATTTGAAGACCTGACGGCGAACGTGCAGGGTGAACTTTTAAAACAGCCCGTTCTGTTCGATTTCAACCCGGACGGCGAAAATAAAAAGTTCGTTCTTCTGGAGTGGGAAGACGGGTGGAAGGAAGTCAAGGCCGTGGATTCCGGCTGCACGGAAATTAACCGATACTATGTCATCACCCGTCCGGAAGACGTTGGTCGTCTCTCTTTGAGCAAGAAAGATGGTTACCCGGAACTGCTTGAGATCGGAAGAACCCCCTTGAATCTGAAGCGGATCGGTTTTGTTCTAAACCATGACGTTGTCCCCAAACAATCGGATCGCGAAGGGAAGAAAGTGGATCATTTCTTTTCCCTGAACGCCGACGGCGATCTGTTATCCACCGCCGTGGAAGGTTTCCGGAAAGCCCTTAGGGAGGAAGGGATTGATATGAAGGCGCTTTCAATAGACATCTATCCCAAAATCGCCCGCCGAATGGGCGTCAGAGCCTTTGAGCGACAGCAGGACGTTTCTGATTTCATAGACTATCTGGCGCAAAATGCCGCGGAGGATTGATAAGGAGGACCATATGAAGCTCTTTGAACCCTTTACCATCAACAACAAATTGACCGTCAACAATCGTATCATGATGCCCCCGGTTGTGACGCGGCTGGCCACCACCGAAGGGGAGGTGACCGATGCGCTCATCGACCGGTATGTTCTATATGGGCAGGGGGGCGCCGGCATTGTCGTGACGGAAGCGGTATCTGTTAAAAAGCAGAAAAGCGGCCAGTTGTTGCGTTTGAGCGAGGACGCGTTCATCCCCGGGATGAAGCAGTTGACGGAGCGTTTTCACGGGGAGACGGATTCCAAGATTGCACCCCAGATTATACATTTCCTGAAGATTGCCAGAAGCGGTTACCGCCAGACCGTTAATGATTTGACCCTTGAAGAGGTCCGGGAGATCCCGGAACTCTTTGCCAGAGCTGCGGAAAGGACGCGGACCGCCGGATTTGACGGCGTTGAACTCCATTATGCCCATGCCTACACCATGGCCTACATGCTTTCCCGATACAACCACAGAAAAGATGAATATGGCGGTTCCCTGAAAAAGCGGATGCTGCTGGCGGAAGAAGTGGTGAAAGCGACCCGGAAAGCGTTGGGGGATGATTTTACCCTTGGGGTTCGCATGAACGGCGATGAGTTTGCTCTGGGCGGAAACAGCCTGACCCAGGGAAAAGCCATCGCTTTGCGTTTGGCGGAATTGGGCCTCGATTATATCAGCATCTCGGCAGGGGGCAAATTTGAAGATGCGGTTCCCGTAGAAGGCGAAGCCCTGGATCCGTACACGGGATACAGCGGTCATCGCTCCATGCCGCCCAAATGGATGCCCGAAAAAGTGAATGTCTACCTGGCTTCTGAAATCAAGAAAACCATTAACGACGCCGGATTCAACACGCCGGTCATAACCGCCGGCCGCATTCCAACTGCCGAGGTTGCCGAAAGCGTTCTCATAAACAATGAGGCGGATATGGTGGCCGTTGCCCGACCCATTCTGGCGGATCCCTACTGGCCGAACAAAAGCCGGGAAGGCCGGGAAAAAGAGATTGTGAAGTGTATCTACTGTAACAAATGTCGGGAAGCGGAAGGGGCTTTTGAAGAAGTGACCTGCTTTCAATGGCAGAAAAAAGATGGGAGCACATCGCCACCGAAACCCTAGAAAGGAGATGAAAAAATGGCTTTTGAAGGGTTTACGCCCTACGATGTACGCGCAGCTGAGATTTACACCAAACGGCGATGGTGGCTGGGATTGACGCTGGGGGATATGTTCGATAAGGCCTGTGATCTCTATCCCGGGCGGGAAGCCCTGGTGGGACCGGAAAAGCGCTATGCCTGGTCTCAGCTCCGTGAGCAGGTCGACCGGATGGCCTACAATCTGCTTCAAGAGGGGTTTAAGCGTGGCGATACGGTGCTTCTTCAGCTTCCTAACTGGCCTGAATTTGTCATATCCTATTTTGCCCTTCAGAAGGCAGGCCTGGTGATGGTGTTGCTCACCGTCAATCATACGGCCAGGGAAATTGCCCACTTGTCTCAACTGACCCGGCCAAAGGGCTGGATTGTCCCCTCAAAATACAGAAAAACCGATTTTCTACCCATCATCGAACAGGTAAGGCGTGAAAATTCAAATCTCGAAAAAGTCATCCTGGTGGGTGAAGATGTTTCCCCAGACGACCTGAAACTTGAGGATCTGTTGAAACCCCATGCGGACCCTGCTGTGATCCGACAAACATTGGAACAGGCCCGGCCCGACCCGGGAGATGTCTGCCAGATCCTTCCTTCAGGGGGTACCACCGGCTTGCCCAAAGGGGCGCCCCGGACCCATAACGATTATATCTGCAATGTAGAATACAAATCTCTGGCCTGGGACATTAACCCCACGGATACCTGTCTGGTGGTGGCCACGGTGGGGCATAATCTGGGCTTGTTGGTCTGTGTGTGCGCCTCGGTGTTTCACGGTGCAAAAATTATCATGCAGGATTCAACATACCCCGAGGATTTTTGCCGATCCGTACAGAATGAAAAAGTAAGCTGTACGGGCCTCGTTCCCACGCTCATCAGTCGAATTGTAAAATACGAAAATCTCGAAAATTTCGATCTCTCATCTCTCAAAAAAATCTATGTGGGGGCCGCTAACAGCCCGCCGGAATTGGTGCGGGAAGTGGAAGAAAAACTCGGTGCCCGTTACATCAACGCATTCGGCATGGTGGAAGGGCCTGTGAGTCAGTCCCGACCGGATGATCCGGTGGAAGTCCGATTCGGCACCATCGGTCGCCCCTGCTGTCCCTATGACCATATGGTGACGTTGGACGTAGATGGGAACAAGACGGCGTCCGGTGTTGAAGGGGAGCTGGCTGCAAAAGGGCCGGGGGTGTTTACCGGTTATTTCAACAATCCCCAGGCCAACCAGAAGGAATTTACCCCGGACGGCTATTTTCGCACCGGCGATCTGGCCACCATCGATGAGAACGGATGCGTTCGCATTACCGGAAGAATCAAGGATATCATCATTCGAGGCGGCGAAAACATCGCTGCCCGGGATATAGAGGATGCCATCTCCACCTATTCAAAAGTTGAATACGTGGCGGCTGTGGGCATGCCGGACCCAGACCTGGGAGAGGTTGTGTGCGCCTACATTAAACTGGTCCGGGGGACGTCCATTACCCTAGAAGAAATTGTTGCCCATTTGACGAAAACGGAGGCATCCAGAGTTCTCTATCCGGCCCGGATCGAGGTTGTTGAGGAGATGCCGCTGACCGCTGCCGGAAAGGCGGATAAAAAAATACTCAAAAAAGATATTGAAGGGAAACTCAAAAATCCGTGATCGGGAGGTACAAGTTATGGGACTGGACGGGAAAACGGCAATTGTAACAGGCGGTGCCCAGGGAATCGGAAAAGCCATTGCCCTGCGACTGGCAAGGGACGGCGCCAACATCGGTATCCTGGATCTTCAACAGGAACAGGCCGATAAAACAGCCGGAGAAGCGCGAGAATTGGGTGTTAAGGCCGTGGCGTGGGGGTGCGACGTCACGGATTACGCAAAGGTCAAGACCTGTGTGGCGGCGGTCAAGGATGCCTGCGGTTCCATCGACATTTTGATCAACAATGCCGGCATCGACATCTCCAAAGTGTTTGTTAATACGGATGAGTCCATCTGGAACAAGATCATCGACGTCAATTATCGCAGTTTTCTGAACGCCTCTCACGCCTGCATCCCTTACATGATTGAACAGAAGAGCGGAAACATCGTAAGCCTCGGGTCCGATGCGGGACGGATCGGCAATCCCGGCGAGGTCCTCTACTGCGGGACCAAAGCCGCCATCATGGCCAGTTCAAAGGCCCTTGCCAAGGAGTTGGCCCGTTATAACATTCGGGTTAACGCGGTCAGCCCCGGGCCGGTCCATACGGAACTCTGGGACAAACTCCATGACGGTGAAAAGGGAAAAAAAGTGACCGAAGCGGTCACCCGGGCCATTCCGCTCCGGCGTCTCGGCACCCCCGAAGACGTGGCGGATGTGGTGGCTTTCTTTGTGGGTGAAGACTCCAGGTATTTGACAGGCCAGGTGCTCAGCATTGACGGCGGCCTGACCATGATCGGTTAAAAACATATAGGGAGACGAATATGGATTTCAGCTTACCCGAAAATATTTTGAAACTGAAAGCCGAGGCGCGCGACTGGGTGGAAAATGTCCTCGATCCCTTGTCGGGGCCTCTGGAGGAAGAAGAGCGTATTCCGGACGAACTTGTGGAGGAACTTCGAAACGGCAGGTTTCGTTTTTTCGGTCTCACCATTCCCAAGGAATACGGCGGTGAAGGTTGGAATGCCATTGAATGGTTTACGGTTCTGGAGGAATTATCCAAGGCTTATGCCACGGTGAGACTTATCGCCCATACCATGAACGGCCTTTTCTGGCGGCCCCTGCTCTATTTCGGCAATGAAGAGCAGAAGCAGAAATATCTCCCCAAACTGGCCACAGGCGAAATCTGGTCTGCCAACAGTCTCACCGAACCGGAAGCAGGCACCGGAAAAGACATCAATTCCAAGGCTGTAAAGGATGGGGATGACTATATTCTGAACGGTCAGAAGTGGCTCATTACTCTTTTCCCCGGATACACCAAACTCATCTATGCCTTTGCCGCCACCGAGGAAGGGATCACCTCCTTTCTGGTGGATGCGCCATGCAAGGGGTTGGTCCTCAAACCCATGGAAAAAATGATGGGGTGCGTGGGCCCCAGACATCACAGCGTCATCTATAAGGATTGTCGGGTGCCCGCATCCAACATTCTGGGTGAAAAAGGCAAGGGCCTGGACGTGGCGTTCGGCATGCTTCATTTAAGCCGCATATCCATTTCATTCTGTGAGATAGGCCTGGCCCAGAAAATGCTGGATCTGGCCATCGATTATGCCAAAAAGCGAACCACTTTTGGAAAGCTGTTGAGTAGACGCCAGGCTATTCAGAATAACATCGCCCAGATGGGAACCGAAATCGCGGCGGCCCGAGCGCTTTCCTACCAGGCGGCCTGGAAGTTTGATCAGGGCCAGGACATCGTGAAAGAGGCGGCCATGGCGAAACTGTTCGCCGAACAGGTCCTCACCCGTGTATCGGAGTTGGCTTTGAGGATCCATGGGGGTATCGGTTATACAAAGGCTTACCCAATGGAAAGGCATTTCAGGGATGCCAGATCGTATCATTTTGAGGAAGGAACCGAAGAGATTCAGAAGCTTCTAATCGCCAGGTATTTGCTCAAGTAAAGACCTGGGGCGTCAAAACAGGCTGAACAGGAATCTATCCGGGGAGGGATCCATATGAAAGACGGCATCAAGGTGATTGATATCCATAACCATTTCTATTCGAGGCCGTGGCTGGATTACCTGGCCCAGAGGACTGAGGAACCTCAGTTCGAGTGGACCGGCCCTCAGTCGGGCGTGGCCAAGGTCGGGGCTCTGGCCACCAGCCATGTGGACAAGCCCGGCGACTTTGATATTGAGGCCAGGGTGAAGGATCTGGATGCTGCGGGTATCGACGTGCAGGTCCTCTCCCATACCTGCCCCGGAGTGGCGGAACTTCCGGTTTCGGAAAGCATTGAGTGGGCCGGAAAAATCAACGACATTTTTGCGGGAATCTGCAAAGACGGGTCGGGGCGCTTTTACTTTCTGGCAACGTTGCCTCCGGGAGACATTGACGAAGCCTTAAAAGAGATGGACCGGGCTTACCAGGAGTTGGGGGCAAAAGGTTTCCAGATGTTTTCCAGCATCGATGGCGTTCTGGCCACGGACCCCCGGTTCTATCCCATCTTTGAAAAGGCGGCCGGGTTCGGTGTGCCGGTGAAGATTCATCCCTCCTTCAGGCCCCTTACCACGGATGCCATGCAAAAGGTTGGATTGCCCCTTCAGCTTTTCGGGTTCACCCTGGACACGACCATGGTGCTCACCCTGATGCTCTTCCAGGGTTTTTTTGAAAAGCTGCCGGGATTAAAGGTGATCCATTCCCATCTGGGGGGCATGGCCCCTTACATGATGGGCCGTATCGACACGGCATTTAAGCGTTACAAAAAAGTGGTTCAAATAGAGGCCGCCCGTATCCCTTCCGAGGCTTATCGGGAGCATGTGTACATCGATACCCTGGCCATGCACGTTCCCGCAATCCGATGCGCCCACGAATATATGGGGATTGACCGTCTGCTCTTTGGCACGGATTACCCCCACAGGGCTTCGGGAACGGTAGAAGACAATTTGGCCATGATCGACAAAATGGGATTTTCAAAAGAGGATAAAGAGAAGGTTTTTTGCGGCAATGCCGTCAGGCTGTTTCACCTGGAATAGTCCCGGAATATTTTTTTGAAAGGAGATGATAAGAGAACTGAAGAGAGAGCCCTTCCCACTGGAAACCTAATTAACCAGCGCAGTAATTGAGGCTGCGGCAACGTCATCGGAGGAGACACTATGGGGAAAAAAGAGATTTTGCACAATGGCCTAACCAGGAGAGATTTTATTAAATCCGTGACCGCTGCGGGCATTGCAGCAGCAGGAGCGCCTTTGCTTTTACCCAGAACATCTCACGCGGCCAGGGATTACATCCTGATCGGCCATCCCACACCGGCGACAGGTCCCATAGCCGCCTTTGGTGAGACCTCGAGATATGCGGACAAGCTGGTGGAGCAGGAAATCAACAAGGATGGCGGGATCTTCATCAAGGATCTGGGTAAAAAACTTCCCATCAAAATCAAGTCGGTGGATACGGAGAGCAACCCCACCAAGGCGGCCCAGGTGGCCTCTAAATTGATTTTGCAGGACAAGGTGGACCTTATGATCGTGCTGCATACGCCGGATACGGTGAACCCGGTGGATGCCATGTGTGAAAGGTATGAGGTTCCCGCCATTTCTTCGGTTGCCCCTATCGAGCCCTGGTTGACCGGCGGACCCTACAAATGGTCTTTCCACTATTTCTGGAGCCTGGGTCAGCTCATCACGACGTTTACCGGCATGTGGAATGAATTCGCCTCAAAGACCAATAAGGTGGTCGGGGGTTTTTGGCCCAACGATCCTGACGGGGCGGTGTGGGCCCAGGAGTTCACCAAAAAACTCCAGACCATGGGATACAAGGTGGTGGACGTGGGCCGCTTTCCATACGGCATGCAGGACTTCAGCAGTTTTATCAGCACCTGGAAAAAGGAAAAGGTGGAGATCCTTACCGGCGTACCCATCCCACCCGACTGGGCTACCTGCTGGCGCCAATGCCACCAACAGGGATTTATTCCCAAAATCGCCACCATCGGAAAGGCGATCCTTTTCCCGGCAGCCGTAAATGCCCTTGGCGGCAACCTTCCAAACGGTCTCAGTTCTGAAATCTGGTGGTCACCATGGCACCCATTTAAGTCCTCTTTGAACGGGATGTCCTGCAAGGATCTAGCTGAAAAATGGACCAAAGATACGAAAAGGGAATGGACCCAGCCCCTGGGTTTCGACTATGCGGCTTTTGAGATTGCCGCGGACGCTCTGAAACGAGCCGGTTCACTGGACAAAAAGAAAGTCCGGGAATCCCTGGCGCAAACGGATCTGAACACCATCGTTGGACCCATTAAATTCAACAAACAAAATTATGCCATAACCCCGGTGGTGGGGGGGCAGTGGATAAAGGGCAAAAAATGGCCCTGGGATCTGCAGATTACCTATGACAAAGAGTCCCCCAATATCCCGACTACCGGCAAAATGATTTTCCCGATTCCCGGGTAAGGCGTATGAAGGGCCGTCCCTGAAGTTTTTAGGGAGGGCCTTTCTAAATCATTCCCCATTTCCCGAGTGTTGAATGTTTTTTTCTTTTGTTCGCCCGTCAACCAGCACTCATCAGGAGTTATGGCGCCGTTAACCATGAGGATTTGCAGATGCCGGATATACTGAAGGTCAATAAGCTAAGCAAGTCCTTCGGAAAGGTGAGGGCCGTTCACGATCTCAGCTTTAATGTGAAAAAAGGTGAGATATTGGGCATCATTGGTCCCAATGGTGCGGGAAAGACCACTCTGTTCAATCTTATTTCCGGTGAGATCAAACCTGACACCGGGGAAGTTATCTTCAATGGGAAGGATGTCGCCTTAGCCCGGACCCACAAGAAATGCCGCATGGGCATTGCGCGCACCTATCAGATTCCCAGGCCTTTTCTGAATATGACCGTTCTCGAAAATCTTCTGGTGGGATCCATCTACGGCGCCGGAAAATCCTATAAAGAATCGAAAAAGCGGTGTGAGGGGATTCTTGAGAAAACCGAATTGTCCGTCAAATCCGGAACCCTGGTGGGGAAGCTTCCCCTTTTGGACCGCAAGCGCCTGGAACTTGCCAAAGCGCTTGCGACCAACCCGGTTATTCTACTGGTGGACGAGGTCGCAGGTGGCCTCACCGAGGGGGAGGTTGAAGACTTTCTGAGGATCATTCATGGGGTTCGTAAGGAAGGGGTTACGGTTCTGTGGGTGGAGCACATTATCATGGCCATGACAAAAGGCCCTGATCGGCTGCTGGTCATGAATTTCGGTCGCAGGCTCTTTATGGGCAGTCCGGATGATGCTTTCAGCTCGCCCGATGTTCAGAAGATTTATTTGGGGGATGAGGATTAGCCATGCCCGTGCTCGAGTTAAAAGAGGTAGATGCTTTTTATGGCGAGCTTCAGGCCCTCTTCAAGGTCAACCTTGAAGTACACAGGGGCCGGATTGTATCGGTACTTGGCGCCAACGGCGCCGGAAAATCCACCCTCTTAAAATCCATATGCGGGCTTCTTGAGAGTCGTTCGGGGAGTATCTTGTTTGATGGAAAAAGGATTGACGGCCTTTCACCCCACCTCATCGTGGACCTGGGTCTGTCTCTCGTTCCTGAAGGGCGAAAAATCTTCTCAAGCCTGACGGTTCGAGAAAACCTGATGATCGGTTCTTATACGCCCAGGGCGCGAAAAGAGTGTGTCGAAACCCTAAAGAACATCCTGCAGTTTTTTCCATCTCTGAAAGCCAGGATTTCCCAGAAGGGAACCGATCTGAGCGGGGGGGAGCAGCAGATGCTGGCCATCGGTCGGGCCCTCATGAGTCGACCGCGATTCACCATTTTTGATGAGATCTCTCTGGGGTTGAGTCCTCTGGTGGTCAAAGAGCTGTACAAGGCCGTCAAGAAAATCAATCAGGAAGGAATGACAGTGGTCCTGGTGGAACAGGATGTCAAGCGAAGCCTCAAGGTTGCCGATTTTGCCTATATTCTTCAGGAAGGGAAAGTGACACTCAAAGGAAACCCGAGATACCTTACCGAGGAAACCGTAAGAAAGGCCTATTTTGGTATTTGAACAGGGTCAGTACAGAAAAGGTTTTCAAGCGGGGGAGGTTGTGGTGAAACAACATGATTGAATACCTGGAACCATTGATCAATGGCATTTTATTGGGGGGGCTTTACGGCGTTGTGGGCATTGGTCTTTCCATGGTCTTTGGCATCATGCGACAGGTGAACCTGGCCCACGGCGATCTGATGATCCTGTCAAGCTATTTCAGTCTTCTCTTTCTTCAGGTGCTGGGCCTGCACCCCCTGGTGACCCTCATTCTTGTGGCGCCGCTCATGTTCTTCATCGGGTACCTCATTCAAATCTTTCTTTTTAACCGGGTTATGCAGCGGGGAATGGAACCGTTTCTCATGATCTCCTTCGGGCTTTCCATTATCATCCAGAACACCCTTTTGCTGACGTTTACGCCCGACGCGCGTTCCCTGGAAACGACCCTGGTCATAAAGAGCGTGGACGCTTTCGGCCTGTTTAACATTCCCCTCATTTACCTGGTAAACTTTGGCGTGGGGGCGCTCGTTTTAATGGCACTTCAACAGTTTATGAAGCGGACTTATATGGGATGGGCCATTAATGCCGCGGCGGACAACGAAACCGCGGCCAAACTTATGGGGATCAACCCCAAAAAGGTCTACGCTTATGCTATGGGGATTGCAGCTGTTACGGCCGCCATTTCAGGTGTGCTCGTGGGCATGACCTTTACCTTTTACCCTCACTCCGGCACACAATACCTGATTATCGCCTTCGGAGTGGTCATTATCGGGGGCTTGGGGAGTCTGCCCGGAACCTTTGTCGGAGGTCTCATCCTGGGTGTTTCTCAATTGTTCGGTGGACGGATTCTCGGCCCCGGCTTTCAATTGTTGAGCGGCTACATTATTCTGCTCATTATTCTGACCGTAAGGCCCCAGGGGCTCCTGGGTGGGAGGTAGTATCCTGATGCTGACCAATCGGACCCGGCTGACTCTCATCGTTGTTCTCCTGGCATTTCTGGTGACCATGCCCCTGTGGGCATCGCGGTATGTGATTAATGTGGGTCTCCTTGTTTGCCTGTATGTGACCCTGGCTTCCATGTGGAACCTTCTTGCGGGGTACTCGGGGATGGTTTCTCTGGGACAGCAGATGTTTATCGGATTAGGTGGATATACCCTGGCAGTATCCTCCGTGTACTTTGGGGTTCCCATCTACCTCAGCGTTCTCTTGGGAGGATTCATGTCCGTGATCCTTGCAGTGCTCATATCCATGTCCGTATTCCGCATGAAAGGGGTCTATTTTGCCATCGGCACGTGGGTTATTGCAGAGGCCCTGGGGATTTGTTTCAGCAACTGGGGGTATGTGAAATATGGCATGGGTATGTTTATTCAGCCGGCCTACAAACTCAGCATGTCCGGTGTCTACTATGCAGGGCTAATCCTATGCGTAAGCTCCGTTGCACTCGTCTTTTTCCTGCTCAGGTCAAATCTTGGCCTGGCCTTGATGGCCATTCGGGACGACGACAAGGCATCCGAGACGCTGGGCGTCAATATCTTTCGGTGTAAATTTATCTGTTTCCTCCTGAGCGCCTTTGTCACGGGGTTGGCAGCCGGGGTGTTGTATCTCAACGCCATATTCATCCAGCCGTTTGAGGCTTTTGGTATCAGCTGGACCGTCAACCTTCTGTTTATTGTTATTATCGGGGGCATCGGGACCATCGAAGGGCCTATTCTCGGGGCCGTTATTTTCGTTCTTCTACAGCAATTCCTCTCGGAATTTGTAGGTTATAACCTGATCATTTTAGGGGGTGTTACCATTGGGGTCATCTTTTTTGCTCCAAAAGGAATTGTGGGCACCCTTCAGGAGAAGTTGGGATGGGAACTGTTCCCGATTCGCCGTCAATAGGGGAGCGATTTTTTTCACCTTCAATCAAGACAAGGGAGGCACTAAAAATGCTAGACAGAAGCATCAGTTCTTTAAGGACATTGAGGCCGGAAACGGATTTTGACAAATCGATCTTTTGGTTCAGGGATGATCTGCACCAGCCCTATGCCATATCGCCCATGGGCATGACCACCATCCAGTCCCACCATGCCTGGGGTTATCACGTGGCCGCGGAAGAAACCCAGCTCCCCCCGTCCAAGGGCGGCCATGTCAAGATATACAAGGGCAGGGTTTACATCGGATTTGCGTTGATTGATGATCCTGAAGAGATCGGCAAACGGGAACCCAAGTTCGGGGAATTGGTGGGATATTGTATCGACAACTGGAAGGAATACTATCAGAAACTGATTCAGGAAGTGATTAGAAACCTGAATACTTTAAATGGGGTGGATACGGATAAACTGATTCTGCCTCATCTGTGTGAACACCTGAAACGGGCCGAAAGGTTAAACCGGCGCAACTGGGAAATCCACTTTACCCTGATGTATCCGGCAGACGCAGTTTATTTCACCTTTGAAGACTTCTGCAAAAAGTACGATCTTGAAGAAAAAGACTTCGTGATCATGCTTCGAGGTTTTGAAAGCATTGCCACCCAGACCGATGAAGAATTGTGGGGACTTGCCAAGTTCGGGGTAGAATGCGGGATTAGAGAATTGATCCTGAATACGGAGGCGACGGATCTTCTGGCCACATTGGTGGCCGAACCCGAAGCACGGCCCTGGGTTGAAAAATTCCAGAATTTTCTTTCCATCTACGGCAATCGCGTTGTGGCGGCACACCTGGATATTACCACGCCCACCTGGACTGAAGATCCGGTTCCCGTATTGGATACCATCCAGAGCTATTATGAGCGAATTGATTCAGGATGGAGTTTTTCCGAATCCAAAAGGAAAATCAGGGAAGAACGGGACCAGACCATAGAAGAATTTGCAGCCAGTCTGCCGGATGAGGATGCCAGGGAGAAATTCCGGCATCTGCTCAAAGCCGCCCAGGGGGTTTACGCTTTTCAGGAAGACCATGGGTTTTACATTGACCAGGGGTCTACGGCGGCCATGAGAAACGCGGTGATTGCCTGCGGCAAACGACTTTACAAGAGAAGGCTTTTGGAAAGCATTGAAGACGTGAATTTTCTCAATTTTCATGAACTGGTTGAAATTATGGAAGCCCTGGCCCTCAACGAAAAAATTGCCAAATATCATTACGGGGCCATGGTTCCCAATCTGGTGAAAGAGCGAAAGGTTGACTGCAAAATGGCCGAAGCGGATTCCGATGCGCCGCTTACCTTCGGCAATATCCCGGAAAAAATGACCGATCCCATCGGGATCAAGGTGTTCGGCATCATTGACGACATCCTGCATCCCAAGGGCGAAAAAGAAGTGGAAGAGCGGCTTGAAGGATTTCCGGGGGCGCCCGGCATGGTGGAAGGGCCGGCCCGGGTGGTCATGGATTATCAGGATTTCCAGAAGGTCAAGTCCGGCGAAATTCTGGTTTGCCCCTACACGGGAACCGCCTGGACACCACTGTTCGTGAAAATCGGTGGTGTGGTGACCGATACAGGCGGGATGCTTACCCATGCGGCCATTGCGGCCCGGGAATACAATATTCCGGCGGTGGTGGGTACGTGGAATGCCACCAATTCCATCAATGATGGCGATATCGTCCGCATCAACGGGGATGTGGGGGTGGTGGAAGTGCTTGAAAGGAAATAAAGTCATGATCTGCGGGTATGGCTTTGGCCGCACCCGCAAAACATGAAAACCTGAGGTATGGATTATGCTGGCGCTTATATTCAGCGGCGGCATTTTTGCGATGACGGTTTTGTCATTCAGCCATGGAGCCTATGTTAATAAAAGTGACGCTTGGGGAGCCCATGTGCCGTGATGTCGGCGCCAGGGACACCGAAGTTGAATTCCCTGGTGATGCCTCGGACACTACGATTTTCCTTGGAGAATTGGCGGGTCGACTGGGCGTTAAGTTGGCCGATTCCGAGGGGGCGCTGTTGGTCATGGTCAACGGGGAAGTCGTGCCCCCAGCAAAAGCAAATACATTCAGACTCCATGGCGGCGACCATGTTGATTTTCACATGATCCTGTCGGGAGGTTAAAACAGGACCGAAATTTGTTATGGAAACAATCGTCGGCAAAACGGCTTTCATCGATCTATCCGCGAGTACGGTCAAAGTTGTAAATACTCCCAAAAAGCTTGTCCGTGACTTGCTTGGTGGCCGTGGCGCCAACATGGCCTACCTGTACAGAATGCTGCCGGAGGGCGCCGACCCCCTGGGGCCTGAAAATGTCCTGATCTTCGGGACCGGGCTTTTGACCGGGTACCCGGTTCCCAACTCGGGAAGAATGAGTATCTCCGCAAAATCCCCGGAATCGGGCATCCTCGGGGATTCCAACATGGGCGGATTTTTCCCCGCTGCAATGAAAAAATCGGGCTTTGACCGGCTGGTGATCACGGGCAGAGCCCATGGACCGGTCTATCTCTTCCTTTCCAACGGTTCGGTGGAAATCCGTGATGCGCGTTCCTATTGGGGTCTTAACGTCCCAGACGTCCAGAAGGCCATTGAACAGGACCTGGGAAAAGAGGTCCGGTCAGCGGTGATCGGGCCGGCAGGTGAAAATCTGGTTCGCTTTGCCACCGTGATGAACGCAAAAAAAAATGCGGCCGGCCGTTGCGGGATGGGTGCGGTGATGGGGTCCAAGAACCTGAAGGCGGTGACCGCAGCGGGGGATGTGCCCCTGGAAATCGCTGACCGTCCTGCCCTGACCGCTCTCCGAAAAGAACTCACTCAATATCTTCATGCGTCTAAAATTATCAAGATCTACGGAAAAGTGGGGACGGCGCTGTTATACGAACCCGCAAATAAGCTCGGGGCACTGCGGACCCAGAACTCTCAGTTGAACCAATGGTCTCCGAAGTTGAACGCTTCTGAACTGGAGCAGCATATCGAAGGCATGACCGCCTGTTCCGAATGCACCGTTCATTGTCGCCATGTGAACAAGTATGGCGGTGAAGGACCGGATTTTGTGAGTTTTGCACTCCTTGGTGCCAATTGCGGCATCGAGGATCTGGCTGAAATCATCAAACTCAACAACCTTTGTAATGACCTGGGCATCGACACCTCATCGGCCGGAACCCTTATCCCATGGGCCATGGAACTGTACCAGCGGGGCATTATCGGCGACGATCTGACTGAGGGTCCCCTTGAATGGGGAGACATAGAACGGGTGCGCGGGCTTCTGGTTGACATCTCCCGGAGACGAGGGTTCGGCGACGTGCTCGCGGACTCCAGTCAGACGGTTTCACTTGGGAAGCTCCCACCGGAGGCCGCCGATTATCTCATGGCCGTGAAAAACCTGCCGCAGTCGGATCCGCATGATCCGCGGTACATTAAGAGCTTTGCTCTGGGCGTCGCTGTTTCCTCCAGGGGTGCGGACCATCTGCGCAACAGGCCCACCCTGGATATTCTTCGACTCTCTGAAGATCTGCGTGAAAAGGTGTATGGTGTTTCTATCGAGGGAGATCCGACTGCTTACGAAACTAAGGAAAAGGTGGTTGAATTCAGCGAGACTGTTTATGCGGTTTGTGATTGCCTGGGCATCTGCCGGTTTGTATGCCATGGTTGGAACAGCCCCAAGCTTCTCGGTTTCAAGCACTTCTCCGAAATGATGAAGCTGGCCGTCGGGTTGGAGCTGAACCCTGACCAAATGCGTGAGATCGGCCGAAGGGTTATCGACCTGGAGCGCATGATAAATCAGCGTGAAGGGTTGAGCAGGATGGACGACACCCTGCCGGGTCGCTATTTTGATGACCCCATGCCTTCGGGCCATACCAAAGGCCATAAGATCGATCGCGAACGGTTTGAAGATCTTCTCGATCATTATTACCAGGTCAAGGGTTGGGATAATGAAGGAAACCTGATGCCTGAGCGGAAGGCAGAAATTCAAGAGATTATAAAGGCGTGGGGACATTCTTGAGGGGATAGAAAAATCGAATACCCTTAAATCGAGTCCCTTAAGTTATTGGGGGAAAAGCGCATGACCCGAATCAGCATCTTGGCGGTTCGGATATGTGTCGTGGAGAGAGAAATGAAAAATCAGACATTTTTTGAGGATGTGGGGGAGGTCATCAGGGTCTTATGGAAGTGCTTGAAAGGTAATAGTGACCATGATAAGAGTGTGCATATATTGCGGGTGCCGTAACCGCAAAAAATAAGGATTAACGGTGAATCGCATGCCTCATTATGAGTTTGAAAACAAAAGCCCCGTTGTCAATCCCAAGGCCTTTGTGCATCCTGATGCCGTATTGATCGGGGATGTGTACATCGATGCCGGTTGCTATGTGGGCGCTGGGGCTGTTCTGCGGGGTGATATTGGGTCCATCAGAATCGGAAAAGGATCCAATGTTCAGGAAAACTGCGTGCTCCATACATTCCCCGATACCGCCGTTATTCTTCACCCAAATGTACATGTCGGCCATGGCGCTATCCTGCACGGGTGTGAGATCGATTCGTACGTGCTGATCGGGATGGGTGCCATTGTAGCGGACGGCGTCAAAATCAACCCGGAGTGCATGGTGGGCGCCGGGAGTTTCGTGCCTTTTAAAGCGGAAATTCCATCCCACAGCGTGGTTTTGGGATCTCCCGCACGGGTGGTGAAAGAAATGAGCCAATCCCAATTGAAACAAATTAAATACGGACTTTCCATTTATCAGGACTTGACCCGGCGATATTTGAAATCTTTTAATCCAATAGATGTACCTGCTTCTGCATGTTCCGAGGGTAAGGTTAAAATGAAGAAGGCCGAAATTTCAGGTTGAGGATTGATGGTGGAAGATTTAACGGTGCTGGATGATCAGGTGTTTTACAGCGTGGTTCAGAGTATCAATTCTGCTTTGATCTTACACAACCGGCAGTTGAAAGTGATTTTTGTAAATGATGTGTTTGAGACGATTTTTGGCATTAAGAAAGCGGATGCCCTTGGAAAATCGCCCATGGAGTTTTTGCCGGATTTTGATGCAGACCATAAGAAGTCCATTGTTGCCCGCCTGAGAACAACCTTGAAGTCCGGCAAAAAAAGCCCATATCACGATTTTGCCTATTATTCTCCCACTGGAAAACTCCGCTATTTGCTGGCCATCTCCATTCCGGTTTTCAATTCCGAACAAGAAATTACCCATGTCATGAGCCTCATCCACGACCTGACCCTTCGAAAGGAGCTGGAAAAGGAAATGCTCAAGGCCGCAAAGCTTTCTTCCGTGGCAGACATGGCCTACACCCTGGCCCATGAAATCAACAACCCCCTCACCGGTATCAAGCTGGGATTGAAAACCCTATATGACGCGTTGAAAAAACCTGAGAACATCCAGGTGCTTGACAGTGTCATAACGGATTTGAACCGGATTCAAAATACGGTTCGTGGGTTTTTGGACGAAAAAAGGAGTCAAACCCTGTTGAAAAAGTCCATGTCCCACATTATAGATGATATTTTTGAAGATGCTTTATTTCACCTGTCCGGGCAAATGGAGCTGAAACAGGTTTCGGTCGAAAAGGCATTTTCCAGGGAAAACCGCCCTATTTTTATTGATCGGGACAGATTATATGAAGTCTTTCTAAATGTTTTGCTCAATGCCATTCAAGCCATCTCCCGGAAAGGCGAAATTAATATTTCCACAAAGGTCTTTCCCCCCGGTCCAGAAGAAGAGATGCTTGAAGAGTTGCTGATTTCCGTAACGGATACGGGCAAAGGCATGGAAAAATCCGTTCGGACACAGGCGTTCAAGCCTTTTTACACCACCCGTGGAGAGGGAACGGGGATGGGGCTTTCCATCTGCCGCAAGCATATTGATAAGCATGGCGGGCGAATGGAATTGACGGGCGAAAAAGGCCTGGGAACAACGGTGAGCATCTATCTGCCCATCGCGGATAGCCGAGAGTAGAGTCATGAATACCCCTAGAAGTGTTTTAATCATAGACGACGAAGAGAACATTCGAAAATACCTGGGGCAGTCCCTCTCCCGTGACGGATTTGATGTGCATACGGCCCAATTCGGCAAGGAAGGCATCAATCTCCTGATGCAGAAACACATGGATGTGGTTCTGTTGGACCTGAATCTTCCGGATATCCACGGCCTCGAGGTACTGGAAGAGCTGAAAAAAATTGATGTGGAATCCATTATCATCATTATCACCGCTTATGGGGACATTAACAGCGCCGTGAACGCCATGAGGCTGGGTGCCTATGATTACCTCACCAAACCCTTTGATGTGGAAGATGTTGAGCTGGTGATCAACAAGGCGTCCAGGATTGTGGGACTCAAGGATCACATTGCACTCCTTGAAGGGCAGGTGGACAGATCTCAACAAGGTGAGCTGATCACCCGAAGTAGAAGGATGTTGGAACTTCTTGAGTTCGTGGACGAGATTGCGGCAACACCCGCTACGGTGATCATTTACGGGGAAACCGGGACCGGAAAGGAATTGATCGCCTCGCGCATCCATAAAAAAAGCGACCGTGAAAAAAAACCCTTTGTGACCATTGACTGTACGTCACTGCCCGAAAACCTGCTGGAAAGCGAGCTGTTCGGGCATGAAAGGGGGGCCTTTACCGGGGCGGTCGGTCTCAAAAAAGGGCTGTTCGAGGTTGCGGACGAGGGCACGGTTTTTCTGGATGAAATGGGGGAGATGCCCCTGATTCTTCAATCCAAGATCCTGAGGGTTCTCGAGACCCGGACCTTTCGGCGCGTGGGCGGAGAGAAATATCTTAAAACCGATGTGCGTATTGTTGCCGCCACCAACCGGGATCTCAAGCGTCTGGTGGCGGAGGAAAAGTTCAGAGAAGACCTTTACTATCGGCTCAATGTGGTTCCGGTATACCTATCTTCACTTCGAGAACGAAAGGAAGACATATTCCCTTTGATTCAATATTTTGTTGAAATCTTGAACAAGAAGATCGGCAGAAATATCCGGGAGGTGTCCAATGAGGTGTTGAGTTTGATGCTTGACCATGACTGGCCCGGCAATATCCGGGAGTTGAAGAATGTGATGGAAAACATGGCCATTACCGCCAAAGGGAATGTGATCACTGTCAACGAGTTGCCCTCTGAAATTTGTGGGACGTCCCGGAACAGAGATTTGGATGTGCCAGAGCTGGCCGAGTACGGTTCCATGCCGCTGCCTGACTTCAGAAAAGCCAAGAAAGATACCATTGATCGATTTGAGAAAACTTATGTGAAAGCACTGCTGGAAAGAAACAGTTGGAATATTTCTCAATGCGCCCGGGATGTCGACATGCATCGAAGCAGTTTCCAGCGGCTCATGCGAAAGTGCGGATTTAGCGGGAAACCTTGACATTCTGATAAATGCTTACAAAAGGGAACCCATCCTATGGGGTATCCGGACCTGAAATCGCTCCAGTGCATGATTCGAAAGGCATAGATACGCTTCCCAATAAGAAATTGGAGATACATGGTGGCTGCAAAAGAATTATTCCATCTTACTGGGAAAACAGCCCTTATTACGGGTTCAGCCCGGGGTCTTGGGAAAGAGATCGCCATCGGGCTTGCCGAATGTGGTGTTTCCCTGGTTCTGGCCGACATTGTCCAACCCGGGGAAACAAAAAAGGAGGTTGAGGATAAAGGCGTTCGTTGCATTGCGGTTCAAACCGATGTATCTGATGAGGCACAGATAAAAAGAATTGCCGACATAGCCGCTCTGGAATACGGCAAGGTGGACATATTGGTCAATAATGCCGGCATTTCTCAGCTAAGCTATACCCCCACTGAAGAGCTCCCGCTTGAGGAATGGGACCATGTCATGAGCGTAAATCTAAAGGGAACCTTTCTCTGCAGTAAGCACATCGGCAAATTGATGATAAAAAACGGCGGCGGGAACATCGTGAATATTGCATCCACGGCCGGTGTCACCGGGGTTCCGCGCGCACCGGCCTATTGCGCTTCAAAAGCCGGCGTTATTCTTCTGACAAAAAGCCTCGCCCTGGAATGGGCGAAACATCACATCCGCGTCAATGCAATCGCCCCTTATTACCTGGAAACTGATTTGACCAGCGGATTGAGAAGTTCGGAGGAGGTCTATCGCAAGATAGTCAAACAAGTCCCCATGAGAAGATTCGGCAAGGTATCGGAACTTATCGGCGCCGTAATATTCCTGTCTTCTGATGCTTCAAGTTACACAACAGGGGCAATTCTAACAGTGGATGGTGGATATCTGGCACAGTAAGGGAACTGGAAGAAAATAATATACGCATATCGTGCAGAACTTATGTTCGTCTTCAAGGCGTGATGACAGGTGCATAGTGGGCTATGTGCCTGTTATCACAACGTAGAAGACGGTCAAAAGGGCAAACAGGATGCGTAGATTATTTTTTGGAAGTTCCCTAAAACCGTCAACCGAAAACTGAAAACAAACAACCAGGAAAGGTTACAATTTTGAAAACTAAATTTTACCACAGCACCAACAACAAAAAAGAGCGTGTGAATTTCGAAACGGCCCTCATGAACGGCTTGGCCTCCAACTACGGCCTTTATATGATTTCCAGAAGCGACATTCCCAGATTGCCCCCGGAAATTCTGAAAGCCATGAATGGCATGCCTTATGCGCGAATTGCCTTTGAGGTCCTGAACCCGTTTCTGGGGGCCGAGGTGGGGGAGGCAGATTTGCGGGCCATGCTTGATGATGCCTATGATGACAGCGCTATTCCCACCACCGTGCAACACTTGACCGGTCGAACCCATATCATGTGGCTTACACGGGGACCCACCTATTCTTTCAAGGATTACGCGGCCCGGTTTTTTGGGCGAATGCTCAATTACTTTCTGAAGAAATCGGGCAAGAAACGTATCGTTGCAGTCGCCACCAGCGGGGATACGGGGGGCGCCGTGGCCGATGCGCTTCACGGCCTGGACAGTGTGGAAAATATCGTGTTTTTCCCCAAAGGGTCCATTACCGAACGTCAGCGGCGGCAAATGACCACCCTTGGAGGAAATGTCTATGCCTTTGAGGTGAACGGAGATTTTGATGTGTGCCAGGCTCTGGCCAAACGACTGCTGGGTGACAAACGGTTTGCGAAAGATCTCTTTGATGATGCGGATCGCTTTACCTCCGCCAACAGCATCAGCGTGGGTCGGCTCCTGCCACAGGCGGTTTACCCATTTTTTGCCTACTCCCGGGTGGCGGAATATGACGAACCCATGATTGCAGGCATTCCTTCCGGTAATTTTGGTGATATGATGGGAACGGTGGTAGCCCGGGAAATGGGTCTTCCCATTGAACGGATCGTATGCGGTGTTAACGAAAATGATGAATTCCCGCAATTTCTTAACACGGATGTCTACAGGGTAAAGCCTTCACGCAGATCCCCATCTTCGGCCATGATTGTATCTAATCCCAGTAATTTCGCACGGCTTATCGACCTCTATGGTGGTCATGTTTACGATGAACGGGACGAAACGGGAAAGGTGATCCAGGAAGGGGTCATGGATGCACCACCGGATCTTAAGTCCATGCGTAGGGATTTCTGGTCCATCAGTGTATCCAATCCGGATCATTACACCGCCATTCAAGAAGTTTACGAACAGTACGGTATCATGATGGAACCCCACGGCGCCGTCGGGTGGCGGGCGCTGGACACGTTCCTTGGGGGTAGTCACGAGCGCCTGGCGGTGATTTACGAAACCGCTGATCCGGGAAAATTTCCCGATGAGGTGAAAAAAGCCATCGATGTTGTGCCGGATGTGCCGGAAAGAATTGCGAGCCAGGCAACGCTTCCCGAACGGATTTACACCATTGACGATCCACCTTTCACCAGAGAAGACGGTTCCCTCACCGTGAGTGAGTCACAGTATGAAACCGCGAAGAAAATTATTGAAAATGACATTGTACCCGAAGGAGAGAAATAATGGAGACGTTACAGAGCAAGAAAGGATTTATCTGTGATATGGACGGGGTCATCTATCACGGAAACGAACTTCTTCCGGGAGCGGGCGAGTTCGTGGAATGGCTGATGTCTGAAAACAAGGAATTCCTTTTTTTGACCAACAACAGCCAGAAGTCGCGCCATGAATTACAGCAAAAGGTCCAGCGTCTGGGGATCACCGTTGATTCCGTGTTCTTCTACACCACGGCACTGGCAACAGCCCGGTTCCTCGCCACACAAAAACCTGGCGGTACCGCCTATGTCATCGGTGATGCGGGGTTGACCAATGCCCTTTATGAGGCGGGTTATCACTTTGACGATGTGGAGCCCGATTACGTGGTGGTAGGCGAAACCCGCTCCTATTCCTTTGAAAAAATTCAACAGGCCATCAGGCTGGTGTTGAATGGCGCCAAACTGGTGGGCACCAATCCGGATCTTTTGTGCCCCACGGATTCGGGCCCCATACCGGGGTGTGGATCAACCATTGCGCCCATCGAATACGCCACCGGCAGAAAAGCCTACTTCATGGGGAAGCCCAATCCGCTCATGATTCGCCATGCGCTCAGGTGTTTGAGCTGCGGGCGGGAGGAGACCGTCTTCATTGGAGACCAGATGGAAACGGATATCATCGCCGGAATTAACGCGGAAATGGATACGGTCCTGGTTTTGAGCGGCGTGACTTCAAAAGAGGATCTTGTGAAATACGCCTACCGACCAACCTATGTTATTGATGGCGTGGGGGACATTATTAAGGGGATCGCATAATTGAATAGCTGGTTATTCAGTCGTCAGAGGGTTGGGACTCCTCCCATCCAAATATCTTAACTTTGTCAATTTTTTGTCTAGACATTGGGATGGACCCTGGAATATAAGTAGTGCCCGTGGGGCTTCGATCAGCACGGAAACTTCTTCATAAATTAGACCATCTGTGCTTCTTTTCCGCCTTCACCCCACCAGAAGCCAGCCAACAATGGAGAAACTCCTTGTAAGACTTGTGTTTTTGGATCAACTGAACACGGGCCTGAGCAACACTGAGGAACAATAATGAAAGACACTAGTATTTTAAATGGGAAACGGATTCTCATTGTAGACGACGAGGCGGATGTCCTGGACACCCTCTTAGAATTACTGCCCACGTGCAATGTCACAAGAGCCACAACGTTTCAACATGCCAAAGAGCTTCTGGAAACCCGGGACTATGATCTGGCTATTTTGGATGTCATGGGCGTGGATGGTTACGAACTGTTGAAAATAGCCAACGAAAGGAAAATCCAGGCAATCATACTGACAGCGCATGCATTTAGTCCTGAAAATACCATCAGGTCCTATAAGAAAGGCGCGGCTTTTTTTGTGCCCAAAGAGAATTTGGTCAACATCACGGATTTTATGGGTTATGTTTTTTCGGCCAAAGAAAAAGGGGAAAACTCCTGGTCCACCTGGCTTGAGTCCTTTGAGCCCATCTATGATGCTAAGTTTGGCCCTGCCTGGAAAGCGGGCGACAGTGAGTTCTGGGAAGCTCTTGCAAAGAGAGAATGGCGCCTTGCATCAACGTTAAAAGATACAGAAGCGCTAGTTTAATCCCTTATCTAAAGTTTGCCTGATAACCATCAGCTGAATCTCCGTCAAACAAAAAGGTTGAGCAAACGTTTCAAAGTATCTACTGAAGCCTTGATTCAATCCTGCATTCATTACCGTTCGGCTAACACCAATTGGAATCGTAGTAATTCGCCAGGATGGATCCTTCCAGCGGCGTATTCAGGAGCTTCACATAGAGATAGCATTTGGAAAGAAAGAGGAAACTAATGTTCTTTCCAAAGACATCCTTATCTTCCTCAATGCTGTCAAAATTGCCGCCCCCTTTTGAAATGATCAGGTCCGCCTGTGTGTAAAGCGCTTGAACTTCCGGGGAACATCGGGACACCTGGGTCCCCGGAAACGGGCCGTCAATGCCGTTGGGTAGCACCGGGACAATTTCGTCCATCTTTACCTCCCGGGCTTCTTGAAGGGTCACATCATTAAGGGTGGGCAGGCTCCGCACCACAAATACAATTTCAAGGTTATGCAATTTTTTCAGGGTCGAGATCAGCAATTTGTCCAGTACAATTTCCCCCGCATTATCCCCGAAATAGACCAGGCGGCGTGTCTTTCCGATCTGCGCCTTGAATGCTTCAAAACTTTTTTTGGGAAGGGGCTGTTCCATCTTTTCTTTAACGATTGTTACAAGCCTCTTAAAATCAAGGGAAATCATGATGTCAATGGCGTTTCCCAGGATGGCCAGTTTGACGGCGGCCTCAAGGGGGTCTTTCGCGTCCCGCACCATTCCTTCAAAGATTTCATAGCGGTCCATGAGATACCGGTTTAATTTCGCTTTTTGCTTTTTAAGAGGGTCATTGTTCCCCAGCACCTCATAGATTTTCCTCATGACTTGTTCCACAACGGTGGCGCTGGTAACATCCCAGTTTTTTCCGTTTAGCGTGGGGATTTGAAGAACATCGTTGAACAAAGTGTTTACGTCGGAATCACCTAGTCCTGATTTACGAATAAAGCCCAAACACATCTTGAGTATGCAGGGAACACAGTCCGGTCCAATTTTCAATTCTAGATCTCCCCAATTTTGAAAAATTAATGAACCAAGTATAACCATTCAGACCAGTTTGGTCCAGTAATTCCGGTGGTTCAGCTCAGTGTCCTCTCGGCCGTCATTTCATCAAACAGTTGGAGGACCGTATCGCAGAATATGGAGTCATTGACATGGCCATCCAGGGGAATGACCCTGATTCCAGGGTTGAGATGGGTTTTCAGGGCCTCCAGAAAGGCCGTACCTCCCTTGGGGTCGTGAAAGGGGCTCTTGGGATGGCGGTCTCCCTCGATCCACCCGGTCATGGGTACCACCAATGTGGTGGGGCCTTTGGCGAGGTTCAGCCTTTCGGCCACCAGTTTCCCCACCTTCGCTTTATCCTCTCGATCTGAAACCACGATGGTGAGAAGCTGGTTGTGCCGGTGGTGTTTTCTGTTTTTAAACTCCGGAGGCAGAGGTCTGCCCGAAAACCAGAAAAAATGACCGATGGCGCCGGCGCCCACGATCTGCGGAATTCCCTTTTCCGCCGCCGCCTTGAGCCTGTACTTTCCGGACGTGGTGGCACCGCCGTTTATATAGTCCACCAATTCCACCAGGGAAAGGTCCAGGGCCACATCCACCAGCCCGGCTGAAACGGCTTCTTCAAAGGCCTTCCCTCCCATGCCCGTCGTATGAAACACGGCCACCTCGTAACCCTTTTTTTCAAGGGCCGGTTTGAGAATCTCCACATATTTCAGTTGACTGGTCCCGAGAGAAGTGATGCCCACTACTTTCCGGGTGGTTTTCACTTGTCGTATATAGGCTTTAGCAGAGCCCGAGATGGCGCCGGCCGCGGAATCCAGAACCCTTCGGCTGATTGTATTGAGACCGTAAAGCCCTCCCGGCCACAGCATCATGGCCAGGTCGGCGCAGACCGATTCGGGGTTAATGAGGGGTGAAAAGGCGATGGTGGAAAGGATCAGTTTGGGGAGACCCATGGGAAGGACCTTCATAGCCTCCAGGGCCAGAGAGGTGCTCATGGATCCACCCGCGGCAATGACCCCTTGAACCTGGCCCTGTTCGTGAAGATCCGCCAAAATTTTGCCACACCCGGCGGCCATGGCGGACATGGCTTTTCCCTCGTGGCGAAGCGCGATGATCTCTTGGATGGAAGTCCCCGCGGCCCGGGCCACCGAATCCCGGGTGATAAACGGTTCAAAGGGAACCGCTCCCAGTACACCCACATCCATGACCAGGGGTTCGAAACCGTTGTCCTCAATTCGATCCGCGAGGTGGCGGATTTCTTCACCCCTGGTATCCAGCGTACCGATGGCCACAATTTTTTTCATGATGGATTCCGTCATGGATCAAATTCACTCCCTGAACAATCTGGTGTGTGGGAGTTCGATGCCGAAGAGCCTTGCAGCGTTTCCTCCTAAGATTAAATTGAGATCGTCCTGGCTCAAGTCCATGTTGTCGGCCATCTTGTCCACCTGCCGCAGGCTCCATCCATAGATATCAGGCTGGTGTTTGGGAAGTCCCCACAGTTTGATCTGGTCCGCATAGCTGGAAGGGCGGTGTCCCGGTCGGCTGTATACCACGATTGAAGCCCCCCAGTCGGTTCCCCATATGAGTTTTCGGGGGCCGATATTGGGGTCGGCAAGGGCTTTTTCATAAAGATCGGCCCAGTAAAGCCCGGTTTCCACATAGACATTGTTGAAGGTAGCGGCCACTTGAAAGGTATCGTCCATGAACTTTTCTGACCACCACCCCTGCATGCCGCCATGGGCCATGATGATGGGGACGTCAGGGTATTCCGCCGCCAGATCAAAAGCCAGAAGGGGATCAATTCTTTCAGGCGCCGAAAGTCGCCTGGAACTGCCCGAGCTGTACCCGGTGATGGCGCCCGTATGGTAGCTCACCGGCACCTTGTGTTTACGGGCCACTTCCATGAAGAGGCGAAGCTCCTCCAGCCGTTCCGGCCACGAAACCATTTTGGTAGGGTTCGGATGGCGGGGGAGCCCTTCCCCGATGCCGGCCCTGTAAAGGCCTGTACCCAGCAAATGATCCAACTCCTCGGCTGCAGCCTCGGCTGTCCACTCCTGCTCTCCCCGAAGGGCCTTTTTCATGGTCTGAACCGGAAGGCACATGGCCAGAAATTTGTCGGGGTAGTTCCTGACGATTTCGGCATTGAGTTCGTTGGTCATGCCGAAGGCGGGCTGCAAAACGCACATATCCACCCCGTATCGCTCCATATCATAGAGGAGGCGGGGCGAATTGTCGTAGGTTTCCATCAGCCGCATCTCCTTTGACAGGGTTTTGAAATCGCCCTTGACCCCACGATCCTTGAATTTGGCCGCATGCCTTTGCGCATGGACATGGGTGTCCACGATCAGACGTGCTTTGGGTATTCCCATGAATTCCTCCTCGTTTTATTTTTCGGAATCAGCAATATGGCTTGAATCTCTGTAGCGCGTGAACAAAATCCTTGTTCAAGCAAAATCCGAAACAGACTACCGCTTCATTTTTACCCGATCGGTCCTTGCGGGCTGTGGCTGCCATTTGTCCCAGAATTCCTTGGGATCGGCCGTCTTCCCGTAACCCATGACCTTATCCATCTTGATATAAAAAGGATCCCCCCATCGAAAGCGATCTACAAACATCTTTACCATGGCGTGAAACCAGTTGTTCGGTTTATTAAAGGGGCAAACACTTATGCAGATGGTGCAGGGTTTGCGTATGCGGGACCACTGGCCCATACACCGCTCTGCGTCTATGGGCCATTTGAGCACGCCGGGGGCGGTTGACGCGTTTCGTGCACGAATGGTCCTTTCCCCTGGCAAAATGGCCTTGGAAGGGCATTTTGCTGAACAGATTTTACAGGAATTGCAGAGTTCCGTCACCCCGAAATCCACGGGGCTGTCGGGGATGAGGGGGAGACTCGTAAGGACTTTGCTGATTCGGACGGCCGGACCGAATTCCCGGGTAATGAGCAGGCCGTTTCTCCCGAGTTGTCCCAGGCCGGCCTCTATGGCCATGGGAATGGTCATGCCCACCGTGTTGGTGGAGCAGCTCATGGCCTCATACCCCAAGACCTTGATGAACTTGGACATATAGGCGTTGGTGATGGCCATTCGGCTGTAGCCCAGGCTGGTTTCAGCGTCGGCGATATAGGTGGGGGCATACCGGAGCATCTGGTGGTCCTCCCCGAAACCCATGACGATGGCGTACTGGAATTCTTTGGGAATTTCCTGGGGGTTGTACTCTCCGGAACCCAGATCAAAGGAGTGGGAATAGATCCATCGGCGGTCCAGTTTACAGATCCCCACCATGTCGGCTCCATAGTAGATGGCCGCATTCTTGATGTCCCGGGTCAGGGTCGCTCGATCGGAAACATCCCATTTTTCGTCTTCAGGGGGCAGGGAAACCATAATATTTCTGGCCACCCTTTCCGGGGTGGCGATGGCACCGATCTCCCGGGCAATGGCAATTGGGTTGGGTCGATCGTCTTCAAAAAGATGCATCATGATGCCGGTGCGGGAGCCGATCCTCAAGGCCTGATCTCGAAGGGTGCTCCCTTCTTTCCGTTTGCTCTTGGATCGGTCCAGGACCCAGTTGAGGAGCGGCTTGACCTTCTCATCCCACAGGGGCCTGGCAAACATGGTATACTTTTCGTCGAACCGCTCAACCGGGTATTTGATGTTTTCTTTTTTCCATTCCTCAACGGTCAGCCTCTTCATCTACTAAAACTCCTTTAGACATCAGGATTTTGGTATCCGGGTGATGGTGTTCTCCCACAGGAAGGCTTTCACCGACTCGTCGAAAAGGATCTTTTTCAGAACACCCTCCGGCACAGGTTCCGATTTGTATCGCCGTACACTTTTTCGTGTTTTGATCAGGCGTAAGAAATTTTCGTAATCCAATTAGCTTCTCCTTATGATTTTTTTAATCTAGCGCATGACGTTGGGCAGAAAAAGGGAGATCTGGGGGATGCTCACCAGGATGAAGAGCCGCACCATATCCACCGCCCAGAAAGGGAAAATCCCCCGGAAAATGCGGGTGATGGGCACCTCCGGGGCCACCGCCTTGACCACGAATACATTGAGGCCCACCGGCGGGGTGATGGTCCCGATCTCCGCCACCATCACGATGATGACGCCGAACCAGATGGGGTTGAATCCCAGGGACTGGATCATGGGATAGACAATGGGGATGGTCAGGATAATCATGGAACCGGGATCCATGATGCAGCCCAGAAGCAGATAGACCACCAGGATGGCCGTTAGCACCATATAGCGGTCCAGGTTCTGGTCCACGATCAGTTGGGCCATTTCCATGGGCACATTGGTTACCGCCAGAAAATAGTTGAACATCATGGCGCCCACAAAGATGATGATCAGCATGGCGGTCATTCGACCGGTTTCCAGAAGACAATTATAGAGGGTTTGCCAGGTGAGCTTCTTTTTTAAAATGGCCATCACAAAAGCGCCGAAGGCACCCACGGCACCCGCTTCGGTGGGGGTAAAAAATCCAAAATAGATGCCGCCCATGACCAAAGAAAAGAGGAGCAGGGTGCCCCAGGTCTGCCCCAAAGAAATCAGCTTCTCCCGGAAAGCCGCCTTGGGACCGGCGGGGCCCAGTTTCGGGTTCAGACGGACCTGGACGATAATGGCCAGAAGATAGAGAACAATGGCCAGAACCCCTGGGAGAAAACCGGCCAGAAAGAGTTTGCCGATGGACTGCTCGGTGAGCACACCGTAGAGAATGAACACGATGCTGGGGGGAATCAGAATGCCAACCGTGCCCCCGGCCGCAATGCTCCCCAGGGCAAGCCGGTCATCGTATTTGTATTTGCGCATGGCAGGCAGGGCCACGGTCCCCATGGTGGCCGAGGTGGCCACGCTTGAACCGCAAACCGCGGCAAAGGCCGCGCATCCACCCACGGTGGCCATGGCCAACCCTCCGGGATAGTGCCCCAACCACTTATAGGAGGTATCGTAAAGATCCTGGCTAAGACCGGAATAGAAAGCGAACTGTCCCATGAGAAGAAACAGGGGCAGAACACTCAGGATGTAATCGGAACCCACCCCGTAGGGGACGCTTTCCAGCTGACTGAAACCCGCGTCCACCCCCACCACATAGCAATATCCGGCAAACCCGACCAGTCCCATGGAAAAAGCGATGGGCATGCCCACGGCCATGAGGATAAAGAGCATGGCGATCCCCAGGACCCCCGCCAGCAGGGGGTCCACCTCCCACTCGATCCAGTGGGCGCATAGGGCCACACCCAGGAAAACCACGCCCAGCAGAAGGGAATACAGGATGCCCGCCCGAAGGCCGGGGAAACCTTTGAAGACCCTGGATGTCGCTTCCACCAGTTGAACCAGAAGCACCAGGCAGAGCACACCGCACCCAAAGGCCAGCATATAGTAGAAAGGGAAAAGCGGGATGGTCAGCAGGACGGATGTGGCCTTTCCCGTCCACAATTCCTCGGCCCGCAGGATATTTCGCCACGTAATGAGAGCAAAGAACCCCAGTGAGAGAAACAGCACGATGCTCTCCAGCAGGGCCGAGGTCCGATCAGAGAGGTGGGAGGTGATGAGATCAATGCTGATGTGGGCTTTCTTGACAGTGGTGTAGGCCACCCCCAGATAGACCAGGGTCACCTGCATCAACTGAACCACTTCAAAGGAACCGGTGAGCGGCTGGTTGAACACCCGGCGCAGAAACACATCCACCACCATCAGGAACATCATGGCCATGAGGAAAAGTACCCCCACACTGTTGATGGCCCGGCTGACCTGAAAAACAATATCCCTGAACTGTTGCGCGGATTCCCTGATGTCCATGGCTTCTCTCACGATCTCAACAGATCACTAAAAACGTGCCCCACCTGTTAAACTCCGGTGGGGCACCCATGCTTTTTCCAGAAACACTACTTCTTCTTGCTACACGCCTTCTTCATCTGAAGCGCCTCTTCCAAGACCTTTTTTCCCGGAAGTCCTTTCCCTTCCATGGCCTTCACCCATTCCCCAAAGGCCGGTTGTGCCGACTTCTCCCATACCGCCAACTCAGTTGGGGGCAGGGTATAGATTTCATCTCCCGAGGCTTTCAGTTTCTTGTAGACCCCCATCACGGCGCGATCTGCCATCTTTCCATTCATTTCGGCACCGAGATATTCACCCGAAAGCTCGGTTATTACCTTCTGAGCATCGGGGGGCAGTTTGTCCCACACCTTCTGGTTCATGGCGAAAAAGAAGACCGTGGTGGAGATCCCCACCCGGGTATGATATTTGGTGACCTCGTTGCATTTGATCCCCATGAGGGTCAGGGGATCCAGGAAGATAGCGTCGATCACTCCCCGTTCCAGAGACATGTAGACCTCGGGTGCCGGCATGGCCACGGGCACGCCGCCCCATTTTTTGATCAATTTCCCCATCATGGCGGAGGGGGTCCGGATCTTCATCCCTTTGAGATCCGCCAAGTTCTTAACCAGTTTCTTGCTGGTGTGCAGGTCCATATTGGGCGGCATGCCCAGGGCCAGCATCTTGACATCCTTAAACTCACCTTCGAAGACACCCTTTTCGTAGAGCCGCTGAACCATGCGGCTGCCGATCTCCGCGTTGGGAGACATGAAGGGAAGCTCCATGACGGTCACCAGCGGAAAGCGGCCCGGCGTATAGGCCAGGATTCCCCAGGTGATGTCCGCCACCCCACGTGCTGCCATGTCGTACTGGTCCTGGGGTTTGCCCAGGGCGCTTCCGGCGTAGATCTTGATTTTAACTTTTCCCTTGGTGCGTTCCTCGATCATATCGATCCAGGGCTGCAGGATCTTGGTGTTCATAAAGTGCATGGGTGGAACAAAGCTGGACATTCTCAGCTTGATGGGCTTTTCCGCCATGGCGGGGGTTAAAAAAGCAAAGGCCATAAAACAGAGTGATACGGCTGCCGTTGTCCAAAAAATTCGTTTTTTCATTTTCTCCTCCTTATGGGTTGTTGGATGTTAAATATATTTTGTGGGTCTAACCGGGACGAAGATCCCGCACCCGGCGCCCTTTGTATTCGGTCCTGGGAAGGGTCCCCTCATCCAGGATTTCCACCCCCGCATGAACCCCCTCCAATGCTTCCACAAGCTTTTTGGATATCCTTTCTTCGAGCCCTTTCCTTTCTTCCGTCGACAGTCCGGAAACCGCTTCGACCCTCACCCAAAGGGTTTGAACCTCCCCATCCTGCCGAAGGACAATCTCAAATTCGTCAGTGAGTTCACCGTAACCCCTAACCACCGCTTCCACCGAAGAAGGAAAGATATTGATACCCTTGTACCAGATCATTTCATCCACTCTTCCCTGAATGCCGCCCACAATGCGGGTCGCCGTGGATCCGCACGCCGGGCAGGGGCCAAAGGGGGCGATGACGCCCATGTCTCGGGACCGGTAGCGGAGAAGCGGTTGGGTTTCCCCGATTATGTTGGTGTACACCAGTTCGCCCGGCATTCCCGGGGGCAGGACTTCTCCGGTTTCCGGATCCACCACCTCCACAATGACAAAATCGTTGGAGATATGAGTGTCCCCGCATCCGGGGCAGCTCCCCCCAAGGGGGAAAAGCTCGGTGATCCCAAACCCATCGATGACCGCTTGGGCCGACCATCCTTTTAAGAGACGCTCCCGGGTGGCCGGGATGGCAGCCCCCGGTTCACCAACGGAGAGAAGGATGCCGACCCCTCCCATCCGGTGAAAGGGCATGCCCCCGTTTCTGGCCTTCTCGGCCAGGTAGAGGAGAAATGATGCGGTGCCGCACACCAGTTTGGGCTTCAAGCGGTGGATGATGCGAATCTTTTCCTCGGTGCTGTAGCGGGCGCCCCGAATGACCAGCGCCCCCATGGCCTCCCAGCTGTCCGCTCCGGCAGTGGGCCCCAGAAGACCGTCGGTGGGTCCCAGAAGCACGGCCCTGTCCCCATGGTTCAGAAAGGGCCTGCGCTGAAAGCGCTGTCTGATATACAACCAGTCCCGATCCGAATAAACCCGCGTAAGCGGACGGCCGGTGGTACCGGAGGTGGTGAAGTATTTGGCCAGCCGTGAAGGGTGGACGTTGAGATAGCTTCCAAAAGGAGGGTGCTTTTCCTGGTCTTCCAGGAGTTCGGTCTTGGTGCAAAAGGGGATTTTATGGAGATCCGAAAGCCCACCAATATCCTCCGGAGTGAGGCCCATATCATCGAATTTTCTGTGCCAGAAGGATGATAACCTGTAACATTGGCGGACCTGAAAGTTCAGGCGTTTGGACTGAAGTTTCCTGATCGCTTCTTCCGGCAGAAGCTCAAGATTCGCATCAAGAACCGTGTAATTGGGGAGCATGATCTCCTCGATTTCCAGGGGCGGCGCCCCCGGTTTTCTAAAAAGATACGGTCGTTTAGTCCACCGGTTTAAACATGCGCGTCAGTGGAAAATCGATTTTGTAGACCCGAAGGGCGTTCCCCCCGAGAATCAGGTTCAAATCATCCTGGCTGATATTGAGTCGGGCCACCTGCTTGAGGCTCCACCCCATCACGTCCACCTGGTGGGTGACAATGCCCTGTTTTCGGATTTGAACCGCATAACTCTGGGGTTCACATCCCAACTGGGTATGGATGGGGATGCTGGCCCCCCAGTCGGTCCCCCACATGAGTTTTTCCGGACCCACGTTCGGGTCCAACAGGGCCTTGTAGTAAAGTTCGGTCCAGTAAAGGCCCGTCTCCAGATACACGTTGTCGTGATTGGCGGCCACCTGGATACACTCTTCCACCAGGGTTTCCCACCGTCCCCCCTGCATGCCCCCATGGTCGAAGACGATGGGAACCTCGGGGTATTCAGTGGCCAGGTCCCGCACCCAGGAAGGATGGAAGTTTTCCGGCCAGAAGGCATAGGAAACCGGATAGCCCATGGGACTGCCGCTGTGGACCCTCACCGGGACCCGGTGTTTCCGGCCCAAATCCATCACCATCCTGAGCTGATCCATGCGCTCGGTCTGGCTCAAGGTCTTCTGGTTCATCACACCCCTGGGGTTGGCGGGCATGCCTTCTCCGGTGCCGATAAACTTTCCAGTGGACAGGAGCCGGTCCAGCTCTTCCACGGCCGCTTCCATGGTCCATTCCATCTCGCCGGCCATGGCCCTGTCCGCCGTCTCCTTGGGATAGGCCAGTGCCCTGAACCGGTCGGGATATCGATCCACCAGGGCCATGTTGATCTCATTGTTCATGCCAAAGGCCGAACTGAGGATGCACATGTCCACCCCGTAGCAGTCCATGTCGTAGACAAGCCGTTCGGAGTTGTCATAGGTCTTAAGGGAAGGCATCACCCTGGCAAGCTCCCGATAGTCGATCTTTTTGTAATCGGTGAGCCCCGCCTTTTTGAATTCAGGGCCGGCCGCATGGCGCTGGGCATGCACGTGGGTATCGACGATGTAACGTCCAAGTTTCATTTTGGTGCCCTCTTTCTTTATGCTTTTCCGTTCCTCACTTTGCGGACCTTCACCCTGGCGGCCGTTTCGATATTCAGACTGACCGGGTCCACATGCTCCAGGTCGTTGGCCATGAGGGTATCAAAATTGATGCCCTTTCCCCGTGCAATGGGCATCCCCCTGGCCCAGTGTCCGCTGCAGGCGGCGATGCCCATGGTTTGGGGATGCTGCCCTTCCATGAGTTTCAGGGGACCCTGAACCTTGCCCCCGCTTGTGGATTCCAGCTCAATGATATCTCCGTCCCTTAGCCCCCTCTTACGAGCAGTGGCTGTATTCATGGTGATGTTGTAGGTGTAAGGGTTCATGCGGCTGGCCTCATCCAACCAGGGTTGCTCCATGGTATGGGACCCGGTGTGAACGATATCCCGGTAAGAGAAACAGTAAAGGTCAAAGGAAGGGTCCTCCACCCGGTGAATGGAGCAGGGGAACCAACTGATCAACGGCGTGTACTGCTCCATGTCGAGGTCTATTCCCGCATCTTCAGTGATCTCCTTTACCCGCTCTCCGATCTCCACCAGATACTCCAGATAGATGGGGTGCCTGGCGTCGATAAAGTGCCGCCAGTAGGCCTCCTCCACCTTTTTGGGCCACCGGATGAACCCGTGTTCTTTGAAGTACTCCCAACCGTGGTCCTTTCCAAAGAAGTGTTGCAGCACCCGGTCGCACATTTCGGACTGGGAAGGGATTTCATGGGAGTCCAGCCGATTGATCTCGTCAAATTCGCAGAAGAAGTTGTAGAAGGCGTTTGCCGCCGGTGTGCCACCCACCCGGTCCAGGATTTCCCGGACCACCTCAATGGTGGTCCTTCTCTCCTTTTGAGGTTCCACCACCGGTTGTTGAACATGGTAGCACCAGTCATCCATGCCAAAGGCGTGGTTGAAATTAAAGGCGTAGCCTTCCGCCCAGGAGGATTCCTCCAGGTAACTGGTATCCGGCAGCACGATGTCTGCAAATCCTTCGGTGAGCTCGGTATTGAACAGTTCGAAGACCACCACAAAAGGGATTTTTTTGACGGTTTCGGCGGTCACAAAGGGGTTGGCCAAGCTCATGATGGAGTTGCACCCGTAGCTGAACATGACCTCAAAGCGGTGATCCTCAAGTCCCACCTTTTTCCACAGCTTTTCCTGATCGCTGGACCCGTATACAAAGGTGAAGGGCGCCAGGGTGAAGATGTTTTCCAGCGACGGGTCCGCCGCCTTGTGGGGCAGATGGGGGGGCCATGGGCCGTGAAGACGTGTGAAGAAGTTGTCGGTTTCGATCATCCCATCCACCCCTTTGTAGGGCTCGAATTTCAGTCGGCCGGTTTCGGGAAACCCAAGAGATCGGGCCGGCCAGCCCAGGGTGCCCCCTGGCAGGTCGCAATTGCCCACGATGGCGTTGAGCATGGATACAGCCAGGCAGCTGTGGTGGGAGTTTTCATGCCCTTCTCCCCCGCGAAAGAGCACTGCGGACGCGGGCCGGTAGGGGAGTTCGTGCCCGTCAATGGTGATGGTGCTACCGATACGGGCCGCCTCCAGGAATTCATGGGCCACGCGTTCGATGGTGTTGGCCGGAACCGTGCTCACTCTGGAGGCATATTCGGTTGTGTAGGTTTTTAAGTGGTCTTTCAGGAGTTGAAAAGAAGGGTGGCATCGCACCCCGTTTACTTCGTATTCGCCGTACAGAGCGTATTCTTTAATGGTGGGATCATCATAGACCTTGGCCTTGCCGTCAACCGGATCCCATATGAGCGGTTTGTTGGTGTCGTCTTCTCCCACCACCTCCTTGGGCGCGCCCATGTGGAAATGGCCTGGAACGGTCAGTGGCGTTTTCCGCCTCTCATTGGGCCGTACGTAGCGGCCGTCCGGTCCGATGAGATAAGGGCCGTTGGTTTTTGTGGCCAGATAGGTCTCGTCGTATCCGCCGATCCGGTTAACGATAATATTGGTGATGGCCAAACAGACGGCGCCGTCGGTTCCGGGAAGGATAGGAATCCATTCACTGGCCTTTCCCCCGCTGAAATTGGCCATGGGGTCGAAAACCACGAATTTCATCCCTCGGGAGCGGGCCTCGGCCGCCAGGCGTGCTGTGATCATGGCGGAATGACCGGATCCCGAGCCTTTATTGGCACCAAAGTAGATGGCGTAATTGCATAGCTTGAAGTCAGGTACATGGGACCAGGAAGCGTGAACCATCCCTGTGTTTTCGTGGGCCCCATTTCCACAGTGAAGCCCCCCGCCCCCCGGCCATACACAGGGAGACCCTTTGGGGGAGGAAAGTCCCACGGTCATGGGAAATAGATAGTCGGTGGTATTTCGCATGACCCGGCAGGTGGTCCCCTGGATGAAAATTCTTCTCGGATCTTTTTCTTTAACCGCCTTGACCCGTGCCGCGATGGTATTGATGGCTTCCTCCCAGGAAATTTCTTCCCATTTGGGATCCGCATGAAGGCCTTTTTCAGGATTTGTCCTTTTGAGGGGTTTGTTCAGCCGGTTGGGATCGTAGAGGACCTGGATGCCGGCGCTCCCTTTGCCGCACATCCCCCCTTCTGAACCCAGAGTGGTTTCCGGAACTCCTTCGATCTTGACGGCCACGCCATTGATCCGTCGAACTTGAATGCCACATTGGCCGTAGCACCTGCCACACTGGGTTCGAAACCAGCGGTCCTCTCTGACCTTGTCCTTTTTCATCCATTCCTCCGAGGCATTTACCGTTGGAACCCCGATTCAGCGTTTAGGAATCGTTCGCCTCCCCTGAAATCCGGCTTAACCGGTTCCATCGCCGCTCCACGGCGGCCGTCCATATCTCCATCTCCTCTGAATCCATCCCTTTGAAGCGACCCTGAAGCCCTGTATATTCCTCCAAAGGTTTTCCCCGGTCCTTCTTTCTAAGGGTCAGACCCCTGTCTTTCTCGTATTCTGCCAGGGGAAACAGTCCGGTCTGGACCGCCAGTTTGGAAAGCTTCACGGTCAGATGGGGTGGGTATTTCCATCCCGGGACGCAGGGCGTTAGAATATGAAAGAGGCGAAAGCCTTTCATCCCCGCGGCTTTCCTGGCCTTGGCCATAAGATCGTCGGGATAGGCGATGGTGGCTGTGGCCGCATAGGGGATGTCATGCCCCATCATGATCCAGAGGAGATCCTTCTCTCCATCTCCGATATCTTTAGGGGCGACGGTAGTGGTGGTGCTGGAGCCGCCGGGTGTGGAACCACTTTTCTGGTTTCCGGTGTTCATGTAGGCTTCGTTGTCGTAGCACACATAGATGATGTTCTCATTGCGCTGGGCCGCTGCCGACAGGGCGCCAAAACCGATATCAAAGGTGGCGCCATCCCCGGCCCAGGCAATGACTTGGGTCTTTGTGTCTCCCCGGGTCTCCAAGGCCGCCTTGATACCGCCGGCAAAGATGGCCGAAGAACCAAAAGGGCAGTGGATCACATCAATCAATCCCCCGTCCCCCACCAGGCTCGGCCTCGGGAAGGAGACGCTGGGAGCCGAGCATCCCGGAGGGATAACCAGGATCACTTTGTCTCCCACAGCCTTCAGGAAATACCTCAGGGCAAGGGCCGCTCCGCAGCCGGGACAGAACCCGTGGGGCGGTCGAATGAACTCCTGATCACTGTATCGTAATGATTGATTCATCGTACTCATCGGGATTTTTCCTTTTGGGTAGACCCAGCCAGATTGCGTTTTCCGGGCACTGGTCGGAAGCCATCACAAATCGAGCTGCCTTGGTAATCAGATCGGGGGTAATGTCAGCCCCTCCCAGGCCGCTGATCAAGCCGTAGACCTCGGGAGCTTCGGAATCTCCGTACAATGCCCATTTCAGTTCCTGACAGAAGATACCCCCCTGGCCGGGGGAGAGATCCCTTTCGATGACCGCCACCTTCTTTTTCCCTTTCAGCTTTTCCCGAATGAGATCCTTCGGAAAGGGTCGAAACATTCGGATCTTCAACAGCCCCACCCGGTAGCCTTCCTCCCGCAGTCGGTCCACCACGTCCCTTGCGGTTCCCACCGCACTGCCGGACATCACCAGGACCGTATGGGCTCCCTGGCAGCGATATTCCTCTACAGGGGCATATCCCCGCCCGAAAAGTTCCCTGAACGCATCATCGCAGGCCGCGGCGGTGGTCAGACATTGGGATTGACGTTTGTGCAGCTCGTAGCGATCCGCCATAAAGTCCCCGGCGTGGGGGTCCCGGTCCGGCGGGAGGATGTCGTAGAGTTTCCAGCCCCCACCTTCGATCTTGTGGCCGGGATTCAACGGGGGAAGATATCGGTCCACCATCTCCTGATCCGGAATATCCACCGTCTCGGACAGGTAAGAGAGGTAAACCCCGTCCAAACACACCATGGCGGGAAGTGACAGGGTCTCTGAGATTCGGTAGGCCTGAATCACCGTATCCAGAATCTCCTGGTTGGTTTCGCAATAAAACTGCATCCAGCCGGTGTCCCGCTGGCTCAAGCTGTCGATCTGGTCGCAGGTGAGGTTCCAGGGTGCGCCCAGAGGTCTGTTCACGTTCACCATGACGATGGGAAGGCGGGCCCCCGCTGCCCAGTGAAGGCCTTCGTGCATCCAGGCAAGGCCTTGGGAAGAGGTGGCTGTGAAGACCCTTGTCCCGGCGATTGCCGCACCCGTCACGTACCCCAGGGCCGCCATCTCCGATTCCACATTCACGAACCGGCCTTTGAGCTCTCCCCTACCATGAAAGAAGGCCAATTTTTCCGGGATCTGGGACTGGGGGGTGATGGGGTATGCGCAGACGATTTCAGGACGGGAGAGGAGGGCCCCGTAGGCTGCGGCATCGTTTCCGGTGATGATCTTAATCATGGCCTGTCTTTCCTTTCTAATATGTCGCCTCCCCATGATATGGCCTTCCGAGGGCATTCCTCGATGCAGATGCCGCATCCGGTACAGACGGAGTCGTTAACAAACAGGGAAAAAGGGTCCGTTGCAAAGCCGATGGCCAGGTTGGGGCAAACCATGAAGCAGATCTGGCATCTGTTGCAGCTGAGCATCTTCCGAGGATCGTACACTGGATATGGCCTGGCGGTGGACGGAACCGAAGGGGGAACGGCATGCCCATTTTTGTTCAGGTTCCCATTTTTTGAGGTGGAAACCACCTGGCGGTAACCCTCATTGGCACACGCCATGTTGACCGCCGGTTTAGGCGTTTCTTCATGAATGACCGTCTTCAGAGCCTTCAAGGGTACCGGATTGAGTAGTGCCGCCAAGGCCCCCAACAGAGTGGTATTGATGACCGGCATGCCGCCGGGCAGGACCAGTCCCTTTTCCCTGGCGATCTGGTAGGCGTTCACCGTAACCACCCGAAAGCGGTCCAGGGCGGGAAATTCTGCGGGCGCTTTCCCGCTGTTGATAAGGATGCTCCCTGAATTCTTCAAACCGGAAAGGGCTGCCGGATCCTCGGCCAATCCATCGTCCATCAGAACCAGCCAATCGGGCTCATACAACTTACAGTGGGGTCGAACCGGATTTTCTGAAATCCGCACATAGCTCTCCACCTTTCCACCCCGTCTCAAGGCCCCGTAAGAGGCAAAGGCTTGGGCCTGATAACCGTTCCTGGCGGCGGCATCGGCCAGAAACTTGGACGCCACCACGGCGCCGTGTCCTCCCAGTCCGTGAAATCTGATCTCAATCAAGGTTTAAACCTCTTTGACGGCTATTCGGTTCTGTCGGTTCTTTACGCATATGTCCTAAATATGTTGAAATGCCGCTGTGCAACACTCCCTATCACCCGGTAATAGTATAGAAAACAGAAGGTTCGGTGCCATATTCAGGCCGCAAAGGGGCGGCCTTTTTGTTCCGGATCAGGCAGGACACGTCGCTTTCCGGATCATCCAGGTCCCCGAAATGCCTGGCATGCACCGGGCAGGCCTTCACGCAAGCCGGTGTTGCCTTTCGGTCCACCCCGGGCGCAAGACCTTTTTCCGCTCCCTCATCCACAATTTCCGCACAGAAGTTGCATTTGACCACCGTGCCTTTTTCCTTGGGAGAGAGTTCCTGTCCCGCCACCTCGTAGGGGGTCAGTCCCTGGCCGGGAAAGTACTCGTCATCTGTTTTTGGCAGGTAGCTCCGCTGCTGATAGGGGCAGGCCATGAGACAGCTCCTGCAGCCGATACAGACGTCCGGGTTTACGGTGACGATGCCGTCCTCTCTTTTGTGGGTGGCGCCTGTAGGGCAGACATCCACGCAAGGGGGATCGTCGCAATGGTTACAGAGAACCGGGTAGACCAGTTTCAGGACCGATGGATAGGTTCCCATTTCTCCCACCAGAACCCTTGAAAAAAATATGCCGGGCGGAAGGAAATGTTCCTGTTTGCAGGATATCATGCAGTTGTAACATCCAATGCAGGTATGCAGGTTGATCACCATACCCCATCTGACCATAACGCCCACCTCCTGATGATAGGTCCGTTCACTATCAATAGATTATTCCCCCCTCTACGCGGAATGGGTCCCGGTAAGGAGGTTTGAATGAATCAGTGGCATATACCGGGCCGCCTTGAGGATACAATACCGCAAGACCAGATCACCCACCAAAGCGCAGAAGACCCTCAACCAAAGAAACCCCCGGGCCGAGTCCACCGGATTTGCACAAAAATAGAGGGTAATGATCAACGGAATTGTCAAGGCAAACCCCACAATCCCCACATAAAAGAGCGGTGCCAGGTCGCCTTTTAAAAGCACCTCCACGGATCGTCTGGAAGCCATAAACCCATGAGCCGCATTCCAGAAATAGAATAGGGTCAGAAGCACGTAAGCAAACAGGAACCACCGGGCCACCGGCTCCAGGGTTGTAACCAAAGGAAAATCTCCCGCACCCATGGCCATGGCTACTGTGAATTGCCCACCCACCCAAAGGCCCGAGGCCAGGCAGAGAACGGGCATGATTCCTGAATTCCAGAAGGGAACGGCCCTCATAAAACTGAGGGTCATGAAGCCGTGGGTGATGACGAAAAAGGCCAGGATGCTCAAGACGATTTTGAAAAACAGGGTGTTACCCTCCCAGGGTAGGCCGCTTACCAGGCCAGGAGCCATTTGAAACACGCCCAGTCCAAGAAACAGCCCCATGAGGATGATGCCACGGCTCAGCTCTGACGATCCGGGTCTCAGGATGGATCTCCAGGCCTTCGCGGGCCTTCCCAGATAGGCCAAATGAAGCCCTCCCCCAAGGATGGCGCAACCGAGCCATCCTGCCAGACCGCCGGCCCACCATCCCAGGAAAAGGGAAACCATATAGACCCCGGCCCCAATTTCGGAAAAAAAGAAAGCGAGCCAGAGAAGGGCTCCTTTTCCATCGATCCATTCGGTCTGTGGTGTAAAATCCGTCATCCAGAGATAAGGTTTCACCATGGTCATTACCTCCCAAGCTTGTGCAGGAAACGATCGCCCTTGACCGCGCCGTTAACCCATGCCTTATTTCTGCCCTGAAACCTGAATGTTCCGTTAATACTACATGAGGGTCCTGGAGTGTTCCAAGACCAGCAGTCCCATATTTTCCACGTGTTCCCGGATGAGACGCTGGGCCAGTGGGTCATCCCTGGCCTCGATGGCGTCGTACAGTTCCTGATGGGATTGGTAGGAATACACCTGCTCTTCCGGGGAGGGTACCCAATTTCTTAGTTTTCTGATGGCCCATTGCATCATGAAGCGGATAATCATTTTGTAGGGGAAATTGTGGGACATTTCTCCGAGAAGGATGTGGAAGGCAACCATTCTGGCCACCACCTCCTCGGCGTGCTCCGGCCCGAGGATTTTGTTGCTTACATCGATATCCTCCCGGATCAGGGCCAGATCCTTCGGGGTGGCGTGTTTGATTACGGCGCTCATGATGGCGCATTCTATCCCCACTCTGGCCTCGATAAACTCATCATGGGTGGTCCCCTCCAGTTGTAGCCTGTCCATAATCATGGAGGCCATGGCATCGGGGTCGGCCATTCTCACAAATGCGCCTCCGCTACTCCCCTTCTTCACTTGAATGAGGCCCATGGTCTCCAGAGTACGAAAGGCCTCCCGAATGGTCACCCGACCCACCTGGAACTGTTCGGCCAGATCACGCTCCGACGGAAGCCGATCCCCGCTGCTCAAACGATGGCTCAGAATGGCATCTTTTATCTGCGCCGCAATATCTTCAAAGGCCCGCCGGCCTTTATATGGCTGAAACATCCATTTTCTCCTTACCTTTTGGTAGTACCATTACTATATTCATGCCATTCCAATGTCAAGTGAAAATTCAGTTTTTACCCAAGCCGTTCTCGAAATCTTCCGCGATCCTTACGTAGCCAAAATTCCGAAGAATCTTTTGACGTAACTCGCCCCTGAACTGAGTTCCAGACTCAACTGAACAGTCAGAAAGGTTCCGATTATGATACCGCAAGGAGAATTATAACGGACAGCATCTTGAAGCACTAAGGGCCAGGGTTTCAGAACAGGGGGATCAATTATGAGGCCGGGATGCTTTCCCCTCGGTCATGAGGCGATAAATGCTCGAATAAAATCGTCCCAGATGAAGAGGTCTCGGTATTACCAGGTCTGCTCCGGGGGTTTTTGGAAGTTCATCGTCATCGCCGTTTGAAGCATTGAACAGGGCGATGGGTAAATCCGGGTGGGTATGATAAACTTTTCGAATGAGCCATGGGGTCTTTTCGGGGTTTTCACTTTGATCTACCAGCATAAGATGAAACGGGCGGCCCTTCAAGGCTTTAAAGCATTCGCCATAACTGTCAACGCGGGTGATGTGAAGGGGTTTGCTCGACAGAAAGCGGCAAAGCAAATTGATCAGGATGTTTTGACCCCCCATGAGCAGGATTCGTGCGTCTTTGACGGATCTCTTTTTGGGTCGATCGTCTGTTTTAAACGGACTATGATCCAGCGGCAGTTTGATATGAAAGGTCGCTCCCCCCGCTTCATGGCGCGTTACCCCTATTTTTCCACCGTGCCTTTCGATGACCGCACGGGCCAGGCTCAGCCCCAGGCCTTTGTGCCCGTCTCCCTTGGTGGTGAAAAAGGGGTCAAAGATGTTATCCACCACATTTTTATGAATGCCGATTCCGTTTTCCTGCACATAAACGTTGATGAGCCCGGGCTTTTCATCGGCTGTCAGGTAGATTTCCCCTTCAGCTTCAAGGGCCTCCACAGCGTTGGCGATGAGGCTCATAAAGGCATTGTGTAAATCTTTCCGGCACCCGTGTATGGGCGATGAGGCATTGAGAGAGGTCTTGAAGAGGATTTGATCCTCAGGATTATTATCCTGCCCATAATTGATCCCATTTGCCGAACAATACGCTGCAATCGATGCTTCAATGGTTTCATTTAGATTCAGGGGAGATATCTCGGAGGGCTGATAGGTCTTCCTCGCATAATCGTTCAACATTTCCGAAAGGGGGTTCCCGGGTTTGTCGCTGACTTCCCATTCCCGCGCAAAAGCCCCGGCCGCCCTTTTGAGTGCCTCAAACTTTCGGGCTTCCAGAATGGATTTTTCCTGTTCTATCTTCCGTTCTATTTCGATCAGATTTAACAGCAATGCATTTCGGCCCTCGTAACGGGTTTTGTTGATGTGCACGGCACAACAAACCGATCGGCCCTCACTGTTTTTGAAGTATAACGCACCAGGGGTCCGGATGCCGGTTTCCCCTTGAATAAACGCATCGATGGATTGTATATCCTCCTGATCAAAGATATCCAACAGGCTTTTTCCGGAAAGTTCTTCCAGACTGTATCCCAGCCAGCCACAGGCCGCCTTATTGGCATAGACAATCGTCTCCTGCTGCAGAAGAAAAAGCCCCCCCGGCACATGGGCCATCAATTCCCAGGCTTTTTCCAGGTCTTTCTTTAAGCGCGCTGTTTCCTTTCTGAGAACCGAAATTTTTTCTCTCAGCCCACTGTTTTCTTCCCTGAGGTTGTGGCCCCAGCTGCGCGCCTTTTTTTTCTGCACGGTCTTTATCTCGCTTGCTGTTGGATTTTTGAGATTTTTTGAAACACGCTTGATGATTTTCAGGATATACCGTATCATATTTCTTTTTCATCTTACAGTAGATTCATCGTTACAGTGGCAACATGCTCGAGGAGAAAACACGTGAGCGATTCACCCTTTGTTCACCTTCATGTTCATTCGGAATACAGCCTGTTGGATGGGGCCATTCGAATCGATCGAATGTTGGAAAAATCCAAGGCCCTGGGAATGGATTCAGTGGCCATCACCGATCATGGGAACATGTTCGGTGTGGTCGATTTTTTTGACCGGGCGAGAAAAGCCGGCATCAAACCCATTATCGGCTGTGAAGTCTATGTGGCGCCGGAGGATCGAAGAGATCGTTCACCGTCGCCCAATGGCCGCTCCTATGCCTACCACCTGGTTTTGCTGGTCATGAATGACCAAGGGTATAAGAACCTGAGCACGCTGGTGACCCTGGGCCACCTGGAAGGATTTTATTATCGCCCGCGGGTCGATATGGCTCTTTTGAAAGAATACT
>JABGPV010000299.1 GCA_018644785.1 Deltaproteobacteria bacterium | reverse complement strand
AACGTTATGAAAAAAGATAAAGAAACAGAGCCCACCACCATTTCAAAAGCGAGCACCATGGAAGAGATCGGAAACTTCTGGGACAGCCACAGCCTTGCTGACCAGTGGGACCAAACCCATGAGGTTGAGTTCGATGTCAGGACCCAGCGCAGACGACGAATAACGATTGACCCTGAACTTTATTTTAAAGTTGAAGCGCAGGCCCGCACACGTGGGATTTTGCCGGAAACCTTAGTCAACATGTGGCTCTCCGAGCGATTACGCCAACCAACAACTTAAGGAGCCTAACCGGGATCAGATCTTAACCAGCGTCTGAATCCTTGAATTCTATGTATGCACTTTTTTGGGTATGGCGGGACGTTATGATTTATTGACTTTCCGACAGTAATCATCGGGGACAGGCATGAGGAACCAAAAAACAGTTGTTTCCGCCCATGATATGGGGGAGTCCGCCATTTCAGGGTGACGGCTATCTGCCTGGAAACCGATAGCAGGATGTCCCCGCTTTTCCAAAAGTGCAATATACTGCAGGTGGCTTACAATATATGGCACTTTTCGGTGCTTTCACTCGGAGGGTTTGGAAGGCGTATTTTTTGAATCGGCAAATAGTCATTGAAACTTCTATAGGTTATGAGTAATGTTAGTGTATCATGAAGTATGTCATGGTCCTTGCGATAATTGCTATCAGTAATTTGTCCGAACAAACCCTTAACACCAAACCGGGAAAGGAGAACCGCACATGTCCATTGAAAGCGCAAAAGCATTTTTAGAAAGGATGAGAAACGACGAGGATTTCAGGAACAGCGTGGTGGAAATTGCTACATCGGAAGAACGCATGGAATACGTCAAAGGGGCAGGATTTGATTTTACAAAAGACGAGATCGCAAATCTAAAAGGTGAACTCAGTGATGACGATTTGGATAACGTGGCGGGGGGGGGATGGTGTATAGATATTGAAGTTGATTCGTGCAGTTTATGCGCGTTGAATGATGCGGTTTAAAAATGCTAACCTCAAAGACGTCTTTCCAGCCGCCAGGTCCGATGATGGGGAAGAGTTGCGAACGATGCAAGTGATGACGCCCGGTCATAGACCGGGAAGCCTCACGCCTCGCGCAGATTTATGCCGCGTAATCGCAATTTTATGAGGACGTAGACCCAGTAACGTTTGACGCCTCCTTTCCGGGAGATCAGGCCATCCAGTACACCCCACAACCAGCGGGTCCATCGGGTGACGTACTGCCGGAAGCGAGCCACGTCGCCTCCCTGCTCATAAAGCCGGCCGGCACGAACCAAAGAGTAATTTTATCCAAAATCAAGGGGACAAGGCTTGGGCGGTACAATATCCTCTTCCTGCAAAAAGGCCCGGTCAGCTTCATCCAGCCTACTGCTCAAATAAGCGGCAAGCTCAAACTCCCGGCGACGCAAGCGGCACATCTCCTCAGGGGGCTTAAACACGGAGCCGGTGCTTGCCGCATTGTCATACCTGCAACTGCCCGCACAATAATATCTGGCCGGGCAGTCACTGCATTCCTGCACAAATTTTATGGGGCTTTTCAGGTACGCATCCCGGTCTATGTGTTTATCAAAGACATTTCCCAGCTTGTACGCCTCCATGCCCACAAACCGGTGGCATAGATAGACATCTCCCGCACTGGAAATCGCTGTGAGCCCCAACCCGGCCCCGCAGGGAAAATATCTTTTCCTGTTGTGCGAAAAGCTAAGCAACCCATGGTAAAGATCGGAACTGCTTTTCAGTTGCTTTAAGGCCCGGCTGTCCCTGGCCTTGATCCCCTTCAGCCAGGTTTTGGTTTCCTGTTCGAGAGCTTCAAAGACATTGTGCAGATTCCTGCCCGGTTTGGGATTTTTTGCGTCACAGGTCAGCATACAATCCGAGGCCGGCGTTATGGAGACCTTCGAAAACCCGATTTCCTTAAGGGCCTCTTTGACTTTTTTCGGATCACCACCCTCCATGAGGACTGCATGTCCCGGGGTTTGAGGACGTACCACCAGCAGATTTTTTATTTTGGGTACAATATAATCATAAGACCCTTTGCCTCCGGCAAATGGCCGCTGGGCATCCTGGATATCCTCGGGACCATCAAAGCTGATCATGACATTGATATCCTGATCCTGAATAAAATTGATCTGTTTTTCATCCAGCAGGGTCCCATTGGTGGTGGCGTGAAAATCCACCTTTTTATCAACCTCATGGACCTTTTTCCGGGCGTACGCCACAATCTTTTCCATAAGGGGGAAATTCAGAAACGGTTCTCCACCAAAAAACCCCACATGGATCTTCTTGACCTTCCCGGACTGATCAATCAGCCAATCCACCGCCTGAAAAGCGGTCTTTTCTTCCATATTCCCTTTACGACCATATTCCCCCCCTTCACCGTAGCAGTATACACAGCGCAGATTGCAGGACTGGGTGAGAAAAAAGGCTGCATTGACAATGGGTACGGGATCTTTTGGCGTCTTTTGGGCCGGTTTCTTCTGTTTTTGGGAAATCAAGCCCAGGGCCTGAAGCTGTTCATTGTTTTGTGATCTCGAAAAAGAATCGCCATTATCACTTACTTGCCGCAAAAAACTGAATGTCTTTTCATCGATCGGGTGCGCTTGCATGTCTTCAATATTGATCATATACTTGTGGTCTTGATGGTTACCCAGATGAAAGGGTTTCAGTCTCAGATCTTTATCCATATTCGCATTCTCCTTATAAAATTTTGGCTATTCTACGACCGTCTTTCCGACGGCACAAGGTTACACAGACTCCGAAGCGACAATGAATTGCCAGCGATTCACGTTGGTAAAATACTGCTCCATCGCCTGTGAGATGCCTTCCCTGGTGAGAGAGCGGTAGCCTTCATACACGCCCCTGATACTCTTCAATCCCCCCTGATGATAATCCAGTTCCGACAGAATATGGGACCAGTAGGCTGCTTTTTCCTGGGTTTTCAGCACCCGATGGGCCATCCGGCGTTTGGCCACGGCCAGTTCGTTCTCTTCCGGGCCGGCTGCCGCAAATGCTTCCATGACCCGGCGGGCCTGTCCGGCTACAGTTTTTGCATCAGCCGGGGCCGTACAGAAGGACGTGCCGATCCATGAAAAAGACGGGTAAGCCTTGCTGGCTTGCATGGCGCAGTACAGATCGTAGACATGCCCCTGTTCCTGCCGAAGCATCCTTTTCAAACGACTGTTGAGCATCGGGGCCACCAGGTGAAACATTCGCCGCTCCCGTACCGCCCGCCATGGGGGCGCCCGCCACCCCATGAATATCCGTGCCGTTGCTGATTCGCCCGATGCCATGCCCGATGCCATGCCCGATAGGATGAGGGTATGGACCCGGGGGCCGATCATGGGTCGAAGCCCACATCTCTTTTCAAGATCCGGGACCCGCCGGGGACGTGAACCCAGTGTGCCAAGGTACTGTTCCGCCAATTCCAGCGCGGTTGAACGTTTCAGATCTCCCACGATGGAGATTTCGACGGGGGCGTGGCGCACCAGGCGTATGAGCCAGGCCTGGGCCTGTTCCCGGTCAATGGCAGCGACTTGTTCTATGGTCAGGGGATCGAAACGCGGGTCGTGACAGGAGATTGTTTTTCGGAAAAGGTCGCGCATGGCCCGGTCCATGCTGTTTTGTTCCCCGGAGATTTTGCGCATCACGATTTCCTGCCACCGGGCCAATATCTTCTCTTCCACATGAGGGTCGGTCAGGAGATGGTGGGCCAGCCGGCAGCACGGTTCAAGCCTCTCTTTGGTGGCTTGAATGGCCACCTGGACCCCATCTTCCAGGACCTTCGTCTTCACCGTGATCCGGTTGTGTTGAAGAAAATGATAGAGATCCCGGCTGTTGTGCCGCCCCGTTGCCGGACGTGAAAAAGAGAGCACTGCCGCATCCGTAAGCCCTTTTTCGGACGCACTTTCATTAATCCGGCCCCCTTGCAGCAGGATGCGGATCATGACCTGATTCCCAGGTTCATTCATGGATCGGAGGTGAAGCTGCACGCCGTTTTTGAACGTAATGGAGAGAATTTTGAGATCCGGGGCCTCGGCCCTTTCCACAATCTTTCCCCGCCGGTTTGTGAGAAAACCGAGCGCCGCCTGAAGGGGCCGGTCTTGAGATTCCGTGGCCTTTTCGCATTCAATTTGGTTCTTTAGATCCAGGATACCCCCGGGCTTTAGCTTGAGTTCACCTTTGAGCTTGGATGGCATGGACAGAAGGATGGTCAATTTATGGGGAGCAAAACATCTTTTTGTGACGTCTTTAAGCTCCGGGGTGCCGATTCCGGGCAGGAGCGATCGGATCAGATCCAGTGACTGGCCGGGCGACAAAAAAATTGAATCGGTGAGGGCCGCATGAATCATATCCCGCATCAATAATTTCACGCGTTTTGACGGCGTCTGGGTGCACAGCTGTTCCGCTTCCACAAGCAGGGATTGTCCGGCAATCTCTATTTCCTTAAGAGAAGGCCCGAATTCTCGAAACCGTTTAAATTCCTTCAGCAGAACAGTCAATGATGCTTCCATATCGAAAGGCCTGCATCCGGCAGAGGCATAGGGCTGCAGAGCCGCATGATGAAAGTCCATGATACCGGCATGGGCTGAATGGAAGATACCGTCCGGTTCATGGGTTTTCGCCTTCAACCGCATGCTCACGATTTCAAGGGACAATTCTGTTATCAGCCGGTTTTTGAAATCCCGCACCCTTTTGAGGGGTTGTACCGGCTGAACTGAAAATAGATCTACGCGGGCTTCGGTGAGGGAGTCATCGTACCGAATGAAGGCTTGGGCGGTTTCAGGACCTTTGGCAACGGTAAAACGGTTGGCCGAAGGTTGGGGCGATGCGCCTTTCCATCTGCCGAAGGCATCCTCAATGCGATTTTTTGACAGGGCGGGATCCAGGTTCCCCGCCGCAAAGAGAATGGCATTATAAGGACGATACCATGTATCATAAAAGGAGAGAAGCGCCGTGCGGTCAATTTGCCGAAGGGCGTGGGGATCGCCCAGGGGGTTGCGTTTGAAACCGGGGATATGGGGAAACATCACCTCCATCATCTTTTGTTCTCTGGAGGATGACGCGGTCTGTTTCAGGCGCATCTCCTCCAAAACGACGCTTTTTTCCCTTGGAATCTGTTCAGGAGAAAGGGTGAGGCCACAGGCCATATCCGCGAGAATCCGGAACCCCTGAACCTCCGCATTCTCCTGAGCATCGGTAAAGGAAAGGGCGAATATGGTTTCAGCCGGCCCGGTCCACGCGTTGATGTCTTTACCGACCCGCATACCGATGGATTCCAGGGATGTGAGCAGAGAATTATCCGGAAAGTGCCGACTCCCGGAAAAGGCCATGTGCTCCAGCAAATGGGCCACCCCGTATTCCCCTTCCCGTTCGTTCAGAAATCCGCATGGGATCAGGAGTCGCAGTTCGAGAGTGCCTTGAGGCGTTTCCTGATCGGGCCGAAGCTGGCAGGTGAGCCCGTTTGAAAGCCGGAAAATCGAGAGATTCGGGTCCGGAGAAAGTTTTTCGGAGGGGGACGGATTTTCTTTTGGGGTGTCGGCGGTTTCAGTCTTCATACAAAAAAGCCTTTAGAGACCACTGGCCTGGCCGCGATCCCTCTATTGTTTGGAGGGAAGCGGTTCTATATCATAAAGAAAAAATGACGGAATATTGCAGTCGATTGCAGTATACTGCAATTTTTTAGAACAATTCACAAATAAATGTTTATCAATTTATTAAAAGGATGTCTAAATCAGCTTTCAGGGAACTGGACGAAAATAATATACGCATATCGTGCAGAGCTTTTGTTCGTCATCAAGGCGTGATGGCAGGTGCATAGTGAGCTATGTG
>JABGPV010000298.1 GCA_018644785.1 Deltaproteobacteria bacterium | reverse complement strand
CGTCACCTATGCCACGACCGTCGATTCCCTGTTGGCCATCAAATATCTTGTTTTTGACCGGAAGAAATGCGCCATGGCCGAACTCATCGGGGCTTTGAAAGACAATTGGCAGGGACACGATGTGCTTCAGGCCTTCGCTAAGAATAAAGCGCCTAAATACGGGCGCGATGATGACGAAGCCGACGCCATGGCCAAAGAGGTGATGGATTTGTGGTGCAACGAGACCTGGAAACACAAAACGGTCTCAACCGGGCGGCAGTTCAGGCCCGGCATGCTCAGCTGGAACTACTGGGCCGGGGACGGTTTCGTCATGGCGGCCAGCGCCGACGGCCGACACAAAGGGCAATTTCTTTCCAACGCCATTTGTCCTTCAAACGGAGCGGATATCAACGGGCCCACGTCCAATGCCAACTCCGTGGGCAAGGTTATGGGCGGCAGGGCCGCCGAGGGCAACGGCCATTGGGGCGAATATTTAAACTGTCTGCCCAATGGCGAAAGCCATACCATCACCTTTAACCCGTCGATGATCCGGGACCCCGAGCACCAGGAAAAGTTCAAGGCGTTTTTAAAAGGCTATTGTGATAACGGTGGCAGCGCTTTACAGATCAACATGCTGGATCCGGATGTGCTGCGCGATGCTCAGAAAAATCCGCGGGATTACCGCCACCTGCTTGTGAGAGTCACCGGTTACAATGCATACTTTACAACCGTGGGCAGAGAGCTGCAAGATGAAGTCATTCAGAGAGTGAGTCATGGGAAATTTTAGCCATGGCGCACCCAAATCCTAAAGCCACGATTCTCGAAATCCAGCGCATGTCAACCGAGGATGGCCCCGGTATACGAACCACCCTCTTTTATAAAGGTTGCACTTTGCGTTGCCTCTGGTGCCACAATCCCGAGAGTATTTCCCCCCATCCCCAAGTCCACTGGATCTCAAACCAGTGTATCGGGTGCAAAATCTGTCTTGAGGTCTGTCCGGAAGGGGCATTGACATTTACCGGGGACGGCAATCGCATAGACCGCGATCTTTGCACCGGTTGCGGTCTATGCGCCGAAGAGTGCCCGGGAGACGCCCTGGCGCTTCTGGGAAAGTCATGGGAAGTGGATGACCTGTTTAAAGAAGTGATCAAAGACCGCGCATATTTCGAACAATCGAGCGGCGGCATAACCCTGGGCGGGGGAGAACCGACCCTGCAGGCGCCGTTTAACCGGCTATTACTGAAAAAGTTAAAGGCAGCCGGCATTCACACGGCGCTGGATACCTGCGGCATGTGTTCTCCCGAAGTCCTGGAAGGGCTGCTGCCGTATACGGATTTGTTGCTGTTTGATCTAAAAGAAATTGACCCCGGGAAACACGAAAAATTCACCGGAATCCGTAATGACAGGATTTTGAAGAACCTTATCCGTGTGGGCGATCACATGCGATCCAACGGCCACCCCACAAAACTCTGGATCCGAACGCCGATCATTCCCAACGCAACCGTTACGGATGAAAATATCCGGGGGATCGGAAAGTTTATTGCCGAAAACCTTTCGGGCCTGGTGAAACGATGGGAACTGTGTGCGTTTAACAACCTTTGTAAAGACAAGTATTCGCGTTTGGATCTTACCTGGGCGTACAGGGACTGCGAGCTGTTCAGTAAATTGCGGATGGAAAAGATGGCGGCCGTGGCCAGAAACTCAGGCGTGGACCCGGCTATGGTTTTCTGGAGCGGGTCAACGAAACTGGAAGCTGGTGAGGTCAAAGCTCAAAGCTGAGAGTTGAAAGGAATAAGGCGTTGGACGCTTTGTACTTTGAGCCTTGAGCTTCCACCTTTCACCTCTCCAAGAGACGGGAGAAGATTTTTGATGAAGACATCATTCACAGAACAGGACATGAAATCTTTTGAGCCGGCGGAAAAGATCGGCCTGGTCGCCTGCGTCAATCCGGAAGGGCTCCCGCATATTTCCCTGATTACGTCCATCATGGCCCCCAAACCCGGCCAACTGACCCTGGGGCAATTCTGTAAAGGATTGAGCAAACAGTATATTCAGGAAAACCCCCATATGGCCTTCTTAATCATGACCATGGATAAAAAAATGTGGCGGGGTCGGGCCAAATGGACCCATCTGAAAAATGAGGGGCCGGAATACGAGCGCTACAATGAAATTCCCATGTTCCGATATAATACCTATTTCGGTATCAATACCGTTCACTACCTGGATCTGATCGAGACATCCGACGCTCTGGATCTTCCCATGCCCAAAATCATCTTGTCCGCGTTGCTGACCAAGCTGGCAAAGGCAAGGGTCAAAACAAAAATGGCAGATCGGATTCTAAAACCGTTTGCAGAGGATCTGTTTAATGAGATGGGTTCTCTCAAATTCATTGCTTATATGGGCCCGGATGGCTTTCCGGTGCTTGTGCCGGTGATCCAGTGCCAGGCGGCCGACAGCCGGCGATTGGCGTTTTATCCCATGGCCTTTCAGGATGAACTCCTGCGGATTCCGAACGATACAACGGTCGCCGTGTTCGGCCTGACCATGAAAATGGAAGACGTGCTCGTTCGAGGCGCCTTCCGGGGCTTTAACCGGATCATGGGTTTGAGATTTGGCACCATCGACATCGAATGGGTGTACAACTCCATGCCGCCGGCGCATGGGCAGATTTACCCGGAAGTACCCTTGGAACCCATTACTGATTTCAATTAGGCGTGGACCTGCTTTCGTGGGAAACAAGGGCGGGAGGAAATCACCCTTCGATGACCCTCTATTCGACATCAAAATCAAGAGGGCTTTTGACCTCTTTTGCCGGCATGCTTTTAATGACATGTGTGTAGATCATCGTTGTCCGGATGTCGCTGTGCCCCAGAAGGTCTTGAATGGTTCGGATGTCATAATTGGCCTGTAATAGATGGGTGGCAAAGCTGTGACGGAAGGTATGAGCTGTGACGCGTTTGTACAATTTCGCATTTCCGACCGCTTCCTTGATCGCTCGTTGCACATGTCTTTCATGGATATGGTATCGTTTTTTTTCACCCGTGTCTTTTACGGTGGTCAGCGCAAAAGCGGGAAAACTCCATTGCCAGACATACTCTTTTGCGGCGTTCTTATACTTTTTATCCAATTGGCCGATCAAGAATGCGCCGGCAAAATTGGCTTTCATATCCTTCTCATGTAAACCGGCGACTGTTTCGAACTGCTTCCGAATTTCCGGTATAATCGTTTCCGGCAAAGGAACGGTGCGGTCTTTCCCCCCTTTTCCGTCATGTATGGTCAGCATACCGCCATAAAGGTCAAAAGAACTGATGCGAAGTTTCAGGCATTCAAACAATCGAAGTCCGCAGCCATATAGGAGTTTCACGATCAGACCATAGGGTTGGGAAAGATGTTGTAAAACCATGTCGATTTCCTGCCTTGACAGTACAACCGGCATATACGGTTTGCGTTTTGCCCTTACGGCGTCTTTGATTTCGCCGGGCTCTTTTTTCAGCACATGCCGGAAGTACCCTTGGAACCCATTACTGATTTCAATTAGGCGTGGACCTGCTTTCGTGGGAAACAAGGGCGGGAGGAAATCACCCTTCGATGACCCTCTATTCGACATCAAAATCAAGAGGGCTTTTGACCTCTTTTGCCGGCATGCTTTTAATGACATGTGTGTAGATCATCGTTGTCCGGATGTCGCTGTGCCCCAGAAGGTCTTGAATGGTTCGGATGTCATAATTGGCCTGTAATAGATGGGTGGCAAAGCTGTGACGGAAGGTATGAGCTGTGACGCGTTTGTACAATTTCGCATTTCCGACCGCTTCCTTGATCGCTCGTTGCACATGTCTTTCATGGATATGGTATCGTTTTTTTTCACCCGTGTCTTTTACGGTGGTCAGCGCAAAAGCGGGAAAACTCCATTGCCAGACATACTCTTTTGCGGCGTTCTTATACTTTTTATCCAATTGGCCGATCAAGAATGCGCCGGCAAAATTGGCTTTCATATCCTTCTCATGTAAACCGGCGACTGTTTCGAACTGCTTCCGAATTTCCGGTATAATCGTTTCCGGCAAAGGAACGGTGCGGTCTTTCCCCCCTTTTCCGTCATGTATGGTCAGCATACCGCCATAAAGGTCAAAAGAACTGATGCGAAGTTTCAGGCATTCAAACAATCGAAGTCCGCAGCCATATAGGAGTTTCACGATCAGACCATAGGGTTGGGAAAGATGTTGTAAAACCATGTCGATTTCCTGCCTTGACAGTACAACCGGCATATACGGTTTGCGTTTTGCCCTTACGGCGTCTTTGATTTCGCCGGGCTCTTTTTTCAGCACATGGCGGAAGAAAAACAGCAGGGCATTGAACGCTTGGTTCTGTGTTGAAGCAGCGACATCCTTTTTCACCGCAAGAAATGTCAGGAAATCCTTTATGTCCGTGTCAGATAGCGTCTCCGAAGGTTTGGATTTTGTGAAAGCTTGAAACCTTCTGAGCCACCCGGTATAGCTTTTCAATGTTTTGGGGGAGTAATGCCGAACCTTTATTTCATCGCGAAGGCCGTCGAAGGCTGCTTTCCAGTTGGCGCCGGTCTGACGGGGTTGCGTTTTCCTTTCCACCGCTTTAAGAGCGGTCTTTTGTTCAGAAGATTCCTGATCAACTTCTTGACCCGTTTCCGTAGGCGCCTTGGCTGTCTTCAGGTTCCTGGAGGATGCACTGGCAATCGTGGCGTGGGGCAGGGATGGTCGTGAATATTCCGATGAATTGTCTTGAACGGCATTCAGGCGACTTGGAACGGATGCCGTAAAATGTCTTTTTGCATCGTTGGTTGTCTTCTTCGGTATTTTCTTGGCGGCAGCAAAAGGAATATTTTCTTTAACCATTTCAGAATAAAGGGAAATGGCATCTGAAGCCTGTTGGATTTGAAACTCGGTTTGCTTTTTTTGGCGCAGTTTATCGAGAAACAAATGGAGGCTTTCGGGTTTAAAGATCGGGTCATATTTTTGACAAAAATCCCAGTAATATCGAATCCATTTTTTATAATGTGCCTGAAATTGTTTCGGAACAGGCTTTCGATCAAGAAGAATTTGAAACCGGGACATAATATCCGAAGGTACGGCGATCATGGCAATTGCCTCCAATTGTTTTTGTCACTCAATATAACAAATTAGCATATTATACGGTTAGCATAAAATATGCCATACATCATGTCAATGCATATTTATTAGGGCGTTCATAAACAGAAAAAACACATTGCAATGTACAGATTACATTTAATAACAACTGGTTAATCATCATACAAAAAAATAGCGAAATTAAAAACAAAACCCTTGCATGTTTTTCCTGAATAGTTTAGGGATCAGGTTCAATTGGAAATCAATATGGTTTTGTCGGCTAATATGCAGAAATGGATATTTGATGACAAAAAAAACCGCACAATCACTGGTTGGATGGCAAAGGAGTATAGATGCAGCGTCCCAACAAAAGCGTATTTGCTCTCATTGTCGTCGTGGCAGTCCTCGTGGCTGGGGCGTTTGCAGGCGGCATGGCATTTGAACGTCACTCGCCACCATCGCACGAGATGTTTCTCGGCCAGACAGCGTTCTTCAAACAAGAGATGGTTTACGGTTGGCATTACTTGTTCGCCATGGATCGCATGACCGATGGCCAGCTTGAAGTTCATCGGGACATCACTCGCGGACGCCTCCGGAACTACGTCATCATCGCTGGCTCGTACCTCTCGAACTTCCCGGTGCAAGACGACGAACGACGCGTTCTCGAGCAATTTCTGTTCAACGCCCGCCGACACATTCCCGCCAACTCTGGAGCAGCCGCTGAGCTAGTTTCAAATGCCCTGGCGATGGGGAAGAACCACCACGCTGATGGTGCCAAATGACATCCATCGGGATAGGGAGGAGCCTCACAGCTCCCCCCTCCCACACCACCGTACATACGGGTCCGTATACGGCGATTCGG
>JABGPV010000297.1 GCA_018644785.1 Deltaproteobacteria bacterium | reverse complement strand
GGCGAAAATGCAGTTCGGAAGAATCCGGTTCAATGGCAAGGGCCTTTTCGAGCAATTCGACGGCAGTCTTAAAATCGCGTTTGGCCAGGTATTGAATGGCGATGCGATAGTGTGCCTTCGCATAATCCGGTTTGAGCTTTATTGCCTGTTTGTACGCCTCAATTGCGGATTCACGGTCTCCGCCCTTTTCGTGGGCGACGCCCAACAGATAAAAACTACCGGGATCATCGGGATCGATGGCGGTGACTTTCTGCATCCAGCGAATGCACTTCCAGTTTTCTCCCTTTCGATCGGCGGTCTCGTATTTCTTCAGGTAAAGGCTTTTGAGATCAGACGGGCCGATCTTGAACAGCTTCTTATACCCGTCCACAACGTCGACCAGGGCCTGCCCCACTTTTATGGCCGGCCACTGGAGCGCAAAGCTCAAGGGGACTTTGTCGTTCGACGGTTCTTCCCCCATGTCGGGGGTTTGTTTTTTGCTTTTGGTCATGGTATCGCCTCCCCTATTTCTTTTCCGGTGTCGCGTTGGCTTCAGATCGGGGATTCCTGGTGAAATTGCCTATCCCGGCAAGTAACGCGACAATCCCACCGAAAAGGACCGCCAGCGGAACCAATATCCATAGTAAATCCAGGAATTGATACCAGTTCAAAGCGATCCCCCACAGACCCAAAACGATACCCAAAAGTCCAACGATAATGTGTCCCATCAATCTCCTCCTGTTTTTTTGCTTCTTTCAATAACGCCCCATGGGCTTAAGATTTGAAACTTGAAACTTGAAACTTGAAACTTGTAGTTTTACAGCGGACTGCAATGCACCGACACATGGGAAACCCTTTCCATTTCCCTTTCAATATGATCTCGAATCCGTTTTGCTATCCGGTCGACCTTCAGGATGGTATAATCGCCGTTGACGCCCACATTGACGTCAAGCCACAGGTTTTGCCCGGTATTCCGGGAGCGGATCCATCGTACTTCCAAATGGTCGTTTATCTCGTTCACCAAAGCGGCAACGTCCGCATCCATATCACTTCCGTTGCTTCGGTCCATGATGCCGTCAAGGGAGCTTTTGATAATCCGGATGCTCAACAAGAGTACGAGTAGGGAAATACTCAACCCCCCCATACGTTCGGCCGCGAACCACCCGAATATTCCCGCGAGAAGAATGGCCTGAATGACCACGGTTGAAGCGGCGATGTTCAAGGTATGTAAATTTCTGATTCGTTTGAGCTCATCTTTATGGTTGGGAAGGTCGGTCTGCCTCAAAAACCTCAGCAGCATCAAATTCCCCCCCACCGAGATGAGTGCGGCAGCCAGCGCGGTCCCGGTGGGCTCAAAGCTGATGGATGCATAAAGGGTTCTCATGGAAAGGGCGAAAATAAGTGATGCCCCGGTGGATAACAGGACGCCCACCGCCAGGGTGAGCAGGTACTGCACCTTTCCCTTGCCATAGGGATACCTTCCGCTGATGTCCTCTTGCCGACTCATATGAAGGCTCATGATTATGGTTGTGAGCACCACCGCGTTGGCCGCGGAGTTCAAGCCATCGATGATCAGGAGAGGACTGTACCCCAAGGTTCCCACTGTCACTTTAAAAAGGGCGAGTCCCAGATTTCCCCAGAACACAACCCAGCAAATCCGTGCAAAACCGGTCTCACGTGGTTTTGCAGGGCGCGAGTCGTCAAGCTCAAACCGGGCCAGGTCGTCTATTGTCTGGTTTCCGACACTGTTATTCGTCAATTATTTCGCCTTTATCCAATGATTGAATGAGGAAAATAGACTCAAATATCTCCTACAATCGACCTTTCCAGAGATTCGGAGGACCGTTTGGGTTTACGGGCCCGTTTTAGCCACGCCACCAGAATGTGTGTGAAATAGCCTGCCAGGAACGCTCCCATAATGACGAGAAAGGCCCATACATCGCCCTCAACCAGAAACAAATCCACGTGGGTTATGGTTAAATTTACAATCACGAACATGACTGTTACGACCAAACCCGATATGATGCCGATAAGCCGAAATAATTTATTCATTTCCCGTGGTATCCTCTCCTGACATCTGACCTCCGACCTCTGACTTCTGACCTCCAACCCCTAACGAACAGCGCCGGACAGCCACGCCTTGACACTGTTTATGGGCATAGCGAAGCTCACACCGCTGTAAACACCCGTCGGCGCGTAAATTGCCATGTTAATGCCGATGACTTCACCTCTGAGATTGATGAGCGGTCCTCCGCTCGATCCCCGGTTGATGGCCACATCCGTCTGCATCATGCCTGGGTAAGTTCTACCGTCAATGAGGAGATCTCTGTCCATGTCGCTGATGATCCCGTGGGTCACGCTTTGTTCGAGCCCGAATGGACTCCCGATGGCCAATACCGTATCGGCCACTTCCATCAGAGCGGAATTTCCCAGTCTGGCGAAAGGCAAGGCGTAGCCCGTACCAATTTGAAGTACGGCCAGGTTCGTGAACTCGTTTTTGGCGACAACACGGGCAGGATATTTTTTGGTTGAATATCCGAAGGGGGTGACGGTAATGTTGGACGCTCTTGCAACAACGTGATAGCAGGTGAGGATATAGCCGGCCGGGTCAATGATGAATCCCGATCCGATACCCCCGAAAGCCGACAAATCGGTCGATGGGTCATCGAACCGAAGGTTTCCCGGGACGGAAGGCGCCACTGAAATGGTTTCGCAGGATATGTTCACCACGGCCGCTCGAACTTTTGATACCGCCACACTGTAACCTTCATCGGTGGAAACAAACTGTAAATTGGGATCAATGATGACGCCGGCAACATTTTTACCGGTCCTGGTGGTCTCGGTGGTCGATTCCGACCGGGTGAACAGGTGAGAGGTGTCCACAAATGTTTGAATGAGATATGTGGGCACGTCAACCATTTGCTTCCAGCCGATCCCCATGAGACCAAAAAGAACAATGATAACGTTCAATACGAGGAGAACAGACAGAAAACCCGTCAGATAACTTCCCAGGAACTCTTTAAACCGGTCCAAATTTTTCTCCCGAATTAAACATTTTTGCGTGCCTACAAGACCACATCGCTTGAACTTCCCGTAGTGGTTTTCTGAGTGGTGGTGGACGTGGTTTTATCCTGGGGATCGCCGCTCTGGGTCTGGTCGTATCCCGGCACATAAAGGGGTCGATTCATGCCGATACCCTCCTGGGCCGTGACCATTCCCGCCGCCTGCTGGGCGGCCTGGGGTTGTCCCATGGGGGGGATCGTTGTGGGCATGCCCTCGAGTCCCTCCGACTCAGTTTCGTCGCCATCTTCCTGGGTTGGATCGCCCGCCGAATTAATGGCAGGGGAAACAGCCACCATATTGACGTAGTACAAAGTGCCCTCTCTGCAGATATTGAGAAGGATGTTCTCTTTTGCGTTTTCAACAGCCTCGAAAAACACATACAGGCTGTTTGTGGCGGTTCCGTTAATCTGTCGGATGATATCTCCCTTCAGAATTCCGGCCCGATCCGCCGCGCTGCCCGCTGCCACCATGACCACCATGACGCCCATGGGGTTTTGGACGTCATAGGTTTTCAGGAGCGACGGCGTTAATTCTGAAACGACAATGCCCCATCTCAGATTAACCGGGATGTCACCATCAATTTGAGTCGCCGAATATGCAGGGTTTTGATCCGAAACGGATCCCAGTTTAACGTGTATTACCTCCCGGTCCCGGTCCCGGAAAAGGGTGATGCGAACCCGGTCGCCCGGCTCTTCGTCCGCAAGCGCCAGGCGGAGTTCCGCGCTGGTTTCCACATCCCGGCTGTCGACTTCGTAAATGATATCGCCCTGCAAGAGGCCCGCTTTTTCGGCGGGGGAGTCCGCGATGACTTTGGCGGCCAGGACACCGCCCGAGATGTCCAGGCCAAGCTGCCGGGCCATTGCCTCTGTAATGTCAAGCGGTTCAATGCCCAACCAGGCGCCCGAGCTCGTCTTCTCGTCAGCAATGGTATTGACGGTCTGCCCCGCCGTGGTCATGCCGGGGAGAAGGGACTGGGAACGATCCACATCCACTGCTACGGTTCCCGTATCCACACGGCCCTTTACTGAAACTTTGTCAAAGACCACAATGGCGATAATGATCACCACCATACCCATCAGAAAAGCGACCCATACCTGAAAGTTCTGTGGACACAATTTCCCTTCCTTGTTCATCCTTTATCCCCTTCCAAACCAATCAAATTTAGTATTCGTTTTCTTTTTGCTCCTTGCGGAAAGCCGACCCAGTTTTTCATTTAACCTGTTGATGAGGCGTTGTTGTCGGATAAGCTTTCGTCGGACAAAGTAAAGGATGCAAATTACGATCAAAATAAAAATAAAAGTAAGCATTTATCCCGCCGCCGCGTGTCAGGTCATATTCAGAGTTGGAAAGTGTATATGGCAAATTGCTATATATACGCTGAAATGTCATATAGACTGACGCCCTTTATAGGACAAAAAGGCATATGTGTCAACAATAAAAAGAAATGGGGTGTTTTTAGGAGTATGGGTGGTAAGTGATGGAAAACATTAATGGTTCATGTCAAAAAAAGTGAATTCCCCGGATTCTTGCGCCATGTCTGAAAACCCTGCGTCCGGAGGGCTGAACATAAAGAGGTTATACATGCGGCTTCACTTATGGGGAGTACTTCCGCCGATGAGGTGGTGAAAAGACTCACAGATGTGAAGAAGCAGAATATTCATGAATACGTCGTGAGGCGCCCCGGTCAGAAGATTCCTGGCAGCTTCTGCAATCCTTCCACGATCATTTTGGAAGATTTCCGTTAACAGGCGCGCCGGTATCCCGAGCGGAACCGCCCGGCGGGAATCGGCCGAATTATTTACAGGTGATCGAGCAGATACCTGCCGTCCCCTCTGTTTGCGTGACTTTTGCGATGGCACAGATGATTCCTGGAGGTCGCCATCGATGGTCTTGTATGGATACGGTTCAATGTTCTTTCCCATCTTTTCGGACAACCGCGAAAGCAATCCATTGAGAATTGCCAGGAAAATGCCATAGGTTTCCCGCCTGTGCAGGGGACCCTCTTTCAATATGATTCGAAAAATGTAAGCCCACTCATGGGCATCCGGCGCCAGGGATGAGATTGTGCCAAAATCCAATGAATCAACAGGTGATTTGGCTTCTTCCATATGGAGTTTCTTTTTGAGTTGTTGGCTCAGTCGGCGATATGCTTCACCTTCCAGTAAAGAGTCCACTTTTCGCTTGACAATCTGAGGCGGGGTCGCTTTACAGATAAAATCGTTTACCCCCAATTCGAGACATTCCTGCCATTCGGAATCTTTGATGTCGTTGGGCGCGCTCAGCAAAACAACCGGCATCTGCAAAGAGGGCCTCGCTTTGCGTAACTCACGAAGAAATTCGACCCCCGTGTGGTGATCCGGAAAGGAGAAATCAATGAGGATGATATCGGCCTTATCCACCAATTCCCAAGGAACACCGGAAACCCTGGTTTGCGAGTCGAAAATATAGCCCTGGTCTTTCCCGAACAGTTTGAAAACAGTGTCCATTACTTTTGGCGCTTCATCATCGATGAGAAGCAGTTTGTGGGTCATGTTTTTGCCCTCCCTTTCCGGATAATGCCTTCTGATCTTTGATGCTGTATACAAATGAGGGATCGACCCTCACAAATGGAAGGCAGAGCCTTCCGGTATGCATTCCCACGCAGAGCATGGGAACGAGGAAGAAGCAAAAAGTAGTTTACACTTTCAGGGGCACTATAGCTCCCAGTGTACGCCCTGTGCGATTAGCTATTAGCAGTTAGCTTTTAGCTGAACAGTCCGTTTTTATATGAGTTTCTTGCCTAACAGCTAACAGCTAATGGCTAATAGCTGGCATCCGTCAATGTTGGAAAAGTGTAAACTGAGAAATGAAGGATGCCCAATTGCGGACTGAATCAAGGCTTAAGAAGTAGTACCAGCAGCTATATACTTCT
>JABGPV010000296.1 GCA_018644785.1 Deltaproteobacteria bacterium | reverse complement strand
GTGTGGTCCAATTTTGAAAGGACCCAGATCGGATATGATCACAGCCAATTGAAAAAGGAGGAAATGAGGCTCGAGGAAATCAATCAAAAACTCAAACTGGAACTGGCCACCCTGAAATCACCGCAAAATCTGGAACGTCTGGCCATTCAAAAACTTGGGCTCGGCTCTCCGAAACCCGAACAGATCATCTTGTTGCCATGAAGCTTAAGGAAAAAAAATGGATTCGTTTTCGGATCCATTTGGTAAGTGTTTTTTTCATGGGTGGATTGATCGTTATTTTTGTCAGGGTTTATCAACTTCAAGTATTGCAGCAGGAGTATCTGCGTGGCATAGCGAAAAACGGCATCATCGGAACCACAATGCTGCCACCGAAACGGGGTGTCATTTATGACAGAGAAGGGCATGAACTGGCAATCAGCGTTCAAGTAGGCTCGGTATTTGCCCATCCAAAACAGATAAAAGACAAAAACAAAACAGCCAGGGAGTTGTCGAAAGTCCTGGGCGAAAAGCAGAGCAAAATCCTGAAAAGACTCAAACGGAACCGCTCTTTTGTCTGGATCAAAAGGAGAATTCCACAAACCCTGGCTGAACAGGTCAAAGCCCTTAATCTCAGGGGGTTGGGCATAACCACCGAAACAAGACGCTACTATCCCGGTCGTGAAATCGCTGCCCACATCATCGGTTTTGCCGGGACCGACAACCAGGGCCTGGAAGGTCTTGAAAAAAAATTTGACGGACTGCTGCAAGGACCTGAAGCGAAGTTGGCTTTTATGCGGGATGCGTTGGGCAGGCCATTTGCCGTCACAAGGCCCGTAACTTCGGACAAGAGCATACATAACCTCTATCTGACCATCGACAAAGACATTCAGTATAAGGCCCAGCAGTCGCTTAGGGAAGCTGTCAAAAAAGCAAAAGCAAAAGGTGGACAATGTGTGGTGGTGGACCCGTATACCGGTGAAATTCTGGCCATGGCGGGCGTGCCCGAATTCAACCCGAATGTCTTTTCCCGCCATAAACCTTATCAATGGCGTAACCGGCCGGTAACGGATTGTTTTGAACCGGGGTCTACGATCAAGGCCTTTTTATTGGCAGCGGCATTGGAAGCATCCGTTGTCTCACCCCTCACTCAGTTTTACTGTGAGCAGGGTAAATTTAAAGTGGGTGGCAGGGTGGTTCATGACACCCACAAATACGGCAATCTTTCCGCAGCCGATATTGTTGTCTATTCCAGCAATATCGGGGCCATCAAACTGGGCCGGAAACTGGGATACCGAAAATTTACCGAATATTTGAAAAATTTCGGTTTTGGGAAAAAGACAGAAATTGATCTTATGGGTGAACGTGGCGGGTTTATAAGGAGCGCGAAAAACGCCAGGGAAATTGATCAGGCAACACTTTTTTTTGGGCAGGGTATGACCAGCACGTCTTTACAGTTGACCATGGCCATGGCCGCCATCGCAAATGGGGGGAAACTGATGCGTCCATATGTTGTCTCAAAAATCGTTGATGACTCCGGAAATACCACTGAAAAAATCAATCCAAAGGTGGTGAAAAGGGCTATTTCGACCCAAACCGCCCGGAAAGTAACCGCTATTCTTGAGGGAGTAGCAACCGAGGAGGGAACTGCTGAAAAAGCCGCCATAGCAGGGTACAAGGTTGCCGGGAAAACGGGAACGTCACAGAAGGTAGACCCCAAAACAAGACAATACTCAAAAAGGAAATATGTGGCAAGCTTCGTGGGCTTTGTTCCGTCGGATAAACCCCGTCTGGTAATTATGGTGATGATCGATGAACCCAAAGGCCATATCTACGGTGGCCTGGTGGCGGGCCCCGTATTCAAAGAAGTGGGCGCATGGGCGCTGAACCACCTCAGAATCAGTCCCAATCCTTCTTTGTTAAGCAGTATTAAAATTCAATCGGCACAGGCGCACGTTAAACCGGAAAACGCGGCAGAGCCCCAAATTTCACCGGAGACAGCTTTGCCACTGACTTACGCGCAACAGGCAGCACAATTGCCCGATTTTACCGGCCTGGGGATGAGGGAGGTTCTTAAGCGCAGCCGTGCCCTGGGCTTGAAAGTGTGTCTCGAAGGGTCAGGGCTGGCCATCAAGCAAAATCCGGATCCCGGATCTCCATTAAAAACGGTTCAAAGCGTCACGGTGAATTTCAAACCACCCATATAACGAACGGGCAGGCGAAAACAAAAACTTTAGAAGCTGCACCATGCATTTAAATAAACTCATAGGGAATATCATCATTAAACACGCTTCGGGCGGGCGAAATGTGGAAATCCCTCATATAAACTATGATTCTCGTAAGGTAGGGCCGGGGGACCTTTTCGTGGCCATTAAGGGGCATGCGCAGGATGGGCACGCGTTTATCGGGGATGCCGTTTCCAGGGGGGCCGCAGCTGTTTTGTCAGAGGTAACTCCGGAAGTTGCTGTTCAGAAGCTCACCCGGAAACCAAATCAAATGCCGGTATTTATTCAGGTATCCAACTCCCGCAAAGCGTTATCTCAGCTGGCCGTAACATTTTACCAACACCCTTTTCGTACCATGAACCTGATCGGCATAACAGGGACCAACGGAAAGACCACCACCAGTTATCTTCTCGAATCCATACTCATGGCCGCAGGCAGAAAACCCGGTGTCATCGGAACCGTCAACCACCGGATTTCCCACCTGCGCCTGAAATCTTCCGTAACAACGCCCGAATCTCTGGATTTAATGAAAATTTTACGTGAAATGGCTGACCAATCCGCCACAGATGTGGTCATGGAGGTATCTTCCCATGCACTGGACCAGGGAAGGGTTGCGGATTGTCCCTTTCGCACGGTTTTGTTTACGAATATTTCCAGAGACCACCTGGATTACCATCAATCCATGGACGACTATTTCAAGGCCAAAAGCCTTTTGTTTACAAACCTTGAAAATAGCAATCCCGACAGGCCTGTGAGCGCCGTCATAAATGCTGATGACCCCCGAGGAGCGGACCTCCTGGCATTGACTGCGGCCGAGACAATGACTTACGGCCTTAATAATTCATGTGATGTCACAGCAAAAGATGTAACCGTCAGCCGAAAGGGGCTTCGCGCGAGACTCATATCCAAAAAAATGGGCTGGATCGATATACGCTCTTCGCTTATCGGACATTTTGACATTTACAATATTATGGCTGCAGCGTCCGCAGCCATCACTTTGGGGGTGAACTTCAAGACCATTGCTTCGGGCATAGAAAGCATGAAAGGGGTTCCGGGGCGCATGGAACTGGTACCCAATGCCCGTTCATTGGCCATTGTAGTGGACTACGCCCACACTCCCGATGCGCTGGAAAAAGCGCTGGGAGCAGCGAAACAAATTACCAGCGGACGTATCCTGACCGTTTTCGGATGCGGCGGCGACAGGGACACGGGGAAAAGAAATGAAATGGGCCATGTAGCAGGCCGGAACAGTCACAAAGTATTCATTACCTCTGACAATCCCCGTTCGGAAGATCCCGCCGCCATTGCGGATGAAATTGAAAGGGGCGTCATCGCTTCCGGAAAAAAAAATTATGTGGTCGAACTGGAAAGGGAGACGGCCATCAAAATGGCCGTTGAAACGGCTCTGAAAGAAGACCTGATACTCATTGCCGGAAAAGGGCATGAAGATTACCAGATTATAGGAAAAACAAGACGGGCTTTTGACGATCGCCTGGTGGCGGCCCGGGCCGCCTCACTTTCTTTAAGTTGAACAAGGAAAAATATGACGGCTGTATGGGGAAAAATATCTTCGAAAGAAATCGTGGCCGCTGTGAAGGGCCATATGGTTTCCGGAGACCCCCAGGCACGTTTTTCCGGTTTCAATTCTGATTCAAGGACCGTTCAACCGGGCGAGCTTTTCTGGGCATTGAAAGGGGATCGTTTTGATGGCCATGATTTTGCTTCACGGGCCGTACTGCAAGGCGCCTCCGGCATGGTCGTTCAGAAGGATTTCCCTGCTTCCCTAAAAAACGTGCCCCCTATTGCCGTCATTGCCGTTGATGACACCCTCAGGGCTCTGGGGGATCTGGCAGCCTGGTGGCGCCGACAACATGCCGCTAAAGTAGCCGCCATCACGGGCAGTTCCGGAAAAACAACTGCTAAAGAAATGACCGCTGCCATTCTCCAGGTGGGGAACAAAACCCTTAAAAACCCAGGCAATCACAATAACCTCATCGGATTGCCCGTAACGCTTCTCAAGCTGGAAAAAACACATCAGCGGGCGGTACTTGAAATGGGTATGAACCATAAAGGTGAAATCGCCCGATTGACTGAAATTTCAAACCCCGATGTGGCGGTTATCCTGAATGTTGGGATGGCCCATTTAGAAGGATTGGGCAATATCAACGGCGTTGCTGAGGCCAAAACAGAAATGATGGAAAAATTATCGCCCGAAGCCAAAATCATATTGAATGGTGATGATGAGATACTGATGAAACACGCCGCGCGATTTAACAGAGAATTTATCACATTCGGCCTGAATGAAGGAAACCACATTCAAGGCATTGATATGGAACGCTATGGATCTGATGGGATGCGTTTTGATTTGACCTGTGACGGCAACAGCCGGCCAATCACCCTGGGTGTATCGGGTGTTCACAATGTAAAAAATGCACTGGCTGCCGCGGCTATTGGATTGAGCCTTGATGAACCCATGGAGCACATTGTGAAGGGCCTGGGTTCTTTTTCGGGCGTCAAAGGACGGTTTCAAAGCATACCCCTTCAAAAAGACGTTCTTTTGATCGATGACACCTACAATGCCAACCCATCCGCTTTAAAAGCTGCACTTCAGTCCGCCGCGCCAATGGTAAAAAAAGACGGACGGTTCTTCGTGGGGCTCGGGGATATGCTGGAGTTGGGAGAGCTGGCTTCTTCCGCCCACTGGGAGGCCGGCAGAAGAATTGCCGACTCAGGCGCTTCGTGGCTCTTCACCATGGGAATTCATGCAAAAGACGTGAAAGAAGGCGCCATCGCTGCGGGCATGCCTTCAAATCGTGTCGTCATTTCAAAAACCCATGATGAACTGACCGCAAAAATAATTCAGGAAATAAAGCCCAAAGACATGGTTTTGCTTAAAGGTTCCAGGATGATGCAATTTGAAAAGGTGTCGAAAGGTCTTCAAAGGCATTTCGGATTGCAGTTTGCGGATTCTTAGGGGCGAACCCGTTTATTCCATTGATCAGGGGGAAGGTGTGAAATGAAAAAACCAATCAAAGTACTGGTGGTTGATGATGAAAAAGGCATTCGATTCCTGCTGGAGGAAGTGCTGCTGCATCGGGGTTTTGAAGTTAGTCTGGCCAAAGACGGTCAGGAGTCCCTGGAAAAACTGGAGGAAAATCATTTTGATCTGGTGGTAACGGACATCAATATGCCCCGCCTGGACGGGGTGAGCATGTTGAAGAGCATGCACGAAACAGGACGGGAAGAAAAAGTCATTATCATGACGGGTAACCCTTCAGATCAAAGACTCCTGGACGAAGACATGCCGCAAGTGGTGACCCGCTTGAGTAAGCCCTTTGGGATGGAAACATTTCTGAACGTAGTGATCGCAGCCACAATGCAGAGCAAGGAAACAGCGGGAAGTAAACAGACCCGTGCGACCCAATATATGTGAAAGGGTTCAACACCAATGCTTTTCAAACTGATCTATCTATTCCATACGGATTATTCCTGGCTCAATGTATTCAGGTACATTACCTTCAGGACGATCCTTTCCAGTTTGACAGGCCTGACCCTCTGTTTCTTTGTGGGAGCCTGGGGCATTAGAAAACTCCGGAATCTGCAGATCGGCGAACGGATTCGAGAAGACGGCCCTCCCGGTCATCAGGCCAAGGCCGGCACGCCCACCATGGGTGGCTGCCTGATTCTCCCGGCTATTGTACTGGCAACGCTTATGTGGGCCGACCCCTTCAACCGCTACATTCAACTGGCCGCTTTTGTGGTCCTTTTTTTCGGCGCCATCGGTTTTG
>JABGPV010000295.1 GCA_018644785.1 Deltaproteobacteria bacterium | reverse complement strand
ATGTCCGTGATAATGTAGACCTTGTCCGGTTCAGACTGGATTGACAGCAGCGTTTCGGTGCTGACGGGTCCCTTTGTGAGATACCGCTCGCCGAATCCGCAGGCCGCCCTCACCTCGAACTGGTTGGTTTCCTTGTTTAGAATTCTGAGCAGGGCGCCTCTGGCGTCTAGAACGCCGGTGGTTTTGGTTACCACGATATCAAGCACTTCCTGGAGGTCGGTGATGGAATGCATAGCCCGGATGACATCCCTGAGAACGTGAAAATAGCTTTCAAACTTTGTTGTGGGGGTCATGGAATATCACCTTTTTTAATCACCAGCGCATCCGTTCCGGAAAACTTACGTTTCCACTTGACGATTAATCCGCGAAATATGCCGCTACTCGGATTACCATGCCTCCCGCTCCAGGCGTTTGTAAATGAACATCAACTGTTTTTGGGTAAGTTCCCCGACATTCTCATTAATCCAGTTCAAATCGCCCAATGCAATCGCTGCTTTTGCTTCGCTTGAAAGATCGTAGTTCTCCAATGCCGCGGATCCGTTTTTCATCAAATCGCGCCAGAAATCTCCATCCTCGGCTGTCCGGTTCAATGCCTGGATGACCTCCCGCTTCTGGATAAGCTTTTCTTCCGCTACGCCGGTTTCCCGGGTGAAGGCTTCAGCCGTTTCCGCCACATAAACCTTCAGTGCATCACTGATACTCGCTTTGATCTGCTCTTCTGTGAAGGGTTTAGGCAGGAAGTCATGGGCCCCTAGCTTCATAGCCTCCACCGCAATGGAAGCGGTGCCATATCCGGTAATCACGATGACTTCCGTTTCAGGTTTTTCCGCCTTGACCTTTTTAATCACCTCCATGCCGTCGATATCCGGCAGCCTGAGATCCGCAACCAGCAGATCATAGCGTTTCTGCTTGAAAGCCTCCAAAGCAAGAGCGCCTGTACCTGCCAGATTGACAGCATACCCCTCTTCGGTCAATACCATCTCAAGGCCCCTAGCCACGTTGGCGTCATCTTCCATCACTAGGATGTGGGGCGATATTTTTTTCTGAGTCGGTCTGATTTCCTGTAATTTTTCCATTGCGATCCCTCCTAGTGGGTGTCTTAGAAAGTTTTGATTTTTGAAACTGATGCCACCGATGTTTGACATTTTGAATGAGCAATAGTTATGCCAAAACCATGAAGCTGCACAATGAAACGTATAACTGCTAGATTACAGTTGAATATCAAACACTTGTGTCAGATGAAGGAAAAGGCGGATTTGGGCGGGAAAAGGTTAGGACGTATGAATATTTATATGTACAGTGCACCCCTTAAATTACTTAGTCGTTCTACTTCAGGCACTTATGAGTGTATGAATAATTATACGGTCGTATGGGATGTTATACGGAGCCTGTTCTGACCGGTTCTCTCTAATTTCGTTCAGTTGTGTTTGCCGACAGGTGATGTTTTTTCATGAGGGCTGAAAAATTGGATCTCTGCATTCCCACGCGTTTAGATGCCTGGGTGATGTTCCCTTGAGCACCCGAAAGGGCTTTTTGAAGAAAGGTACGTTCAATTTGACCATACTGCTTTTCCAACATGTCTTGTTTGACGGATTTGAGTTCATCCAATGTTTCAGGAATTGTACTGCGGGTCTGATTCCGATCAGCCTCCAGATGATCCGTGAGGTTCCCATAGCTCAGAATCTTGCCATCGGCCATGATGACCAGACGTTCGACCACATTCTTGAGCTGGCGAACATTGCCTGGCCAGTCATGGTTTATCAAGAATTCGAGGGTATCGTCTGAAAACCCGTCGATGGATTTTTCAACCTGGAGACAGTACATTCTCAGAAAGTGGTATAACAGCCTCGGGATATCATCTTTTCTCTCCCGAAGCGGAGGAATAAAGACTGGGAAGACGTTTAAGCGATAGAAAAAATCTTCCCGGAATTTGCCGTCGTCAACCATTGTTTTAAGATCCCGATTGGTGGCGCCGATAATCCGGACATCCGTCTTTTTCAACCGGTTGCCCCCCACCGGCTTATATTCATGGGTTTCCAGGGCTCTCAAGAGTTTGGCCTGAGTTGTCATGTCCAGGTTAGCCACCTCATCGAGAAATAAAGACCCGTGATTGGCCATCTCAAAAATGCCCGCCTTATCCTTGACAGCACCGGTAAATGCGCCCTTGATATGCCCGAATAGCTCACTTTCCAACAGGGATGGAGAGAACGTACCGCAGTCCACGGCCAAAAAACGGGCGGCGGCTCTTTTGCTGCGGGCATGGATGGCTCTGGCAAAGAGTTCCTTTCCCGTTCCGCTCTCACCACACAGGAGGACTGTGCTGTCGGTGGGGGCCACTTTTTCAATCCCTTCAAATATTTTGAGGATTTTACTGTTTTCTCCGATGATGTTCCTGAAATTGAAGCGCTCGGAAAGCTGTTGCCGTAAAGAGAGGTTTTCTTCTTTTAAGCGTTTGCTCTCCAGGGCCTTCTTGACTGCAATGGAAAGTTCATCGTCGGAGAAAGGTTTTGTCAGATAATCGAATGCGCCGGATTTCATAGCTTCAACGGCGTTTTGCACGGAAAAATGCCCTGTCATGACAATAATGTGCTCGCCCGGTTTTTCCTTTGCAACACTCTTCAGGATTTCCATGCCGCCCAGATCCGGCAGCTTCATGTCCAAAAGGACCACATCGTAAGCACCTTTCAGGATGGCATCGAGGCCGGCCCGGCCGTTCATGCAGATGTCAACTGAATAGTTTGCATCCATGAGTGCCATTTGACACCCGTTGCAGATGACCCGTTCATCGTCGATAATGAGAATATTGTTGGTTTCCATTGCTTTGTTCTTCCGTCTCCCTGAGAAACACGATCTGTCACGTTAAAGAATTCGGGTGTCTTTTTCAACAAAAATTGAAACGCCCACCTCGGTACCCTTGACATATCGCCCAACCAAAGTTATCAAAACAGACCAATATGGATAGTTTCAGATTGAATTTGATTGGGAAGATGGATCATGTATGAAATTGAGCAAAAAATAGGGAGCAGGGCTGCAAGATCTGCCGGTGAGCTGTTGAAGCAGAAGTTTGGAGATGTTCGCAACATCGGTAAGAAGGGGGAAATTGATCTGGTGACCGAGTCGGATGTTGCCGCTGAAAAGATCATCTAGAAAATACTCAGCAGTCATTTTCCGAAAGACAATATCCAGTCCGAGGAGGCGGGTATTCGAGAATCTTAATGGGTCCATCCTTATTTGCCTGCCAAGGGTCAACTGATCCGGGTTTAATCCTTTTCTGGTTTTACCATTCTAAAAAGCATATATCGTGCCACAACGAACTTTTTATTGAGACGTATGCCTCGATTGGGCATTCAGAATCACAGTAAAGATGATCCTCACAGGAAGGCAGCTGAGAATCGGATGTATCTATGGAAATATGCTACACACGATAAGCCTAAATGGACGTCTTCCGATCCCCCCTCATGGCCTCCCGTCTCTTTTCGGTTGCCGCCCCATCGGCAAGGCCCGTTGCGGGATCGATGATCACCCCGTAACTTTCTTTAGCCGCCTGAAGGCTCACATACCCCTCCCGCACATCCGTCTCCACCCTCGCCACTTCACGTTCCAGCGGCTCACCATACCCGCCGCCCCCCGCCGCGTCCATGGTCACCACATCGCCCGGTTTCAACTGGCTGAGGCCGTAAGGGTTTCCGGGTTTGCCGTTCACAAGAAATGTGGCCTTGGCACCTTCACCGCCGCCAAACAGACCTTCGGGGGCATACTGGTGCCGTCCGGACTGAATCCCCAGATTCACCGGCGGAAGGGGCGCGTAGGCATCGTCCGGGATTCTCAAAATCATACGCCTTCCCAGACCACCCTTCATGCGGCCGATGCCACCGGAGTCCGTCATCAGTTCCCGTTTTTCCACAATGAGGGGGGTGTCGCTCTCAAAAATCTCCACCGGGGTGTTGGCTCCGTTGGCGGGAAAGATATAGACGTAGTTGCCATCAGCCCGGTCGCTGGCCCCCATACCCCCGCCCCTGATCCGCACCGAATGCCAGGGACGTCCATCCCCGTGTTTACCGTAGAGCACATTCATATTGGCGGGCGTTCCACCGCTGCCGGCAATCACCCGGTCCGGCAGCACGTCGGCCATGGCCCGGTAGATGATCTCGGTGATGAAATGGCCGATCTGCATGCGGGCCGCCACAGCCGCCGGGAATTTGCAGTTGACAACGCTCCCGAGGGGCGCCTCCATACTGATGGGCGCGGTACAGCCGTCGTTGTTGGGGATGTCCGGGTCGAACATGCTTTTCATGGCCATGAACACATAGGCGTAGGTAAAATTGTAGACCACATTGCCGCCCCAGTCCACCTGAGGGGAAGACCCGGCAAGATCCACCATGATATCGCTCTCCTTAACATGCACGCCGGCCTTGATGACGATATCGTCCTTCCCTTCCATCTGCTCAATAATCCCTTCCGACCTATAGACGCCGTCGGGGACTTTCAAAATAGCTTCCCGCATGCTTTTTTCCGTGCGGTGGATGATTTCATCGGCCAGATGGTCCAGACCCTCCAACCGGTACTCGTCCAGCATCTGGGATATTTTTTCCGCACACACATGGTTGGCGGCGATCTGGCTTCGGATGTCCCCGATCACCTCGTCCGGGGTCCGCACGTTCCATTTGATCATCTCCACCACGGATTCATTAATCCGATCCGCGTCATAGAGTTTCACCAGAGGGATAAAAAGACCATCCTCATAAACATCATGATTATCGGAAGCAACACGGCCGCCGATGTCCGAATGGTGGAACACGCAGGCCGTAAAAGCGGTCAGTTCATCTTTATGAAAAATAGGGTTGAACACGCATACGTCATTGAGGTGCCCGGCCAGGGCCCACGGATCATTGGTAATATAAACATCCCCTTCACGGTAGCTGTTTTCAGGTATCCGGGTGACCAGTTTCTTGATGCCAAGCGCCATGGCACCGGACTGCCCGGGTGTGGCAAAAGAGCCTTGAGCAAGCTCACGCCCTTTCCGGTCCGTAAACATGCAGGTATAGTCGTGTGCGTCCCTTAACAGGCTTGAAAAGGCTGTACGTGCGACCGCGCTGTCCGCCTCATCCACAATGGAGATCAGCCTTCGCCAGAGTATTTCGATGGTGATGGGATCAAAATGCCCCATGGTTTCCTCCCTCTTTGCGTAAAAGTTTCCAGGGTGCAGTTGTCAGGGGGCAGGGTGCAGAAAAACTAGCTATGAATTTAAGACTGCACCCTGACAACTGCCCCCTGCACCCTATTCCCGACCATCCAATTCAATCCACAAAAACCCGTATTTGTCCACGGAAACAGAGGCATCCTCGCCCACAATCAGGGTGGATTCCCGTTCTTCAATGATAGCGGGTCCTCGAAATTGGGCGCCGTTGTTCAGTTTATACCGGTCATACACCGTATGGGGGACGTACGTTCCCGCAATACCGGAGTAGGCCTGGCGTTCACCTTTGACGGCATCTTTCAGGGTGTATTCACTCTCTTTAAGCTCAGGCAATTTCAAAAGGCGTTCCGGCAGGGAGGCCCGGACTTTGAAGTTGATGAATTCCACGGCGGAATCGGGATAGGTCCGTCCATAGAGCTTTTCATAGACCTGATCAAACCGTTTGCGGATCTCCTGGGGATCAATGCGGGAAAAATCCCCTTCCGGAACGGACACGTTGGTTTCCGACCCCTGGCCCACGAACCGTACATCCACGGACCGCTCAAAGCAAATCCCTTCACTTTCCCCGCCCGCTTCCAGAGTCCGGGTACCTTCAGTTTCCATACGGGAAAAAATCTCTTCGATTTCCGAAAAATCCGTTTCCAGAAGCGCGCTTTTGTGGCTCCTGACCAGATCAAAGGCTCTGGGGGCCGTAAAAAACCCCAGTGCGGAACCCACCCCCGCATTGGGGGGCACAATCAATCGTTTGGCGCCCAGTTTCCGGGTGAGCCCGTAGGCATGTACGGGGCCCGCCCCGCCGAATGCGATGACCGTCACCAGTTTG
>JABGPV010000294.1 GCA_018644785.1 Deltaproteobacteria bacterium | reverse complement strand
CCACTTGGGCAATCACCTCAAAAATAAGGCGGTTGATAGCCCCGTAAGGGCATAATGCTCTCAAGGATTCTTGCAGGGAAAAGGACTCCTGAAAATGGGGTGACTCCCGGTAGTCTATACCCTTCCATGAGAATGGCTCCCCTTGTGGCTATACAGCGCGGGAAGAAAAGTCTCATAGAACAGAGAACGTCGATTCTGGGGTATTATACGGCCTCCTACGGCAGGTCTCCGGATAAGCTTTCCGCTAAACTTACAGCATCGTTGAAATCGTACAAACCAGAATCGCGGAACCGATTCATCTTTCTTTCAATGAGTTAGGCCAACACACAACATAATGTACGAACTCCTTTCCTGCAACCGGATAGGCGGAAAATTGACCGACCCCCATATGTTGTGGTGGCAGGAATCCTCAGAGTGGCTGCAAGGAACAGTAAGGCCTATTCCCAGTTTTTGATGGTGCTGATTTTTTGGGGTATACCAAAGAAATCAAAACATGCCCGAGACCTGAGATGCGCGCACTCATCTCAGGTTTACCTAATTCCCCAATTTGTTTATATCACAGGCTTTTTAGGCAGCAACAATGTACAATTATCGCATCCCTTGAACTCGAACAAATTTTCTCATTCATGGACGGACACGAGCTAGCGTCAGAAACCCGATTACAGGATGTTTATTTCGGGGGAAATTCGCTGCACTCTATGGCCTTGACGACGCCCTGGAAAGAAGCCGTGTCTAGTACGGATTCCGGGTTCGACTTGTCAGCGTACTGAACATTGACAATATGATACGCACCGTTCAAGCTGCTGTCCAGCAGGAAATGGATATCAGAGATGGCCAGGCTTTCCACCGCCTCCGTCTGCTCACGATCGCTGATGTCGGAGCTATTGAGGGACACTTCGAACTCGTTTTCGTTCACCAAAACGGCCCCTCCCGTGACCACTCTGCGAATGATCTGAGATGAATCGACGCCCAAGGTTGCGTACGAAGAGCCGACCAATAAGTAATTTCCATCGCCCATAGACAGAAAAGACAGCCTGAACTCAATGGAAGCATTTTCGTATAAACCTTTCTCGAGTTTCCAACACACCTGTTGGGCTGAAGCGGAACTGATGAGGAATCCCGTGACAAACATCGCGAGAAGAACGGAAAACAACGTTTTTTTCATAGAGCATCTCCTTTTGGATTTAATCATCTTTTTATCCTTATCATTTGGCTGATTACAAATCTCAAAATCGACTTTTGTGTCTACTGTTTTTTACCGTACGGTGGGCTGGGTCAACATGAATTGTAAGCTTGGTTTACCATTGATTTCCAGCTTTAGCCTTACATCCCAGGATGTTCCGAATCCTATATGCCCATTTCCCCTATAGACTTTAGGTATTTACATGCCAGGAAAAGCACACCATTCATTGCTGATTGGGCATCTACTGCGTCTACCATCGGCATCCTAACGGAATACTTGAGACAAAAAAGCAAGAGGTTTTTGTAGATCCGGTGGGTTGGCTGTCACCGCCGGTCGGCATGGGACCCACCTATGGCGATTGATGAGGGACCCATGTATGGCGGTATGAGGAGTCGTTGATGTAGATTTACTTTTCTATAATTTTCTATAAAATCTATTTTCTTTGGATCTGGTTTTGTTCTTCTCGGGGAAAAGCCTTGGAGGCAAGAGATCGGATTTGTTTTAGAGAATGGGTGTGGAAGGCCCGAAGTAGCAGCTTCGGGCCTTCTTTTTTTGACCACCGGATAGTGCCGGAAGCCACAACAGGGAACTTTTTTAGCTCTTTTTCCGGCGGATTGCAAGGTCGGAATAGTGGATGAGGTACTTTTAAAAGAGGTGCAGTGCAAATATTGTGGGCGGGTTTTTTATATCTGCCGACGATGTTGGCGTGGGCAGGTCTACTGTGGAAAAATATGCCGAAAGAGATGCCAGAGGGAGATGCACCGGGAGGCCCAGAGGCAATATCGCCAGACAGAGAAAGGTAAGAAAACACACCGGGAGTATGAAGAAAAGCGAAGGATAAAAAATAATAAAAAAACCGTGGCTGATGTGACTACGACACCCCGGGAAGCCTGTGATATAGAACTTCCAGAACGGTCCGGAAACCAATCCAAATGTCTGTTTTGCGGATTATCCGGGATTGTGGTGGCCCAATTTCCCCGTCGGGCTTATGGAGGGAAGGTCTTTTCAGAGGAAAAGGACCTTAAGAGAGAGAGATTCTTGAAAGGAGCCGAAAAATGATTGAAAAAAGAGTTCTTTGTCCTGAAAGAGTACGTGCTGTCAACGGGAGTTTTGGTTTTTTGGAGCATCGCTTTTTACGAGATGGTTTTTGGGAGACACTGGGTCATCACGCCCTGTTGCTCTATGTTTTTCTGGTTTTGGTGGGGGATCGAAAAGGGCTTTCCTATTACCCCTATGACAAGATCAGCAACCTGCTGAAGATCACGGTGGATGACTACATTTCTGCTCGAAACGACCTGATCAAAAAGGATCTGATCGCTTTTGACGGACGTCTTTTTCAGGTCCTGTCATTGCCTAAAATCCCGGTAGGGGGAGAACTGCACCCCATCACGGACATGGACGAGATGAAACAGCGGGACCCCGCCACCATCCATCAAATACTGCATGAGGTTTTATCCCGATGACCAAAAACCTTTCTATTGCCATGGATCAAATGGATCTACGATTTCTTCAATTGCGATCTCCCACAGCCCTGGCCATTCGAAACATGGCCCATTCCATGGAAAAGCGGGGGCAGCTGACGCCGGTCGTTCTAGTGGGAGAAGAAAAGCCTTACATCCTCATTGATGGCTTTAAGCGATATTGGGCCGCCCAAAGCCTTGGATTGGAATCCCTTAAGGCGATTCTTATCGATGTAGACCTCACGAAGGCCAAGAGCATGATGTATCTCATGAATCGGACGGTACGCCTTTCCTTTATACAGGAGGCCATGCTGATCCGGGAACTGGTTGATCAAGATGGTCTCAAACAAACCGAGGTGGCCGAATTGCTGGATCATCATAAGTCTTGGGTCAACCGACGGCTGATGATCATTCGTAGGCTTGCACCAGAAATCCTGGAAGATCTTCGTATGGAACTCCTTCCCCCCGGGGCTGTTGCGGTCCTGGCTCGGGTTGCGCTGTGCAACCAGGGAGACTTTTCCGCCGCGATTCAACGCCATGGTCTCTGTCTTAAGGATATCCATCTGTTGACAGACATTTGGTGTAAAACCAAAGAACCGGAAAAAAAACAGTTCCTCCTTCGTTCCCCAAAAGAAGCTTTGGCCCTTGTCAACGAGGAACAGACCGGCCTTTCGGCCCTCCAAAAGATCCGGAAAATCCTTTTGGTATTCAAAAAACGATTGGATACACCATTTCAATATCCGGATTCAAATGTCCAACTCAAATCTTGTTTAACTCAGATAAAGTCAGAGATCCACACCATTGAAAAAAACTTGGAGGAACAATGAGCTGGTTAACGGAAGAACAAACAGCCCTTGTGCTGAAGTTTTTTAAAGAGACCGGTTTCATCAGACAAACCGCCAAAAAAGCAGGCGTCAGTCGCAAGGCCGTGCGACGAGTTCTCAACCAGGGACCTGTTCATGCTCCGGTCTCTCATCCCAGACCCAGCAAACTGGACCCCTATAAGGCCAAGATCGGGGTACTCGTCCGTGAACAGAATCTTTCAGCCGTACGGGTTTTGGAGGAAATACAGGAGCTCGGTTATGACGGAAAGTATACCATCCTCAAAGACCATATCCGCATTGTCCGGCCAACTCCCTATAGAAAACCCAGGCCCCCCATTGATCATCCCCCGGGTGAAGAAGGGCAGATGGACTGGAGTCCCCATCAGGTTATTATGGGAGGACGACGAACCGTTGTGCAAACCGGTTCCGTTGTATTGTGCTTCAGCCGATGGATTTATCACCGCCATTTCACAGATCAAACCCTTGAAAGCGTCATAAATCTTCACGAAATGGCCTTCCAGGAATTGGGCGCCGTCCCTGTCACCATGACCTACGACAACATGACCACAGTAGGGCGCCATACCGGCCCCTCAAAGGTTTGGATCAACCCTCAATTTAAGGCGTTCGCAGACCAATACGGCTTCCGGATCGTGATTCTCCCGCCAGGTGCAAAGGAACGTCACGGAAAGGTGGAACGGCCTTTTCACTATATTGAACATAACTTCCTTGCAGGCAGAGATTTTCAGGACATGGAAGACATCAATCGAAGGGGAGACCTCTGGCGGGCCAATACTGCCAATGTACGCATCCACGGCACCCTCCGGGAGCGCCCCTTGGATCGACTCGAAAGGGAGAGGGGTTATCTCAAACCCCTGTCCCATGAGATCTCAGGGACTTTCTTTAAAAAGGTCGATCGGCTCATTCACATCGATTTTTGCGTTGCCATTGATACCAATCGCTATAGCACCAGTCCCAATCTAATCGGACAAACCGCCGAAGTTCGTCTTTTTAAAAGCCATCTGGAAATCTGGGTGAACAAGCAGTTGGATGCTAAACACACCTATATTAAAGGCAAACATCAACGGCAGGTTCTTCCGGAGCACGAGGCGGTCTATAAAAAAATGTCCGGGCAAACACAACTCCTTAAACACGCTTTCCTGCGGTTGGGAGAACCCGCCCTCAATTACTATGACGGCCTCAAACAACACCGGGGCGCGGCTGCCGGTTACCACCTCCAGCGCATCCTCACATATGTGGACCGCCACGGCTCCGATGTGGTGACAGGGGCTCTCGCTCACGCACAGCGTTATGGGGCTTACAGTGCAGATGCTGTTTTGAGAATTATTCAGGGAAAAGGACAGAAAAAAAATCCGGCCATACCCCCGGTCACGGAAAACATCCGAGATTGGCTTCGAACATGCGCCGTGGAAGAACAAGCCACCGAATTATATGATAAAATAATCAATAAACCGAATGAGGAAGAAAAATGAAACCTTCTCTATTGGAAAAACTTAAATTGGACCTCAGAGCATTGCGTCTCAAGGATATGGCCGACATCCTTGAGATCGCTTTGGAGGATGCTCACCAGGAAAAGCAAGGACATATTCAATTCCTTGACCGGTTGGTTCAGCAACAACGCCGTGCTATGGCCGAAAGATCACTTGATAGAAGAGTAAAGCAAGCCAAATTCCCCAGGAAAATGACCTTCGAGTACTTCGATTGGGGATTTCAGCCAGGGCTCAATGTGGAATATGTCAAAGACCTCATACAGCTAGACTTCGTCCAAAATCGACAGACTGTCCTTATCTTAGGTAAAACCGGCACCGGAAAAACCCATATTGCTTCTGCCCTCGGCATCAAAGCATGTGAAGCAGGCTATCGCGTTCTGTTCTTTAGACTTCAGAACCTGCTTTCTCTCCTCTATGCCACACTCGCAGACGATACTACCGATGAAGTTATTGCCGGTATTGCACGTGCGCACCTTCTGATCATAGATCACGTGGACTTTATCCGAACCAAGCATGACTATCCCAGCCTCCTGTTAGACCTAATCAGCGTGTGTAACCAACGGGTGGCAATGATTTTTACCACAAAAATCAGCCTTGAACAGTGGGGGGAAGCGCTGGGAAATCCATCCGTTACCCATGCCATCGTCGACCGCATCCTCCACCATGCAAAGGTTATCAATATCCGTCCCGGCGGCAGAAGCTATCGCACCGAGGGACCTCATGCGCCAAAGATGGAAGAGACACAAGAACTCAAATCATGATCTCAAAAAACAGTTCCATGACCCTGTGAGCAAGCTGAATCCTTCGAGGACAAGGAAATCCTGACCGGCAGGTCATACTGCCATCTCCAGACTTCATTTTTTCCCACACCATACAAATCCTTAATACATCTCCTACCATACAGACCAGACTCTCCCATGAGCTTCGTCTCTACACCAAGTTCTCTCATTATCTTCCTTCGTATCTACATAAACTAGCATTTCCGCATGATATTACAGTGTACATATCCAGCTCAAACCGAGCATCTTATCTTTTTTCAGGCAACTTTATC
>JABGPV010000293.1 GCA_018644785.1 Deltaproteobacteria bacterium | reverse complement strand
CGTCAGTCTTGCTGCCGGAGGTCAGCATGGATATACCTTCGCACCCGGCTGAGACATGCCTTACGATGTTCCGGTGGAACATATGGACCAGGCAATCGAAGCCCGCGAATGGTTTGACACCTATTACACCAAGTATCCGGATTCTTGGTAACCGATTTTCAAACAAGGAGGATTCGGATTATGGCAGATAAAATTCTGATAGATGTTGTAACGCTGGACAGCGTGCAATGTGCGGCCTGTGGATACATGATGGAATCCATTGCCGCCCTGCCTGACGATGTTCAGGAGATGATCGAATATAAAGAGTGGTCTATTAAGAACAAAGACGGTATCGGTAAATTCATGGAACTGGGTGTAAAGGTTCTTCCGTCCATTTGCATTGAAAGGGACATTGTTTTCCCGAGCATCATTCCTCAGTATGAGGAGCTCATCGATGAAATGGCCAAACGTGCACCAAGCGATGCCATGAAGGAGAGAATCGAGTCCCTGAGAGAAGTCGGATTCCAATTCGACAAAATTCAGGAAAATCTTGCAAAGGCGGGTGCCGGTTTGGCTACACGGACTGACTCCACGGTCAAGTAACGTCTTTAACCTATATGAACGGGGCCTGAATTCAAGGCCCCGTTCAGTCCTTTCCCTGGAGGAGGGGTGTGCTTTGAGCAGCATTGAAACCATGGAAGATCTTCGGCAATTTGTTATGGAACACGGTTTGCCGGCCACGGAAATGACGCTGTTCGGTGTAAAATGTCCCTACTGCGGGAAATCGGATCAGATCAAGAAACTGGAATCACCGGATGATTTAACCGACGTGATTGAAACGGATGCGTTGGCCGCCTATTCATCGTTTTTTAAAAAAAAGCAACAGCCCGAATCATCGATCGGTGTTTGCTGGTTCTGTCGGAACTGTGTGAGCTTTACCAACGCCGGCCGGGTCATGCCGCCTCCGGAGGACTTTGGGTGAAAACCATGTCTCATTCATCAAGGAGTAGACGATGAAGATTGAAGTGTTGGGAACCGGCTGTAAACGATGTGATCAGCTCTATGAAAATGCCCGGCAGGCGGTCGAGCAGTGTGTCGCCCGGACAGGTATTGAGGTTTCGAAAATCGGTGATATAAATTATTTCGGCAAAATGGGGGTGTTCATGACCCCTGGACTTGTTATCGATGGAGAAGTGATATCCGTCGGCAAAGTGCTCAGTGTTGAGGAAGTAAAACAAAAGGTAGAGGAGAAACTGTAGAATATGTCCGATGCCACCCGCGTATATCTGATCACCGGATTCCTGGGCAGTGGAAAAACCACTCTCCTGAACCGGATCATTGAAAAATTTCCGAGGGACCAGAAATTGACCCTTCTGGTAAACGAGTTCGGTGAAATCGGTGTGGATGGAACTCTGGTGGAGGGCGACGACATTGATATGATGGAGATCAGCAAGGGATCCATCTTCTGCGTCTGCGTCAAAACCGATTTTATCAAGGGCCTTTATGAGTTGAGCACCACCGTCAAGCCCGACGTGCTGCTCATCGAGTCCACCGGCGTTGCCAATCCGTCTGATCTCAAAAGAGATCTGCAACTCCCTATTTTTAACGGCCGGTTCGATTTCAGGGAACAGTTTTGCCTGGTTGATGCGGGCCACTTCATGGATGCTTATGAGGTTTATGCCTCCCTGGAGAAACAGATCGCTTCTTCCAGTGTGTTTATCATCAACAAAACGGATACCGTAACACCTGGAAAGATTGAGGAAACAAAGAAAATTATCGAGCGGTTTCATCCCGAACCCCTTTATTTCGAAACCACTTATGCGAACATTCCGGTGGAACGCTTTTTTGAACTGGATGGAAAAAAGGGAACGCATGTGATCTCTACGGATGATCCACCTTCGAATACTCCGGTGCTGTCGAATAATGAGCTGGACCAATTCCTTGACGACCTGCTCGACAGTCCGGACCTTGAAATCACCCCTCCGGACATGCTCATGTCCGTGGGATACCGTTGGGATGGCAATGACATAAATGAGGTTAAAGAAATTGCGAGCGCCCTCCCGTCTTCCGTTGTCCGGGCCAAAGGGTTTGTGGAAGATGCGGGGGGTATGAATATTTTCAACTATGTCATGGGCGACTGGACCATCGAGAAAACAGACCTTCCCCGTGATCGTATCAAGCATGAAAACGTCGTGGTTTTCATTGGGCCGCCCGACTCCATGGCAGGAATTGAAACGGCTTCAGAAACCGGTTCCTGGTCAAGCCTGGGAGTGTTTCAGCCCTATTCGGAAGAATGATGACAATTTGATAAACACAATTATTTGCAAACTGGATTGATCATGACTGATGCCAATGCGTTTGATATCATCATCGTCGGGACCGGCCCGGCGGGTTTGACGGCCGCTCTTTACGGGCAGCGCCTGGGAATGAATTGCGTTGTATTCGGCGATGTCCCTGGCGGAAACCTGTATATGGTTGAGAACCTGGCCAATTTTCCGGGATTCCCGGGAGGTGTCCCTGGAACGGAGTGGGGGGTTAAAACATTTCAACAGGCCCAGATGGAAGGCGGGCTCTTTACCATGAGCCGTCTGGAATCTCTGGAGAAAAACGGCGACGGATTTGCCGGTACGGATGTTAACGGTATCTCGTATTCAGCATCTTGCGCCATCGTGGCAACGGGGCGGGTCCCCATAAAACTGCCGGGGCCCCATTCGGATGCGAAAGGCGTTAACTTCTGTTCCGTTTGCGACGGGCCCTTGTTCAGGGGAAAAGATGCCACACTGGCGGTTGTCGGGAGTGACAACGCCGCAGCCCAGCACGCGCTCACTCTGTCTCTAATTGCCCACAAGGTGGTTCTGATATATCGGAGCCGTGAGCTGATGATGGATGCCGTTCACCAGGAACGCATTGCGGCCCGGGACAATATCGACCTCATGCCGGAAACGGAGGTGACGGGGTATGTGGGTTTAGACCTGGTGGAAGGGCTGGAAATTGCAGTGCCTTCCGGGGGAACGGAAACGCTTCCCGTGGATGGTGTTTTCCTTGCCATCGGGTGGTCCCCCAATACGGAGATGATTAAACTGCCGGTTGAAACCATTGATGGGGGTTACCTCAGAACCGATGAAAAGTTGATGACCTCCATCCCCGGGATGTTTGCCGCCGGAGATGTGAGAGACACGGATCTTTACCAGGTGTTGACCGGTTGTGCCGACGGGGCCAGGTGTGTTTTGAACGCCGCTGAATTTATCAAAAGATCCCAAGGCTAAAGGGGATTTTTTGGGAATATCCGGCATTGCTATGTGCGCCGGGTTGGAACCCTCAGCCGGCAGATGTTCCTCATTGACAAGTTCCTCAATCAGGTCCGCCTGGTTTTCTCTGAAGCCATCCTTCCCATCATCCGTCAAGCGCAATGATCCCCACCAAAATCCTTGAATCTCTGATTGGGACAAGACCTGCGGGGCGGACATCTAAATGATCAGATCGGTGATACGGAGTTTTATTCCCATCTTTATTTTTTTGGTGGTATGGCAGATGGTCGCTTTTATGGTTTCGGCTTTCAGAGGCGTACCGTTTCCAACGCCCTGGGCCACAATTATGAAGCTCACCGCGTTGCTGGGGGGAGAGACCCTTTCCGACCACACCCTGTATCGGCATCTTGCCGACAGCATCGTCCGCTGGCTGGCCGGATTCATCATGGCGGCCATTGCCGGTGTGGTTTACGGCCTGTTTGCCGGGTGGTGGCGCCCTCTTGAATCCGCAACCTACCAGATCGTACATATCCTCCAGTTGATCCCCGGGCTGGCCTGGATTCCCGTGGCGATCCTGGTTTTTGGTATCGGTGAAACCGCAACGGTTTTCATGATCACCATGACCGCTTTCCCACCGGTAGCCATCAATGTCTTAAACGGTGTCAAACGGCTGGACACCACTTTCGTGCGTGCGGCTCAGATGATGGGCGCCGGACAAATTACCATGCTGTTCAAAGTGTTGCTGCCCGGCGCCATGCCGTCCATCATCAGTGGCCTCAGGATCGGGCTTGGGAATGGCTGGCGGGTTCTCGTTGCGGCGGAAATGATTGTGGGCGCGGGGACAGGGCTGGGCTACTCCATTATCCAGGCCCGCTGGACCCTGGATTACGCCTCTGCTTTCGCCTGTCTCTGTGTGATCTGCGTCATCGGCCTGCTGATCGAGCATCTGGTTTTCAACCCTTTGGAGAAGCGCACCGTTGAACGATGGTCTCTTCAGCGTGAGGAATGATGATTCGGCTGGAAAATGTTTCCAAATGGTATCTGAATGACGGCAAACAGTCGGAACCGGTTCTTTATGAACTCAACCTCACCATACCGGACCGACAGTTTGTCTGCATTTTAGGACCCAGCGGTTGCGGCAAAACGACGCTGCTGAATCTTGTTGCCGGCTTCATTACGCCCTCACGGGGCCATGTCTTTTTTGACGATGCACCCATTGAGGGGCCTGGGCCGGAACGGGGCGTTGTCTTTCAGGATGCGAACCTCTTCCCATGGTTGACGGTGAGGAAAAACGTGGAGTTTGCCCTGCGCTTAAGGGGCGTGGATCACAATGCCATGCGCGATACTGCCGGGAAATATCTCGATCTGGTTGGCATGGCATCCCACAAAAATGCCTTCCCGCACACCCTTTCCGGAGGTATGCGGCAGCGGACCGCCATTTCCCGCGCCCTGGCCCTTGAACCAAAGGCGTTGCTTATGGATGAACCATTCAGCAGTCTTGATGCCAATGCTCGCGAGCATCTCCAGGATGAACTGCTCAAAATCTGGCAACATCGACAGCGGACGCTGATCTATATTACCCACAGTGTGGAAGAGGCAGCTTATCTTGCCGACCGTGTGATCGTGATGGGACCTTCCCCCCAAAACATTCGCGGGGACATGTTACTACAATCGGTGAGGCCCCGAAAACGTTCATCCGAGGAAATGCGAAACGCCACTGCAGAGTTGCGTGCGGCACTGGATTCGCTTCCCTGCTGTGTATAAATCGCGTCATTATCGAAGAACTGCCCATGACTAATTTCCATAAATTGAAAATGGGGCTTTTTTGTATTGGACTTTTCTGCCTGACAGGTTTATGGGTTTCCTGCACCAAAACGGATGAGGCCGGGTCAAGACCTCCCTTGCAGGTTGCTTTTCAAAACCGCATCGGAAGTGCCATTCCCATTGTTGCTGTGGAAAGGGGATACTTCAAAAAAGAGGGTATCAAGGTACGTACTTTTCGATTCAACAGCGGTCCAGCCTGTGCGGAGGCCCTCTATTCGGGCTCCGCGGATGTGGGGGCCATGGGCGACAGCACTGCAATTATGGCGCTTGTCAGGCATGGAAAATTGAAACTGATCGCCAGTCACGGCAGCGGAGAACACCGCCACCGCCTCATCGTTCGACAAGATGGAACCATAAGCAGTCTCAAGGACCTCATGGGAAAACGGGTTGCCATCAAGAAAGGGTCCTCCACGCACGGTGGTTTTCTGGCCCTCTTGTCGGCGAAGGGCATCCCCCAAAAAGCCGTAACGGTTTTGGATCTGAATCCCGGCACAATGCCGGAAGCGTTGATGGCGGGGTCAGTGGATGCCGTGGCGGCCAGCGAACCCACCCCATCTTTGGCCGAAGCCAGGGGGGGGCGCGAACTGAGCACGTTCGGCGGGCTCGGAAACAATTATCCCATTCTGATGCTGGCCAACGCATCCGTCATTGAAGAGAGAAAAGAGGATCTGGTTCGCTTTTTTCGGGCGCTTCGACATGCCGAGGATTTTGTGCACACGCACCCGAATGAGACCGCGAAGATATTGAGCCGGGTCACGGGCCTCTCTTTGCCGTTGACCCAAAAGGCTATGAAGTTTCATGAATATCGTCTGTGCCTTGACGAGGCGACCCTTTCCAGCCTGCAATCCACGGCGAAATTCCTGATGAAACATCATGAATTGCCGCCCATCCCCGATTTTGCTGAATTCCTGGCGCCGCAGCTTTTGAGGGATTCGCGTATCCACCCCGATTAGGCAAGAATCAGGGGCCACGGAGTC
>JABGPV010000292.1 GCA_018644785.1 Deltaproteobacteria bacterium | reverse complement strand
AGGTTTTCTCAATGGCTGCCTCCCGGTCAAACAGTACCGGACCGGCTTGGACCACCGCAACTTTGACAGTTTGAAATATCTCTCCCATTTTTCCTCCTTTACACCCTTGAAAGGGCCTGTTCAAAATCCTCAATCAGATCTTCCGTAGCCTCCAGCCCCACTGATAGACGGATCAGGGAGTCTGAAATGCCCATGGTCCGGCGGTCCTCGGGGGGAACTCCGGCGTGTGAGGTGACTGCGGGACGCGTGATCAGTGACTCCACACCGCCTAAGCTTGGGGCGGAAATGGGCAATGATACATTTTCCAGGATCCGGTTGGCAGCTTTTACGCCCCCTTTCACTTCAAAACTCATCATGCCACCAAAACCATCCAGCAATTCCCCTGCCCTTATATGGCCTGAATGGCTTTTCAGGCCAGGATAGTGGACTTTTTCAACGGCGGAATGGCTTTCAAGAAATTGCGCCAATTTGAGTGCACTACCGTTCTGGTATCTCACCCTGACGCCGAGGGTCTTCATGCCCCGGTGAAGCAGAAAACAGGCGTGGGGATCCAGTGATCCACCCAGACGGGCCAGCTTCCGGGCTATGGGATCAACCAGGGCTGAAGACCCGATCACGGCGCCTGCCACAATATCCGAGTGCCCGTTCAGGTATTTGGTGCCGCTGTGAAGGGAGAGATCAAAGCCCCATTCGGAAGGTCGAAAGTTCACCGGACTGGCAAAGGTATTGTCAATCAGGGAAACAATGCCGTTTTTCCTGGAAAATTCGACCACAGCCTTGAGATCCGCCAACTGCAAGAGTGGGTTTGTCAGGGTTTCCACCAGTATGGCCCGGGTGCTGGGGCGGCATTTCGACGCCCATGACGCCGGAGCGCTGCCATCGATAAAGTCGACGGAAATGCCGTATGCCGGCAGATCCTCGGTGATGAAATCGTGGGTGCCGCCATAAAGGCAGTCCTGGGCCAGCAGGTGATCCCCCGTCGAAAGAAGGGTCAGGAGCGTGGTTGAAATGGCTGCCATGCCGCTGGCTGTCACCAGCGCATTTTCGGCATTTTCCGATGCGGCCAGTTTTTGGTGAAGGGCAACGTGATTGGGCGTATTGTTCAGGCGAATATATTTAAGATTGTAATAACCGGGCTCCCCTTCGGCGGCATATGTGGAAGACTGAAAAATGGGCATGCTGACAGCGCCCCTGATCAGCGGCTTCGGTTCACCCGCATGAATCAACCTGGTATCAAGATGCCGCTGATTATTTTTCATATCCACTGCCTCCCCGCGGTTCTTCTTCAAAAAAGTGCTCTGATCGATGTCAACAGGGCTTCGATCTCTTCATCCGTGCCGATGGTAATACGAACAAAATTTTTGATGCCCTTAATGTTGAAATACCGAACGAGAATCCCCTCCTCTTTCAGACGTCTGTAAATGGTTTCGCCGCTCAACCCTTCCTTCCCTGCAAATATGAAATTGGCGCCGGAGGGCAGCACATTCCAGCCAAGACCTTGAAGCTGTTTTGAAAGAGATTCCCTGCTCAGAATGATTTTTTGGGTGATGGCGTTGTAGTAGTCTCTGTCATTGATGGCGATTTCCCCGATTTTTTGAGCAATAAGATCTGCTGGGTAGGAATTGAACGAATCCTTCACCGCAAATAAAGCGTTGATCAGATCTTCATGCCCCATGGCAAACCCAAGTCTCAGGGCCGCAAGGGACATGCTTTTGGAAAAGGTCCTGATGACCAGGAGATTTTTGAACCGGCCAATGAGGGGAACCGCACTCTCTCCACCGAAATCAATATAGGCCTCATCAATGACCACCACCCGGTCCTCAGGGTATCGTTCAAGAAGTTCCGTTATCTCTGCCAGGGAAAGCACAATCCCGGTCGGGGCGTTGGGATTGGGGAAAACAATCCCGCAAGAACGGTCCTCGCCCAGATAGTCGTTGATCTCAATGACAAAGTTCTCGTTTAACGGTATCTTCCGGTACTCAATGCCGTAAAAATCACAGTATACCGGATAGAAACTGTAACTGAACTCAGGGAAGAACAGCTTTCCCCTGGCACTGTCAAAAAATGCATAGAAAGCAAACGCCAGCACCTCATCGGAACCATTCCCCACAAAAACCTGTGATGGTTCAATATTGAAGCGTTTTGAGATCGCCTTCCTGAGGGCTCCAAACAGGGGGTCCGGATAAAGCCGTAACCGTTCAATCTCAAATGATTTCAAGAAAGGCCCGATTTCAGGTGTGGGCGGATATGGATTTTCATTGGTGTTAAGTTTTATATAGGTTCTGTCCTGGGGTTGCTCCCCCGGAACGTACGGTGAGAGTCTCTTGATTCTTTGGGTCAGCATGGCTTTTTATCCCTCTTGCCTGTCTTTTAATTTTATTATGAACGCCCTGCTTTTCTAGCCATCTTTGGTCAAAATTGCAAGATGAGTCTTGTGTTTCTCCCATATTTCAGATAATGTATTGAAATTGGAAGGATTATGAATAGAGATCCCATCCCATTTCCACTCTGCAGTCCCAAATGCGACGATCAGGGAGAATGACATGGAAAAAACAAGAATTCGAAATAAACTTCTGCGGATACTGGATACTGCGCCGGCCTTAAAGGAAGCGCTCCTCTCAAGCGCTTCGCTGGATGTCCAAAGGGGGAAAATCAGGGAGTTCCTTTCCAGCCTGATTGTGACAACCTATGACGATGAAACCCCACCCCTTGAATGGATATTGGTTCGGGATGCCATTCGTGTGTTTCGAACCCTCTTGTCGCCCCGGAGTGAACGGCTTGTGGGGTACAGCTTCCTCCGATATATACGTGATCTCCTTTACATGGAAAACTACAAGGAAATTGAGAAACCCTCGCCTGATTTTTTTGCGGAACTGGACCATCTGCTTAAAGGACTCATGGGAAAATCGGGTATTTATCCCGATAAAGCCCCGGTTTTTACCAAACATGAAGGAAAAAAGGCCGCCAAACTGAGATCGGCCGATCTTTCCAGGATGGCCAGGGGGGCGCAGAAACTCCTTGATCAATACCCCTGCGGCCTGGACAACAATGCAATCCGCAGGCGGAGCGCTAATAAATCGAGAATCCTGAAATATTTTGATGCAACGGAACAAGAGTGGAACGACTGGAAATGGCAAACCAGGCATATTGTACGGAAGGCGGAAACATTAAAATCCCTGGTGAGACTGACTGATGAGGAATATGAAGCCGTTGCCCTTGCCAGGGAAAATCGAATCCCCTTCGGCATTACCCCCTACTACCTGTCGCTCATGGACTATCAGTCGGATCAAAAAAGGGACTCCGCCGTTCGCGCGCAGGTCATCCCCCCCTTGGACTATGTCAAGAAATTGAAAGAAATGAGGGAAAAGCATGAGCTCTCAATGGATTTCATGCTGGAAAGAGATACGTCTCCCATAGAAGGGATTACCCGACGATATCCCATGATCGTCATTTTAAAACCGATCCTGACCTGCCCCCAGATATGCGTTTACTGTCAGAGAAACTGGGAGATCGAGGACGTTTATTCCCCGAGCGCCGCACTCTCCCGCGACAAATTGGACGCAGCCATCCAGTGGATTTCCGACACACCCGAGATCAGGGAAGTGCTCATTACCGGCGGCGATCCCCTGCTGTTGAGCAATTCAAAAATTGAGTACATGCTGCGCAAACTGTCGCGCATTGAACACGTGGAACGCATCCGGATCGGAACCCGCACCCCGGTCACCCTGCCCCAGCGGATAACCGATTCATTGATCCGTGTCATCAGTCGGTTTCATGCCCCCGGAAAAAGAGAAATCCTCATTGTCTCCCATTTTGAACATTCCTATGAAATCACCCCGCAAAGCATGAACGCCGTTCAGAAGTTCTTGCGAAACGGCATCAAAGTCTATAACCAGCTGGTGTACACCCGTTACAATTCGCGTAAATTTGAGGCTGCGGCCTTGCGGCTTAAATTATGCCTCATTGGTGTTACGCCCTATTACACGTTCAATACCAAAGGCAAGGAAGAGACCGACGACTACCGGGTGCCCATACCACGGCTCCTGCAGGAACAACAGGAGGAAGCGCGGCTCCTGCCGGGATCAGCCCGCACCGATGAAATCGTTTTCAATGTACCGGGTCTGGGGAAAAACTACCTGCGGGCCGTCCAGCACCGGGACGTCATTTCGCTTTTGCCCGATGGTCGAAGGGTTTACGAGTTTCACCCCTGGGAAAAGCAATTGCATTTGGCGAACACCTACGTTTACACGGATGTATCCATTTATAAATACCTCAAGAGGTTGAAAGCCATGGGTGAAAACACATCATTGTATCGGACCATCTGGTATTACTATTGATGCGGGCTGACAAACTCAGGGAACAGTTGAAATAGAAAGGAGATTGAAGGCGTATGCACGATCCGAATTATATCAAAATAACCACGGGTTTGTTCATCATGCTGAACCCTTTTGTCCTCATTCCCGTGTTCCTGGGACTCACGGGAGGGATGAACAAATCGCAAAAAATGAAGGTGGCTTTTTCCTGCTCCATCGCGGTTTTTATCATCATGATGATCTCCGTATTCGGCGGTCATCACGTGCTCTCCTTTTTCGGCATTACCATCAATGATTTCCGAATCGCCGGAGGTCTTTTGATTTTTCTAATGGCCATTTCCATGTCCCGCGCCAAAGAAAAAGAAGAAGGCATGCGTTACAGCGATAAGGAGCATAAGGAGGCCAAGGACAAGGATAGCAATATCGCCGTGGTGCCCCTCGCCATTCCTTTGATGGCGGGACCAGCGGCCATCAGTGTTTCCATCATTGATGCGGAAATGTGCAACGTCCTTTCATCGCGGTTGATTCTTGTGGCCATCATCGCAGGGCTGAGCGCCGTTCTGTGGATAGCCATGGCTCTGGCGGAACAGATCGGGCGGTTCCTGGGTCATACGGGCCAACAGGTCCTCACCCGAGTCATGGGTCTCATCCTGCTGGCCCTTTCCATTGAATTCCTGGTGGTGGGCATCCAGGGCGCTTTTCATTTAAATGGTCACTGATCTGAAAAGCGTCTGGTTTCAGAGCCGTTGGGCATTATGAATTCAAACCAGACCCGCACGGCGAAAATGCTTGAACAGAACCTGGGGGGTCAGGGGAAGCTCGTTAATAGCCACACCGGTGGCATCCAGAACAGCATTTCGAATGGCCGGGGGCGGAGAAATCACAGTGGGTTCCCCGAGGGCCTTGTTGCCATACCCGGATGTGGGTTCAAACGTTTCCACAAACTCACATCCGAGGTTGGGAATATCGAGAGCCGTTGGAATTTTGTAGTCGGAAAAACTCCTGTTATAAACATACCCGGTGTCCCTATCCACCTGTAATTCCTCGAAGAGCGCTGCGCCAATCCCCATGGCAATGCCCCCCTCGACCTGTCCCCGGGCCAAAACCGGATTCAGGATAACGCCTGAATCGTGCACATTCACGATACCATTGATGTGAACCCGGCACAGGGGAATATCCACCGTGACATCCACGAAAGTACACCCGAAACATGCGGCGTTGGTGGTGGTTTTGTGTGAAATATCCGTTGTGATCTGGGCGCCCCGTTCCTTGTGGTAATAGGCGTTTCTCGCAACCTCCGAAAGGGAAATGACCTCCCCATCCGCCTGGCCGGTGCGCACAACAATCCCGTCTCTAATATCAAGTTCTACTTGTGGTATATTTGTTATTTGACTGGAATAGTGGAGTATTTTACTTTTAAATTCCAGTGATGCTCTGGAAAGGGCGTTGCTGAGCACATAGGCCTGCCGGGAGGCGTAAGCGCCCGTGTCGAATGGCAGAAAATCCGTGTCATGGGTGGATGCCAGTTGAATCCGATGGCAAGGGACACCGATGGTTTCAGACGCCATCTGAACCGCCACCGTATCCGAGCCCTGACCGATCTCAACCGCGCCCACCTGGAGGCCGATAGAACCGTCCGGATTCAGGACCAGACGTGTTCCTGCGATCTCCACACAAACCGGGTATGTGCCTGAGCCATAGCTGAAGCAGGCAACGCCCAGCCCCTTTCGAATGCGGCCATACTTATGTTCCGCATAAGTGGCTTTTT
>JABGPV010000291.1 GCA_018644785.1 Deltaproteobacteria bacterium | reverse complement strand
CGCGGCACATTGTGGAAACCCTGGAAAGTGGCCAGGCTGCCGGCGCGATTCACGGGTTTGCGGCAGGGTGGCAGGAGATTAGGGGCATTCAGATGACGGGGCGCATCGGGGCGCTCACCATGGGGTTGGAATCCGCTGAAGTCATAAGTGTTTACCTTAAAAAGTTTCAATTTACAAAAGCACTTTTTTCGTCCGGGGCCGCGCTCAATCTGGATGCTTTTACAACACGGTTTCGGGTCAAGCTATATAAACTCAAGCCCACCCTCATCTATTATCTTGACAACAGTCTTCGGTTCGGCTTCAGAGAAAAGGTGATGCTCTGAGAACTTTTCCGGAATGTCAAAAAATCCTGTACGTCCTTGAAAGAACGGCCCATAGGTGTTAACATCATAACCCCTGAAATTGTGATAACATAAAGGTTCAATATGAGTTTTTATCCGATTTTTGTTCAGCTTGAAGGAAAAAAAGTGGTGGTGGTGGGCGCGGGCAATGTGGCTCACCGAAAAGTGCGGGCCCTTCTGGAGTGCGGTGCTTCTATCTATCTGGCCGGGAGGGAGTTGGTCTCTGAGCTGGAACAGATGGTTGAAAAAGAAGAGATTCATTTCCTGGGACGTGAATTCAAGGATGAATATCTGGACAATGCTTTTATGATCATTGCGGCCACGGATGATAAGGATTTGAATCACCGGATCAGCACATGTGCAAGGGAAAAGGGTGTTTGGGTCAATGCGGTCGATCAGCCCCCTGATTGTGATTTCATTGTGCCCTCCATCCTCAAGCGGGGGGATCTTCAGATCGCCATTTCCACTTCCGGAAAAAGCCCTGCGCTGGCCAGGAAAATCCGGAAAGGTCTTGAGACGCAGTTCGGTCAGGAATACGAGACATTTCTGGCCATGATGGGTCGTCTGCGAAAAGAGGTATTGTCCCTGGGACTTCCCCAGGAAGAAAACAGCCGGATTTTCCAGAAAATTGTTGATGCGGATCTCCTGGAAAACTTTTCTGACGGTTTTCCCAAGAGGCTGGAGAAATATCTGAAAAACATCCTTCCGGAACAGGTGAACCTCAAAAATTTATGGAAGCCATAACGTCCATCTGGTTTATACTGGCCCTTTGTTTCGAACTTATCGCGACAGCCGGGTTTATTGTTTTCATTGTCAGGCAGCAGAAATGGGTGTTCAAAGTTTCCTACTGGCTACTTGCGGCAGGGTTTGGTTTTCATACCATTTTTCTGGGTTGCCGGTACTATTCTCTGGGGGTGGCGCCGGTACTCGATCTCAAGAGTGCGCTTTCATTCTTTTCCTGGTCCATTATCGGCGTATATCTTGTCATTCAGGCACGCTTTAAATTGCGAGTGCTGGGGTCCTTTGTGGCGCCGCTGGCGGCTTTTTTCATGACCATTTCAACGGCGGTTCCGGTGACCCAAACCCCTGTCAAGCCCATTTTCAAGAGCCTCTGGTTGACCTTGCATGTGGGGACCGTGTTTGTGGGTAATGCACTTCTGGCCATCTCTTGCCTTGCCGCCATCATGTATCTGATCCAGGAGCGTCAGATCAAACGAAAGCGCTTCGGCACATTTTACGGGCGGCTGCCGTCTCTTGCCACCCTGGATAACATTAACCATTATGCGATTCTCTACGGGTTCCCCTTCCTGACCCTGGGCATGGTTTTGGGTTCCATCTATGCCCATTTTGCCCTGGGCATCTATTGGCAGTGGGATCCCAAAGAGGTATGGTCCCTCATATGCTGGTTGTTCTATGCGGCCCTGATTCATGAACGGCTGGTTGTGGGCTGGCAGGGCCGAAAAGCGGCGATCATGAGTATCGTCTGTTTCTCCCTGTTGATCTTCACTTTTCTGGGTGTCAGTCTCCTCATGGGCGGATATCACAGTTTCGGCAATATGGGGGCGCGCTGAAAAAATATGCCTAAAATTATCAACATCGGGATGAATCACGAAACCGCGCCCATCGCATTAAGGGAATGCCTGGCGGTGGAATCCCGGAATGTACAAAAGGCGCTCGGGCTCATGAGAAGTCTGGATGTGGTCCGCGAGGGGTTTTTTCTGTCCACATGTAATCGAGTGGAGGCCCTGATTGTTGCAGAAGAGACCCGGGAAGCCAAACGGGCTGTCGTTTCTCTGTTGAGCAAAATCGGCAATATCCCGGTGGATGATTTTTCGTCATGCCTTTACACCTATGAAAACATGGATGCGGTGGCGCATATTTTCAGCGTGGCCTCCAGTCTGGATTCCATGGTCATCGGAGAACCCCAGATTCTGGGGCAGATCAAGGAGGCCTATTTGCAGTCCACCCGGGAAAAGATGTCGGGTGTCATATTGAACCGGCTCATGCACAAGGCGTTTCATGTGGCCAAACGGGTGAGATCCGAGACGGATATCTGCGGTGCTGCCGTTTCCATCAGCTATGCCGCAGTTGAGCTGGCGCGAAAAATTTTTCATGTCCTTGAGGGCAAAAAAGTGTTGCTGATCGGGGCCGGGGAAATGGCGGAGCTGGCAGCCCGGCACCTTTTGACCAACGGGGTCAGTTCCATGACGGTTGTCAACCGAACTTTTGAGCGGGCCGTGGAAGTGGCGGAGCGGTTCCGTGCATCCCCGGTCTCATTTGACGAGATTCAGGACCAGCTTCTGAAAGCAGACATCGTCGTGTCTTCCACCGCTGCTTCGGAGTGCATTATCACCCGGGAAATGGTCAAAAAGGTGCTCAGAAAAAGGCGGAATCGCCCTCTCTTTCTGATCGACATTGCAGTGCCAAGGGATGTGCAGCCGGAAGTCAATAAGTTGAACAACGTTTACCTCTATGATATCGATGACCTGAAAGGGGTCATTGAAATCAACAAGGCCCAGCGCCAGGAGGCAGCAATCAAAGCACAACGTATTGTTCAGGACGAGGTGGTGAAATTTGGAAAATGGTTAGAAACCCTTGCCGTGGTTCCCACCATCGTTTCATTGAGAAACAAGGCTGACAGCATCATTAAGGCGGAATTCGGTAAGAGTCGTTCAGCCCTGGATCAGCTTGCGCCCGCGCATCGACAGGCGGTTGAGGTTTTGATTCGATCCATTGTCGAAAAAGTGCTCAACGACCCCATTTTGTTCTTGAAAGGAAAAGCGGGCCGGTCTACGCTGAACGATTATCTGGATATGACAAAAAAACTTTTTTCACTGGATGAGGGCGACGAATCCAGCCGGACGAAAACCATCACGGGCAATAAACCATGTTGACCGGAGTCCGGGATTCTTTTGTCCCCTGAGGAGAAGCGGATGAATATTGATCGAATGCTTAAAACTGTGAAAGGGCATCCCGATAGTTCAAAAATGGGAATGATTGCCTCCCATCTGGGGCTTGTGAGGGAGACCTCCCTGAACGGAGATCTGGTAAAAAGTATCCACGTTCGTTTTGATCGCGAGGCCATAGAAGCCATTATCAAAGACGCCAAAAAAATGCCGGGTATTATTGAAGTCCTGGTTGATACCTGTGACGGGCAGTTGAATGTGGGAGACGAAATCATGGCCGTGGTGGTGGGCGGGGATATTCGGGATCATGTTTTCCCGGCGTTGATAAAGACAGTGGAACGTATCAAAAAGGAAGGTTCACGGAAAAAAGAAGCGTTTTGAAGCGGGGGGCATCTGTTTTATGGGCATGATCGATGTGGGTGAGAAACCGGTGGTGAAGCGTGAGGCGACGGCGGCGGGCCAAATTCGGCTTTCTTCCGGGACGCTTACAAAAATTCGCGAGGGGGAAATCAGGAAAGGGGACCCGTTGCCGGTGGCGGAGGTGGCGGCCATGAACGCGGCGAAACAGACCCATATTCTGATTCCCCATTGCCACCAGATTCCGCTGGATATGGTAAGGGTGACCTTTGAAATGGACTCGGGAGGTATTGAGGCCCGATGTATTGTGCGGTGCCGGGCCCGGACCGGGGTTGAGATGGAAGCCCTGGTGGGTGTCACCATGGCCCTGAACACCATTTGGGATATGGTCAAATACCTGGAAAAGGACGATCAAGGTCAGTATCCGGGAACCATGATTACGGATATCAGGGTGATTAAAAAGGAAAAGGGGTAAAAGAAGGCAAACAGGGGAAAAACCAGATGAAGAAAATCGCTGTTGTGATGTTTATGGGTCTTTGGGTGCTTCTTTCTGTCCACACCTGCTGGGCCGAAAAGGCTTATGTTGTGAACACATCAAAAATAACCTTGCGGGGAGGACCGAGTACGAAAGATAAGATTATCACAATGCTTAAACAGGATTCACCCGTGGAGATCCTTGAGACCCAATCCGGGTGGAGTCACGTTCGTCTCCTGGGAAATGCTTCCCGTAGTTATGAGGGATGGATTGCCACCAGCTTTCTGACCCGTGATGTTCCGTTTAAGGTTCAGGTGGAGGGTTTCAAAGAGGAGAATATTCGTCTCAAACAACGGGCTGAGAACATTGAAAAAGAGTGGACGGCCTCATCCGGTGAAAAAGAACTGATGAGTGAAAAGCTGGGAAAGGCGGAAAAAGGGCTAAAGAGTGTCAAAACGAAATATGAATCTCTAAAAAAAGCGTCCGGCTCTCTACTGGCCCTTCAGGAAACCCACGATAAGACCCTGAAAGCGCTGCAGGAGGCACGCGTGACCCTGGAAACCCTGCAGAAAGAAAATATGGTACTGAAGTCTTCGCAACGAAACCGATGGTTTCTGACAGGTGCGGTTGTGTTGCTGGTGGGGCTTATTTTCGGCCTGGTCATGGGAAGGCAACAGCGGAAAAGGAAATCTTCGTATTATTAAGGGAACTTCCAAAAAATAATATACGCATCCTGTTTGCCCTTTTGCCCGTCTTCTACGTTGTGATAACAGGCACATAGCCCACTATGCACCTGTCATCACGCCTTGAAGACGAACAAAAGTTCTGCACGATATGGGTATATTATTTTCTTCCAGTTCCCTAAGGGAGGAAGGGAGGGGTAAGAAGGATTGGGCTTTGCTGCCAAGGAGATAAAGCGGTTCACGGGAAAAGCCATTCACCATCAGAAAATGATTCGAGACGGGGATCGTGTTCTGGTAGCCGTATCGGGTGGCAAGGATAGCCTGGTTCTTCTGCGGGTTTTGCGTGAAAGGTTGAAAAGAATTCCCATTTCCTATGACATTACGGCCGTCCATGTGGACCCCGGTTTTGGTGGGAATTCCGCCAGGGAAATGGAGGCGTTTTTTTCATCTCACGGGTTCGACTACAGGATCATTGCAAGCGACATCGGCCCAAGAGCGCATGGTCCGGAAAACCGGGAGAACCCCTGCTTTCTCTGTTCGCGAATGAGAAGAAAACTGCTCTTTGAGCTGGCGGATACCCTTCAGTGCAACCGGATCGCCCTGGGTCACCACAAAGACGATATCATCGAAACTCTTTTCTTGAATATTTTCTATGGTGCTTCCATCAGTACCATGCTGCCGGTGCAGGAACTTTTTGGTGGGAAACTGACGATCATCAGGCCCCTTTACCTTTTGGATGAAGATCTCATAAGACGTTATGCCGAAGAAATGGATTTTCCCCGGATTCAATTGGGATGCCCCAGCGCGGGGGCGACCAAACGGGAAGAGATTAAGGACATGCTAAAGAGTTTTTACCGGAAAAGCGGTAAAATCAAAGGAAACATTTTTCACGCCCTGCAGAATGTGAACACGGAGTACCTTTTACAGGGGAACACCAAAAGCCCATAACTTCCGGGAGATATGGTTTCAAAAATGGATACAGCTGAAATACTATCAAGAATTTCGCTTTTTTCATTGATGAAAAAGCGGGATCTTCGCCGTATATCGAAATTGACCCAGCGCCATCGCTATCTGAAGGGGGATGTGATTGTCAGGGAGGGTGCCAGGGACGGGCGGTTGTTTGTCATCGTTTCGGGTGAAGTGACGGTCATAAAGGATCTGGGTGGGCCTTCTGAAGTGTTCTTGAGAGAACTGGGGGATAGCGCCTACTTTGGCGAAATGGCGCTGATTGATGATTACGTCAGGACGGCAAGTGTTGTTGCGCGGGTGGATACCGAGGTGATTTCTCTGGATCAATGGAATTTCAGGGATGAAATCAAAAAATACCCGTCCGTTG
>JABGPV010000290.1 GCA_018644785.1 Deltaproteobacteria bacterium | reverse complement strand
ACCCCGATCGCTATTTTTTGGGCTTCCGATTCGACTGTGATCCCCTTTTCCTTTTCCTGGGTTAGGCGGGTGTCGATGAAGCCAAACGCCACACAATTGCACTGAACATTATACCGGGCCCATTCTTTGCTGATGGTTTTGGTTAAACCCACGAGGCCGGCCTTGGCGGCAGAATAGTTGGCCTGGCCCGGATTTCCACCGACGCCCGCTATGGAAGAAATGTTGATTATTTTTCGCGATACCGTTTCCCCCCGCGCCTTTTCCTGCTTGGCCTCGTCGCAAAAGTACGGTTTGGCAGCCTGGATAATGCGGAAAGGGGCCTTGAGGTGCAGATCCAGAATCTTGTCCCACTGTTCCTCGGTCATCTTGTGGACCATGGCATCCCATGTGAACCCTGCGTTGTTTACGATCACATGCACAGCCCCCCAGTTGTCCGCCGCAGCCTTAACGATGCCCGGGGCAAAATCCGGAACGGTGACATCGCCCACGTATGCCATCGAATCTCCACCCGCTCTCTTGATGTCCGCTGCCGTCTCTTCCGCCGGTTCAGCATCAATATCGCTGACCACAACTTTGGCCCCTTCCCGGGCGAACATGAGTGCGACCGCGCGGCCAATGCCCCTTCCTGATCCTGTTATGATGGCGACCTTGTCACTCAACATTTTTTCCATTGGCTAACTCCGTATCTTGTTATTTCTTCTGAATCCCCCGCCTTAAAATATCGATTGCAAGATCGAGGGTGCCTTTCAGGTAATCCTTATGGGGGTTTATCATCCGTTTGCTCTCTTCCCATAGAACCGCACCGGTAAAGATAATCCAGACAATGTCGGCCAGGGCAGTGGAATGGTAGTCCTCGTAACACCCTTCGCTCTTTCCCTGATCAAATATTCCGGCCAGATTTCTGAGGCTTTTACCGGCCAGTTCATTCAACTGGGAAAGTCGTTTCGGAGGAAGATTTCTGAGGCCATCGCTGGCCTGGAGATGAAACAGGTTTATGAGAATCAGCGGGTCGAAATTATAGACATCGCAAAAGAGGCTTTTTAAGGCTTCAACTTTTTTGTCCGCATCAAGGCCTTCCTGCAGATAAAGCCTTTCCAGTTTGTCGGAAAGGTACTCTAAGAGTTGAAGGTTGAGGGAAACATAGAGGTCGTCTTTATTCTTGAAATAGAGATATATGGCAGCCGGGCTTAATTCCGCCTCTTGAGCAATATCCTCCATGGTTGCAGAGCTGAATCCTTTTGCATGAAAAAGTCGTTTTGCGGCGTCTAAGATCTGCCCACGGCGCATCTTTTGCTGGAGATCCCGCTCACGCTCTCTCCTCTCCGCTATGCCCACTAATGCTCCTTTGTAATAAATGTTATTTATATATATGATGATTATTCATGTAACTAAATATACTTCATTCTGTCAAGCCATAAATCCATGTTTTCCAACGAAATGAAGGGTCTGAGGAGGTTAAGTATGGACTTCGGTTTTTCGGAAGAGCAATATGGCCAAATCCAACGGCGAACTGGTGGAAAAAGCCGTGCGCATGATCCGCGACCCGGGCCGTGAAGTAGCCACAAAGGAAGAATGCCGCCGACACTTAGGGCTTAAACACGTTTAGGGACGGGGAAGACCTGATCCCGCTATGGGTAGTTCAATCCTCAAAACAACATCCTTCTCGTCCCGAAAAACATCCACCTTTCCGCCATGCCGGTGGATCACCACCTTGGCCAGGGGCAAATCGTGAATGGTGGTTTCGGCTATTCCGGTAAAACGGGGGAAAAAGAACTGGGTCAGGTCCTCGCTGGCCAGGCCTTTTGCATCATGCCGAATGGTAATCACCACATTCTCGGGCTCACTGCCGGTTCCAAGGAAGAGTCTTTCTCCTTCCGGCATATTAACGATCTCGTTTTTTAAAATACAACCAAAAGCCCGTTTCAAGAAACCCCCGTCTCCCTGAATGCTCGGGATGGAAGGGGATAATGCGGTTTCAAGTTGAATATTCTTTTCGGTCATCCGGTCTGCCTCTTCCGTTACGGAGGACAAAATGATTTCATTGATATCCACGGTAACCATGTTGAGAGAAAAAGGCTTTATGGACGATAGAATGCTTTTCAGGATATCTTCCAGTCGCGCCACCTCGTCCACAATAATTTCTGCAAACATTTTCTGCTGTTCATTTTCCAAAAAGGCATCCTGCAGCCGATGGGCGAACCCGCCCACCGTGGCCAACGGGTTCCTCATTTCGTGTGCAAATCGGGCGGATATCTCCCCCAGAAGGCGAACCTCCTCTGTGCGCAGTGCCTTTTCCTGAAGCCGTTTGAGTTCGGTGATATCCACCATGATACCCTCGAACCAGCGAAGATCTCCGGATTCATCCCAGAAGGGTATGGCCTGATCCATAAACACGTGTTTCAGTCCCTGTTTGTCTTTTACCACCCTTTCCACACGGAATCCCTGAGCATTTTTTTTCAAGACGTCCATTATTTCTTCGCTTTCAGCCTTATCGTACCCCCAGACCTTTTTCTGCCAGAAAAACCGCTTTCCGATCATATCATCGGGATCAAAACCCAACGTATCGATCAAATAGGGATTGATAAACTCAATGATGCCGTCACTCAGAATCCGATAGACGCCAAGGGGCAGGTTATCCACCAGGGTCCTGTATTTTTCTTCCGACGATACCAGGTCCGCGGTCCTTTCCTGAACGCGAATTTCAAGGGTCCTGGCATGCTCCTCAATCTGTAACCGTCGTTCCCTAAGAGAATTGAGCATGGTATTGAGCGAACGGCCCAGCACGCCGATTTCATCATTGGGACCGGGCTTCAGCCGGGTTTCCCGTTTTCCCTGTGCGATTTCCCCGGCGGCGGCAACGATTTCCTTGATGGGGCGTATAAAGAGAAATGCTACAATCCACACCAGAAAAAAAGAAACACTAATGCCCACCAGCGCCACAACAATCATCAAGGTTTTTGTCTGTGACAATCGGTCGGTAATGGCCGAACGATTGACTTCAATTTCCACCAGGGCTGCCACGTCGCCCCTGTAATCTCTCAAAGGTCCCGCCAGCAGGGCAACATTTGGAAAGCGGGACGGTGCAATAAAAATCCGGGTCCGCTCAATTGAGTCGGGAACAAGTGATTCTGTTAAAGAGAAGGTTTTCCCGGGACCATTTGTGGATGCCAGCAGGGCATACGTATTCGGGCTCCTTTTTTCGTAAACTGCAAAGCCAGGTCCCCAGTGCTCTTTGAGATTCTGAAGGAATGGGCGGCCAAAAGGATATCCGATTTCCAGACTTCCCAACAGCTTGCCGTCCTTAAATACCGGAACAACCCCACGAATGCCCAGACCCGTCAAACCCCATTCAAGACCCTTCACGCCCTTGCCGGTCTTCAGAACATCCATGATGCTGGTTCGATAGGCAATCATTTCACCCGATTGATCCGGCTGGTGAACCCGCAAATAGGATTTCCCGGGCAGAACATGAAAATGTAGCTGACTGATACCGAAATCCTTTTTCAGCTCCTCAAATAAGGGAGACGAATAATTCAGAAGCTCTTTTCGGCTTTTCTCCCACAACAGCTTCTTAATCATGGGATTTTCGGCAATAATGGTTGCCATGGAAAGGGCTTGTTCGCCTTTCTGTCGAACCGACGCCAGAAAAAGGTAGTAATAACGAAAAAGCTCTTTTCTTTCCTCTTCCTTGATAATTTCCTGCTGTGAGCTCAGACCGATGTAGACCAGGGAGGTTGTCCCGGCAAAAGAAAAAAACAGAAAGGGAATCAGAAGCTTCCACTTCAAACTGATGCCCTGCACACGATTTATGAAATCAGAAAACATAGCCTTTAATCCCTAAGGTAGCGGCATTTTGTTCATCTCTTTCAGGATTCTTTTCTGGCGCCTCAGCACCCGGGCATTGGGTTTTATGGGAGACCAGCGATGGGGGCTGGGCAATACGGCGGCCAGGAGCGCTGCCTGGCCCCGGGACAGGCGGCTGGCGGAAACATGGAAATATGCTTCTGCGGCCGCACCAACGCCTCTGATCCCTTCGCCCCAATCCACCGTGTTGAGATATACTTCCAGTATTCGTTTCTTGGAGAGAAAGAGCTCAAGCAATACCGTATAATATGCTTCAAACCCTTTCCTGATCCAGGTCCTGGAAGGCCAGAGAAATACGGTCCTGGCCACCTGCATGGTGATGGTGCTGGCGCCACGGTACCCTTTTCCCGTGGCCATATCTTTGAGCGCTTTGTTAAGCTCGATAAAATCAAAACCTTTATGGACCAGAAAACGTTGATCCTCAGCCGCAAGGACCGCTTTTTTGATATGGGGCGATATCTGTTTAAATGAAAGCCAGTAGCCGGATGTTTTCGGCGTTTTGGGGCTGAATTCCAGGGCTATGGCTTTAAATGGCGTTATCAGGAAAAAAGGGGGATCAATGGTTCGGAGGGAAAATACCTGTAAGATGCTCACTAAAACCAGCATCACAAGCAAACCGCAGCCCCATTTTATGATCCGATAAAACCGCTTACGGTTTTTTTTTACGCCTGATTTTTTACCGCTTCCCATGCCCCATTCATCTGTTCGGCGGTCGCTCTTTCCAGGGAAACGCCGCTCTGGTTTAAATGTGTTTCCATTTGCTCAAAACGGTTGAGGAATTTTCGGTTCGCCGATCTCAATAGATCCTCTGCGTTCATGTCCCAGTGCCTGGACAGATTGACCAGACTGAAAAAAAGGTCCCCCATCTCCTCCATTACCATTTGTTCATCATTGCTGCTAACCGCGCATTTTAATTCTTCCACTTCCTCCAGGACCTTTTTCCAGACCTCCCCCCGGTCGGTCCAGTCGAAACCTATTTTGGCAGCCCTTTCGCTCAAGCGATGGGTCCTCAAAAGCGCCGGCAAACCAATTGGCACATGTTTCAGGGTAGCAGAAACGGGTTCCAGCGCACCCGCTTCTTCCCGCTTGATTCTGGCCCAGTTGGTGGCCACCTGATCGGCGGAATCCACATTTGTGTTCGAAAAGACATGGGGGTGCCGACGAATCATTTTAGCGGTTATTTTTTCCACCACCGCCACAAAATCGAATTCCCCATTTTCCTCTGCCAGGGCAGCCAGAAAAATAATTTGAAACAGCAGGTCTCCCAGTTCGCCACAGATTTCAGCTGATGATGCATTTTCAATGGCATCCAGCACCTCATAGGTTTCTTCAATCAGATAGACCTTAATGGTGTGATTGTCTTGCTTTGCATCCCACGGGCAACCATTCGGCCCGCGAAGCCGTCTGACCAGAGACAAAAGATCACCCATGGCCCTGCCCAGTTTGTCGGTATCAATCGTTTTCATTGATGCGCTCAAATTTTTTCCTTGACGACCTCTTGGAGATTATCTTTTTGTTTTTCAAATGACTTTTTCAGTTTTTCATGAAAACCCGGAGGGATGAGGCCGATCATGGTCTGATAGGAAGTGATGATGACAGGCGCCAGCCGCGATTGTTTGACAAGGGACGAATCCTGTGGTGCCAGGAAGGTTACCAGAACAATAATTAAATAACTGAGAAAAATGCCCTTCAAAAGGGCCAGACAGGCCCCCAGAATTCTATCAATCCATCCCAGGAATATTTTTTGGAACAGTTTTTTGAACAACCATCCCAGCAGGTTGCACAATACGAGAACCACCAGAAAGATCAGGGCAAATGCGATCAGGGGAAGGTATTTACCCGGAGGAATGAACCCTTTTAGAAAAACAGCTATTTGAGGATGATAGGCGTTGGCCAGCCAGATACCCAGCACTACGCCTGCCAGGGATCCGATTTCCCGAACAATCCCCCTGAAAATACCTCGAATGAGGAAAAAAATCACTGCCGCAATAATGATGATATCCAGGATGTTCATCGTGATTCCCGGCCGCCGGCGGGCTGATGTTCTTTCCTGAGCAAGTCGTTAACGGTTTTTACGGGGTTAAACGTAATGGCCGGTACTTCAACGAAGAGCGTAATCCAGTGGGCCATGGATCCATTCCAGAGCCCCGGGTGCTCCAAAGCCTTGAGCTCCTTTCCATCTTTGGATTTCAGGGAAATAAAGACCGTATCCGGATCCACAAATTCCCGCAAATCAAA
>JABGPV010000029.1 GCA_018644785.1 Deltaproteobacteria bacterium | reverse complement strand
AAAGATCATTTTGACCATGGGGGCCCACCCCATTAAAGTGGGGCTCAACCCAGTCATCATTGACCTGTTGGAACGGGGGATTATCAGTGCTTTGGCCATGAACGGCGCCTGCATCATCCATGATACCGAACTGGCCATGGCCGGAAAAACATCCGAGGATGTGGCAGCTGAAATCGGCAAGGGGACCTTCGGCATGGCCGAAGAAACCGGTCGTTATCTGAATCTGGCCATTGCGGAAGGTGCTGAAAAGGGATTGGGTCTGGGGGAGTCGGTGGGCGCCATGTTGCTGAAAGAAAAGTTTCCCCATAACCGTCACAGCCTTCTGGCGAGTGCCTATGAACTGGATATCCCCGTGACCGTTCACGTGGCCATGGGAACGGATATCATCCATTTTCATCCCCTCGCAAACGGCGCAGATATCGGCAGCACTTCCCATCTCGACTTTCGCATTTTCTGCCGCCTTGTTTCGGAGCTCGATGAAGGGGTTCTCATTAACCTGGGCTCAGCGGTCATTCTGCCTGAGGTCTTTCTGAAAGCGCTCAGTGTCGCGCGGAACCTGGGGAACCGGGTCAAAAACATCACCACCGTAAACATGGACTTCATTCGACAATATCGTCCCATGACCAACGTGGTTCACCGGCCCACACTGGACGGCGGAAAAGGGTTCAGCCTGGTGGGGCATCATGAAATCATGTTTCCTCTCCTGGCAGCGGCGGTCATCGAAGGTATAGAAGAGAAGAAGGTAAAAGGATAAAACAATGCCCATATATGAATTTAAATGCAAGGATTGTGACGAAGAATTCGAAGCCCTTGTCTTTCGAAGTGACGAGACCGTGCCCTGCCCTGCCTGCAAAGGGGAAAATATCAAACGGTTGATGTCCGCCTGCGCCTACACAACCGGCGGGGGCTCCGACGGGGGGGGCGCCTACAGTGCGCCTTCAACCGGATCATCCGGTTGTTCGGGATGCGCCGGCACCCATTGCGCCAGTTGTCATTAGGAAGCTTTTAGCCGTTAGCAAGGGTTGATCCGGAGGGTATTTTGTTTAGAATCGGGTTCGGATATGACGTGCATGCTTTGGTAGAAGACCGAAAACTCATCCTCGGCGGCGTGGGAATTCCCCATACAACCGGCTTGAAAGGGCATTCCGATGCGGATGTGCTCGTACACGCCATTATGGACGCCGTTGTGGGAGCCCTGGGTCTGGGGGATATCGGCCGGCATTTTCCGGACACGGATCCGGCATACAAAGACATATCGAGCCTGTCCATGCTGGAAACCGTTGTGAATCTGGCCGAAGAGGAAGGGTATGGGCTCAACAACCTGGACTGCACCCTGGTGGCCCAGGCACCCAAAATCGCTCCCTACCTTCCTGAAATAAAGCATAACCTGGCAAAAGCACTGAAAGCGGCGGTAACCCGGATCAACGTTAAAGCCACCACCAGCGAGGGTCTGGGGTTCTGCGGCAAACGGGAGGGCATGGAAGCCTTTGCCGTTGTGACCCTTTTGCAGAAGGAGAACGTAAGTGTCACTCAAACTATATAACTCAGCTACTCGAAATAAAGAAGTTTTCAGGCCCATGGAGGATGGGAAAGTCGGGCTCTACGTATGCGGGGTCACGGTGTATGATCTCTGCCATATCGGGCATGCCCGCTCTACCATTGTATTTGATATTCTGGCCCGGTATTTTCGATCCAAGGGCTATGAAGTGACGTATGTCAGAAATTTCACGGACATCGACGATAAGATCATTCAACGGGCCAAACTGGTGGACAAAGAACCCAAAGCCCTGGCAAGGGAATTCATCGGTGCCTTTTATGAGGACATGGGCAAGCTCGGTGTCCTAAATGCCGATGCGGAGCCTTTGGCAACGGATCATATTGACGGTATGATCGAGATGATAAAAACCCTCGTGGACCGGGGCTACGCCTACAAGACGGAAGAGGGCACGGAAGGGGGAGATGTATATTTTTCGGTGGATTCCTACAAGGGGTATGGCAGCCTCTCCGGAAGGAACCTGGAGGATATGCGTGCTGGCAGCCGTGTTGCCGTGGATGACAAAAAGAGACACCCCATGGACTTCGTGCTCTGGAAAAGCGCCAAACCCGGTGAACCTCAATGGCCCAGCCCCTGGGGACCGGGCCGACCGGGCTGGCACCTTGAATGCTCGGTCATGAGCAACAAATATCTGGGCCCCACTTTTGATATTCATGGCGGGGGCCGTGATCTTCTGTTCCCCCATCACGAAAATGAGCGGGCCCAATCCATGTGCGCCAATGACGGAGAATTCGCCCATTATTGGGTTCACAACGGTTTTGTGACGGTTGAATCAGAAAAAATGTCCAAATCCCTGGGGAATTTCATGACCATACGGGATGCCCTTAAACTGTATCATCCGGAAGTGCTCAGGCTTTTCCTCCTGTCCAAACAGTACCGAAGCCCCTTAGATTTCTCCAAAAAGGATGTGGAGGGCCTTCAGACCGGGCTGGTACGCATTTACCGCACCTTTCAACGGCTAAACGAGCTCCTGGGGCCGGATGATGGCGAAAAAGTGCCGCCCAACAACGTTTCAGACAGCTCGGGTGAATTCTTTGAAAAATTCTGCGAGATAATGGACGACGACCTGAACACCGCCGGCGCACTGGGTCTGATCTTTGAAAAGGTCCGGGAAATGAACCGGCTCATGGACCCGGAGGGTGAGGGATCCACTTCCGAAGATACGCTCAGTCGCTTGAAGAATAATCGGTCACAGATCCTTCGGGCAGGGGATATTCTGGGGCTGTTCCACGAAGATCCCGCCGAATTTTTTGAACAACTGGCCGGGCCCTCGACTGGCGTGAACACCAACGAGATTGAAGCCCTGGTGGAAAAACGGACCCAGGCCCGGACCGCCAAAGATTGGGCCGCGTCCGATGCCATTCGCGACCAGCTGAAGGAGATGGGCGTCATCCTGGAGGACAACCCCCAGGGAACCACCTGGAGACTGGATGTTTAAACTCCGGAGCGATTTCTCTCCCCAGGGGGATCAGCCCCAGGCGATTGAGGCTCTGGCGGAAGGCATTGAGCAGGGATTGAGACATCAGGTGCTCCTGGGCGTGACCGGATCGGGAAAAACCTTCACCATGGCCCACGCCATTCAAAAGACCGGGAAAACCACCCTGGTCATCGCCCCCAACAAAACCCTGGCCGCCCAACTGTACAGCGAATTCAGCAGTCTGTTTCCTGAAAACGCGGTCCATTATTTTGTCAGTTATTACGATTACTACCAGCCGGAAGCCTACATTCCCCAGTCCGACACCTACATCCAGAAAGACTCCCACATCAACGACCAGATTGATAAAATGCGCCACGCCGCCACACGGGCGCTGCTGGACCGGGACGATGTGATCATTGTGGCGAGCGTCTCCTGCATTTACGGACTGGGGTCACCTGAAACCTACTACGACATGCTTCTTTATCTTGAAACGGGAAGCACCATCTCAAGGGAAGACGCCGTCAAGAAGCTGGTGGAGATCCAGTATGAGCGGGGCGACATGGATTTCTACCGGGGTCGTTTCCGGGTGCGGGGGGACGTGCTGGATATTTATCCGGTCCATGAAGAGGACCGGGCCGTTCGGATCCATTTCTTCGGCGATGAGGTGGAGGCCATTCAGGAAATCGACCCATTGACCGGGAAAGCCTTAAACGGGCTCAGCCGCATCGCCGTTTACCCGGCCACCCACTACGTTACCACCACGGATATCCGAACCCGGGCCGTGGGGCAGATCAAAGCAGAGTTGACCCGGCACCTGACGTGCCTGCAAGGGGAAGAGAAACTCCTGGAGTCCCAGCGCCTGGAAGAACGCACCCGTTTTGACCTGGAGATGATGGCGGAACTGGGATATTGTCACGGCATTGAAAATTACTCCCGCCACCTGACGGGCCGGTCCCCCGGAGAACCGCCCCCCACCCTTCTGGACTATTTTCCGGGGGATTTTCTGCTGTTCATTGATGAAAGCCACATTACCATTCCCCAGCTTAACGGCATGTACCGGGGGGACCGGTCCCGCAAGGAAACCCTGGTGAGGTACGGTTTCAGACTTCCGTCGGCTCTTGACAATCGCCCACTTCGCTTCGAAGAATTCCAATCACGGGTGAATCAGGTGGTTTATGTGTCGGCCACCCCCGGACCCTACGAACTGGATCGCACCGAATCCACCGTGGAACAGATCATCCGGCCCACGGGCCTGGTAGACCCGGAAATCGAGGTACGGCCTGCCGTAAACCAGGTGGACGACCTGCTGGAATGGATCCGGGACCGGGTGACCCGGAATGAACGGGTCCTGGTCACCACCCTCACCAAGCGCATGGCCGAGGACCTCACTGAATATTACGCAGAGCTGGACATCCGGGTTCGTTACATGCATTCGGATATCAAAACCCTGGAACGGATCGACATCATCCGGGACCTGCGCATGGGAATTTTTGACGTGCTGGTGGGGATCAACCTCCTCCGGGAAGGACTCGATATTCCGGAGGTGTCCCTGGTGGCCATACTGGATGCGGACAAGGAAGGGTTCCTGAGGTCCGAAAGATCCCTCATCCAGACCTGCGGCAGAGCATCCAGAAACGTGAACGGTGCCGTGATTTTCTATGCCGACCGTATCACCGGATCCATGAGACGGGCCATGGACGAAAGCAGCCGGCGCCGACTGCTTCAATTGCAGTACAACCGCGAACATAATCTCACCCCCGAAACCATCCGCAAAGAGATCGACACCCTCCTGGGTTCCCCCTATGAAGCGGATTACGTGACCATCCCAATGGCCGAAGAAGAAGAGGGGCTCTACTTTTCACCGGACCAGATGGAAGAGGTCATTGAAGAGTTAAAGGGCAAGATGAGTAAGGCGGCGAAAAACCTGGCCTTTGAGGAAGCCGCCACATTTCGCGATCGCATCAGAGAACTGGAGCGGCAGGAACTGGAACTGCTGGAGGGATAATGGCCGGATCAACCGGTAAACGCGGAAAAAACATCCCACACAAGCCCCGGAAACCGCGAGGAGAAACAGAGCGGCAGGATCACGACCGCCTTATTCCCGGATTTCATGCGGTCAGGGAAACCCTTAATCAGCCCAAAAACACCCTGCGGGAAATCTGGATCGCCGAGGGAAAACAATCTGTTCGAACGGAAGAAATTCTCAGGGTCGCTCAATCAAAAAACATCCCCGTTTACTTTAAAAACAAATCGGAACTATACGACATTTTTAAAGATATATCCCACCAGGGCGTGGTGGGGATCACGCAACCCTTTGCCTACGCCGACCTGCAGGAGGTATTGCGCCATTCCCTTCAAGCAGGCCCATCGGCCCTTCTCCTGGCGGCGGACCACATTACCGACCCGGGGAACCTGGGGGCGCTCATACGAACCGCGGCCTTTTTCGGTGTCCACGGCCTCATCCTGCCCAGGGACCGGTCCGCCGGCGTCACCGCCGCCACATTGAAGCGGGCATCGGGAACACACCATCAACTTCCCGTCGCCCAGGTTACCAACCTGGGCCGGACGCTGGATGAACTGTCAAAAAATGGTTTCTGGATCATCGGAGCCGCCGGCGAAGCGGATTTATCCATTTATGATTTTGACTGGGACCGCCCGGTGGTTCTGGTCCTCGGGGGTGAACAGAAAGGGATCAGCCCATCCATCCGTAAGCGATGCCACCAGTTGGTGGGCATCCCGTCCCCCGGGCGTGTGGAATCCCTCAACCTATCCGTTGCCGGGGGCACCATCCTGTCCGAGATATGCCGGCAGAGACATTTTAGAAAAGTGTAACCCGGGAAAGGGGCGGCCCCGGCATCATGCAGCCCTGACAAAGACAGCGCGAACAACCTGGAAGGGAACAGCATGATCAGGGAAAAAGCCTCCATCGCGGTTTTGGGAACCTTTGATTCCAAAGGGGAAGAGCATCAGTTTCTAGAGACCCGAATTCAGGAAAGGGGTTGCCGGACCATGACCATCAACGTGGGGACCGGACGTCCTCCGTCCCGCCCCGTCCACGTGGATTTTTACGGGGAATTGAAGGATGAAGAAAAAGAACTTTCCAGGGACCAGGCCATTGCCGAGGTTATATCCCGGGCCAAGACCCGGGTCCGGCGGCTCCACGAAGACGGCGGGATTTCAGGCATTATTTCCGCGGGAGGCGGGACCGGAACCCACATCTGCACCAGTATCATGCGCGTGCTTCCCCTGGGGGTCCCCAAAGTCATGGTCTCCACCGTGGCCTCACGGGATATGTCGGAAGTGGTGGGTACAAAGGACATCACCATGATGCACAGCGTATCGGATATCCTGGGCATCAACAGCGTCACCGGCCGAATCCTGGACAACGCGGCCGGCGCCGTCTGCGGCATGGTGAGCGACCGGTGGCAGGCCGGTTCCGCGAAGAAACGCGTGGCGCTCAGCTTTTTCGGATTCATCACCCGCGCTGCCGAAAACGTCAGGGAACGGCTGGAAAACCTGGGATACGAGGTGATCCCCTTCCACGCCAACGGAACCGGCGGCATGGCCATGATGGAACTGGCCAGCGAAGGATATTTTGACGGAATCCTGGATCTGGCCACCCACGAACTGGCCGACGCGTTCATGGACGGGTATTGCGGCGCCATCGGGGAAAAAAGGTTCGAACCGGTTCCGGGGCCGCCCGTGCCGCGCCTCACGGTACCCGGGGGCATGGACTGTATCGTGCTGGAATTTACGCGGGACAGTATCCCGCCGCAATTCCGCGACCGTCAGATATTCTTCTACGATTTCCGTTCCGCCATCCGCGTCAATGCCGGGGAATCCCGGCTGCTTGCCGCTCAGCTGTCGGAAAAACTCAACATGGACCCCGGAAACGTTCGCGTCCTCATACCGCTTAGAGGCATGTCCGAGGCCGACGAGGAAAACGCACCCCTCCATAACCCCGCCGCCGGGCAGGCGTTCATAAACGCGTTCAAGGACGGCCTCGCCCCGGGGATAGACGTTGAAACGGCCAACCTGCATATTAACGACCCGTTGTTCGCGGACCGGGCCGCCTCAGTAATGGACGAAATGATCAAAACCGCCGAAAGGACCCCATTTTGATTGAAGCCAGGAAAATGGCAAATGCCAATGATTCTTGAACGGAATGATATATTTACTTGACAGGGAAAATTATCCGGATAAAATAACCCTATAATGAAATTTATCAAAGACAGACGCATACATGTCGACCTGCCTCCCAATCGTTCCGCTTTCCTTTGGGGACCCCGCAGGACGGGCAAAACGTACTGGGTCAAAAGACATTTTCCTGATTCGATTTTGATCGATCTACTCAAGACCGATCTGTTTGCCGATTATGCCTCCCGCCCATCATTGCTGCGCGAGCGTTATGAAGAATATGAGGGCCTCATCATCATTGATGAGATCCAGATGATTCCGGATTTACTCAACGAAATCCACTGGATGATAGAAAACACCGGCGTTTCTTTTCTCATGACCGGATCCAGTGCCCGCAAGTTGAGACGGGGACACGCAAACCTGCTTGCAGGACGAGCCTGGCGATATACAATGGCACCCCTCACGTGGGCCGAAACGGAAGGTTTCGATCTGGAAGAAATTATTATTTCGGGTCTCCTTCCACCCCACTTCCTTTCATCGGACCCAATGCAGGATTTAAGGGCCTACATAGCAGACTATTTGAAGGAAGAGATAGCTGTAGAAGCGACAACCCAGAACATTCCTGCATTTTCAGAATTTCTACGGGTTGCGGCACTCTCTTCCGGCGAACTGCTGAACTACACCAATGTGGGAAGGGAAACAGGCGTCAGCGCCAAGGTGGTCCGGAACTATTTTCAGATCCTGGAAGACACTCTGCTTGGATTCCGGGTGCCGCCCTGGCGAAAAGCGAAAAAGAGACGCCTCATTGAAACCGAAAAGTTCTATCTTTTCGATGTGGGCGTTTCCAATTATCTCGCCCGCCGTAAGCCTCAAGCCGGGACCCCGGAATTCGGGCATTCTTTCGAACACTACATTTTAATGGAACTGAAAGCGTATCAGGCCTACCGAAATCCTGAACTTGACATTCGATACTGGCGCACCAGCACCGGCCTTGAAGTGGACTTCATCCTGGGCGACATGGATTTGGCCATTGAGGTGAAAGGAACTCGAAGGATACATGAAGGGCATGGAAAGGGTCTCAAGGCCCTGCTGGAAGAATATGCCGTAAAGCGGGCGATCATCGTTTGCCTTGATAAGCAGCCCAAGCGGCTGGGGAATGCCCTTGATGTAATGCCCTGGCGGATGTTTCTTGAGGCATTATGGTCAGGCGGGCTGCTCTAAGGCCTGCGTGATATGGCGAAACGCACAAGAAAGGGGCCCTTACCTGCTGTGGGGCCCCTTCAAATCTTCCCTGCCGCTCCCCTTTAAGAAATCTCTTCAACCCGCCCAGGCGACTTTTCATCGATCTCCAGACGGGGCGACGCCATTCGAATACCCTCCTCATCAAACCGGGTCTTGATTTTCTCGTTGAGTCCCCAGCGGCCCACCAGGGCATATTTTTTTTCAACCCAGAATCGGGCCTTCATCTCCATATAACCCGGGGCGAATTTATCAATCACCACCCGCGGTACGGGTTTTTCCTGAACGATTTCGGATTCTTTGAGAATTCCTCCAACAATTTCCTTTACCTTTGTCACATCCGCTTCATAAGGGATATAGAAATTGATATCCAGGCGGCGCTTGGGTCGGAGGCTGGTATTGACCACCTGATCATTCAATACCTTGTGGTTGGGGATATAGACCACCTTTCCGTCAAAGGTTCGCAACCTTGTGTGCATAACTGAAATGAGATCCACCTTCCCCAAGGCGCCACCGATCATGACCACATCCCCTGTTTTGAGCGGCAGCTTGGGAATGTACGGCCTTGCGATCACAAAGGCGGCGATACCCACCATCACGATGACCATGATCACCCGGAAAAGAAGGGCAGCCGGAAATCCGATGAAGTTGAGCACCACCAGTGCCCCCACCAGAAGCACCAGGATATGCAGACCGGTTACCGAATAGGAGGCTCTCCGCTCGGGCATGCCTCTCTTGATCAGAATGGAGGTCATAAATTTCCCGATATATTTCACCAGGATCAACACAATAATCAGCAGAATCATGCCCTTGACTACCATGGGGCCCAACTCCCCACCCACTTTGCTGATCTGATCCACATAACTGGTCAGACCTGAAGACACCGTATCCATTTCGAACCTCCCTTCCTATTTTTGGATCACTCAATCTTTTTCCGATAAAGACGCAGGCTGTTGCTCACTACCGTGATGCTGCTCATGGCCATGGCCAGGGCGGCCAGGATCGGGTGCAGTTCCCTCATGAACCCGGGGAGGGACTCAAAGGGGTACAGAGCGCCTGCCGCCACGGGAATCAGGATGATATTGTAAATAAACGCCCAGAACAGGTTCTGACGAATGGCGGTCATGGTGGCCCGGCTGATGCGGATGGCTCTGGGTACGCCCTTCAGGTTGCCGCTCTGAAGGATCACATCCCCCGTTTCAATGGCCACATCCGTTCCCGTCCCGATGGCCAGGCCCACGTCAGCCCGGGCCAGGGCAGGTGCGTCGTTGATGCCGTCCCCCACCATGCCGACCTTTTCCCCTTTTGCCTGCAATTCCTGTATATTTCCTTCCTTTTCGTCGGGCAGAACATCGGCCACCACTTCATCGATCCCGGCTTTCCGGGCGATCACCCCGGCGGCCCGGGCGTTGTCTCCCGTAAGCATGACCACTTTGAGACCTTCCCCATGGAGTTCTTCAACCACCGCTGCCGACTCCGGCTTCAGGGTGTCGGACAAACCGATGATTCCCGCGAACCGGTCGTTTGCGGAAACGACCATGAGGGTTTTCCCCTGGTCCTCCAGGGATTCAATCTGATTTTCCCCATCAGGTGAAATGGCCACGCCCGTTTCCCGGAGCCAGGCGGGTTTTCCCACCCGAACCAGGCCCTGCCCCTCAATCCGCGCCGTCACCCCATGGCCGCGCAGGGCCTTGAAATCGTCCGGACCCACCAGTTCAATCTTTCGCTCAACGGCTTCTTTTACAATGGCCCGGCCCAGAGGGTGTTCGGAACCTTTTTCAACGGATGCGGCCATTTTCAGGAAGTCGTTTTCATCTCCCATGAACCCTTCGGCCGTTCGAACATCCACCACCGAGGGCTTTCCCACAGTCAGGGTGCCGGTCTTGTCCAGCACGATGATTTTGAGGCGCGCCGCCATCTCCAGGGCTTCGCTGTTCTTAAATAATACCCCCTTTTCAGCCCCTTTTCCGGTTCCCGCCATGATGGCAGTGGGAGTGGCCAACCCCAGGGCGCAGGGACATGCGATCACCAGAACCGCCACCATGCGGATCATGGCGGGCACAAATTCGCCGCCCATGATCCACCAGAGGATAAACGTACCAAAGGCGATGATCAAAACGCCCGGTACAAAAAAAGAGGCCACGCGATCCGCCGTGGCCTGAATGGGTGCCTTACTCCCCTGGGCCTCCTGCACCAACCGGATAATCTGGGCCAGGGCCGTATCCTTACCCACCTTTGCCGCCTCGAACTTGAGGAGGCCTTCCCCGTTGACCGCACCGGCGATCACGTTGTCTTCAGGTCCCTTGTCCACCGGAATGGGTTCACCGGTGAGCATGGATTCATCCACGCTGGACTCCCCTTCCGTCACCACGCCATCCACGGGGATACGCTCTCCGGGTCTGACCAGAACCAGGTCTCCCACCTTGACGGCCGCCAGGGGAATCACCTGCTCTTCACCATCCACCACAATGGCGGCTGTTTTGGGCCTGAGACCCATGAGCTTGCGGATGGCGCCGCCGGTACGACCCTTGGTCCTGGATTCCAGCATTTTCCCCAGTTTGATGAGGGTAATGATCACGGCGGAGGTTTCGAAATAGACGTGATTTCCCAGCAATGGGTAAAGCAACAGGGCCAGGGAATAAAAGTAGGCCACGGAAGACCCCATGGCCACCAGCACGTCCATGTTGGCACTGCCGTTTTTCAGGCTTTTATAGCCCCCCACATAATAGTCCCATCCCGTGTAGAACTGCACCGGGGTGGCCAGGGCCAGAAACATCCAATTAACCCAGGCTTCATGACTCCAGGGGCCCAGGAGGCCAAAGTCCCGGCCCATGCTGAGGAGAAAAAGCGGCGCGGCAAAAACGACGCCCACCAGGAATTTGCGTGTCTGGTCCCTGATCTCGGCGTCCCGGGCCAGCTGTTCCGCGTCTTCGCCTGAATCCTCGTCCGGCCGCACCGCACCGAATCCGGCCCCTTCGATGGCCCCAATCATCTCTTCCACGCCGGTCACGGAGGGCACATATGCCACGGTCACCCGTTCGGCCGCAAAATTGACATTGGCATTCAACACGCCGGGGACCTTTTTCTTAAGGGCCCTTTCAATGTTCATGGCGCAGTTGACACAACTCATCCCTGTGACGGGAAACGTCACGGTGGCCTTCGCCACATTGAAGCCCGCATCTTGAATCCCTTCCACCAGGGCGGTCAGAGGAACCTGTTCCGGTTCAAGGGTGACGGTGGCCTGTTCAGTGGCAAAATTGACGTTAATGTCCTGAACTCCCGGCATCTTCTTGACGGCTCGCTCCAGATTGGCCGCGCAGTTGACGCAGGTCATGCCGGTAATGGGAAGGGTGAGATGGGTCTCATCGGCCATTGGGATTTAATCCGCCGCCGGGTAATTGATTTCTTTGAGGGTGGCCCTGAGATTGTCTTCCGTGGCCGGCGCCTCCCACGCCACTTTTATCACTTTCATGCCGGGATCTCCCTCAACGGAAGCCACCCCCGCCAGTTCACTGAGTTCTTTTTGAATGGCCTTGACACAATGGCCGCAGCTGACGTTCGGGACCGTAAATCTGCTTGTTTCCATTTGTTGAATTCTCCTTTTTCGTGTGATTAGAAACCATGGTTATGGCTTTTTTGACATCTCTTCATACTTAATACGCAATTTGAACCAGTCAAGCATATCCTGAATATTTTTGGACATAAACCATCTGCCATTGGCAAATACTCCGTAATCCGCACCGGTCATGGCGGAAGCCAGCCGGGTGGTGTTGGCATAAAAAAGCCACTGCTCAACCCACATCTTTTCAATGGCCTCGTTAAAGAGGCTGTCTTTCTGCGCCAGACCCTTTGCGAAACCCTTTTCCCAGGCGGACAACATGATCTTTGTGGCGGTCAGGGTCATGATATTGGTGTATTGAACTGTCTTTTTCAGACGGGCAAAATGGCCTTCCACCCACCCCTGGCTGTGGCAGCCCAGACATACTTTTTCCATGGTTTTCTGACGCTTGGCCTGTTCCTTCGAATCGATCAAATATTTTGACGCCGGCTCCCCGGTCAGTTCCGTGGGCAGGGGAAGTACCTGACCGTTCCGGATCACCGTGGTATCCGGCGATCGGGGTGAGGGATGCGCGTAAATCAGGCCGAACAGGCGCAGGGGGAGACGATCGCTCATGCGGTGGGTCCGAGCAGCCAGAACATCCCCCTCATCTGTCACCACCTCACTGATGTGACAGACGGCGCAGGTGGGCGCTGTAAAATCCTTCCCCAAGGTCCAGGGAACAGTATCATAGTTCCATTGGCTGCCAAGGGAGGCAAAAACGTTTCCATGCTTACTCACGCTGTAAACCTTGTAGGCCGGCACATCCGGCCCTTTATGACACTCTGAACAGGTGTAGGGTTTGCGGGCCATGGCCATTGAAAATTCGTGCCGCGTGTGACAGGCCGTGCAGGACCCTTTTGTCCCATCGGGATTGATCCGTCCCACGCCCCGGTTGGGCCAGCCGGTCAGGATGGGGAAATCCATCTCACCGTCAGGGGTATCACGGGTCTTCAATCCCTTGACCTCAACCTTTGTACCATGGCAATAGAGACAGGCATCCGCATCCATGAGCGGATCGGGCTTTGCATGGGTGATTTTCATATTTTCAAATGTCTGCAGGCCGTTGGTGGCATCGGCCAGGGATTGATAGAGCGAATTGCCCTGCAGATTGCCATAGGCATGGCTCATGAGGTTCTGGCCGTATTGCGCCACTTCCACGGGGTGGCAGACAGCGCAATCCCCGGGGGTCACCACCACATGAACCGAGTAGCCGTTGTGCTCAAAGGTATCCTTGTGCTTTTCGGGGTTCATGGTGTGGCATTCGGCACACCCGACCACCACTTTTGCCATTTTTTCCGGCGGTTCATTGACCGAAATGCGCCGTGCCGAAAGGGGCTTTTTCATTGCCGCATCGGGGGGTACCCGCGCCATCCTTCCCTTTTTCCATCCGGATACAATTCCCGGCGTGGCATAGATGTGGCAATCCACGCAGGCCTGGCTGTCCTCACTCAGGGATGCGCCATAGGCCGGCAATGCCGCCATTGCAAGGAACAGGATTTCCAGAACCACAACCCCTGCGAGAAAAATACGGTTTCCAGCACTGCAATTCCCCTGAATCATCAACGCCCCTCTCCCGGTTTTACAAATTCCGCCAGTACCGCATAGGGTTGGGCTCCCACCAGAATCCGTCCATCCATGACAAACGTGGGCACAGCCGTAACCCCAATTTTTCCGGATTGTTGCCAATCCGTATCCACGGCAGCCTTGAATCTTCGTTCTTCAAGCACCTTTCGCGCTTCTTTCTCGTCCAGACCAAGTGATCCGGCCACCCCAACCAATTCAGAAATTTTACCGATGTTGCGACCATGGGCGAAATAGGCCTGAAACACCGCATCGTTGTAAGCCTCTATTCTTCCCTGTGCTTCGGCCCACTTGCCCAATTCCTGGGCCAGGCGGCTGTTATAGGTCATGCTCCGTTCACCGAACGGCAATCCTTCCGCTTTGGCTACGTCTCGAAGCCGAGCCATCATGCCGGAAATGTCCATCATGCGCCCCTTGAAAAGCGCTTCCAGCGTCATCCCCTCCTCCGGTGTATCGGGGTGGAGGGGAAAAGCACGCCATTGAACCGCAAAATCCTCTTCCTTTATCAATCGTTCAACACGACCCGTGATGAAATAGCACCAGGGTCACACATAATCTGAAAATACCTCCAAAAGCTTCTTTTCCATCTCGTGGATTTCCTTTCGTTTGACTCGCGACTTAAGGTCCCGTCTAGAGAAGGCGATAGACGGTAATCGGTTTACTGTACCCCTTCACCCGTCCGGGCGGCTGTTGTTCCATTTTCGGTGAAACACTCATCTGTTTCACGGTCTCCCCGCTGATAAGGATGTCACATCCCACATTTCGGGTCAATCCCTGGATTCTGGCGGCCACATTAACGGTGTTCCCGATCAGGCAGTAAGCGGATTGCTCATCGCTGCCGGAGTTTCCCGCCAGAACGCTTCCCGAATGAACCCCGATGCCGTGGGCAAATGCCGCCTTTCCCTCGGCGGTTCGCTCCCGGTTCAGGGCCTCCAGGGCGTTGCGCATCCCAAGGGCCGCCGTCACTGCCGCATCCGCATGGTTCTCGAAATAGACGGGCACGCCGAAAACCGCCTCAATCTCATCACCGGCAAACTGAATCACCAGTCCACGGTGCAACCGAATGGCCTGCTGCATGCGAGTAAAATAGGTCCGCATGGACCGCATGACCTCTTCCGGCGGATTGTTTTCCACAAAAGGGGTAAAGCTTTGGAGGTCCGAAAACATCACCGTGCCTTCCCGCCGCGCCCCTTCCAGGGGGATACGACCCGAAAGGATTTCGTCCCGAATCTCGGGCGTCACGTACCGGCCAAAGGCGTTGCGAAGCGTTTCCCTCTCCGCCAGTCCCCGGATCATGGCGTTGCCGGAATCCCCCAGAACACCTATTTCGTCATTGCTCACCACCTTGATGCGGGCTTCGTAATCTCCCTCTCTAATCCGGGTATTCACGTCCAGAATGTTTTCAATGGGCGCCACAATGGATCGAACCACCAACCGGTTTAAGATGCCGGCACTCACCAGGAAAATACCGCACAGAACCACCGTAAACACAATAATTCTTATGCCGTACTCCCTGGCGGGCATGCTTCCCGGCACCAACTCCCATTGTACCGTAATCAGGGTGACCAGCAGGATAACCAAGGGAAGAACAGTACCCATACCATAGAATAACCGGATGCGACGTCGGATAGCCAGGTGTTGGGCGCCCTTCAACCCTGCGAGCAGGCCTTCATGAAAAAACAGCGGGATCAAACCTTTCCGGCAGTAGTCCTCAATGCGGTAAAAGGCCACGGAAGAGGTAATAAACCCCACCATGCTGGCGCGAATGGAGAAAACCACCGCCGTACGCACATCCATAAATCGGATCCAATAGGAGACAAAGAAAATCAAGGCGGGGAACAGCACCCATATGCACACATGGATTCCCACAAAAATGAAAGGGAGGTTGATAATGCGGCGGCGGGCCTGCTCCAGTCCGCCGTCTTCCACTTCAAGGCCATTCTTCATTCGTATCAGGCAATGGGACACCGGTCGGAGAAGACCGCGCATAATGAACAGGGACGGCACTGCGATGACAAGGATAATCAGGAACAACACCGCGAGCCGCCTGGCCACGACGGGGGCATAGGAAGATCCCGCGGCAGCCTTGAGGTCGGAGAATCTTTCAAGCATGAAATCCGTGGGCGTGGCCAGATTGAGTATAAACACGATGGCCACGCCGATGGCCATGGCAGCGACGCTGATGGTGTACAGACCGGTCAGCGAAACCTCGGATCCACTAATTTCTCCGTTTTCTCCCGCTCCCTCTCTCTTTTTCATGCTACCCCTGTAAGTTCAAAAAGCCATCAAACTTAATCTGTATTATGCCATTATACGCCTGAAAGCAAAAGGGTAATTCCTCATATTCTTGAAATCCGAACTCCCAGATGATATACTTACAATAAATTGGGGAGGAAATTGCCATGCAGTCAATGATTAGACCCTACAGGGTTATGGTTTTTGCCGTCGTGATCGCCCTTTCAGCGATCTTTTTCCAGTTGTGCCGAATTCCCGACACCTTCGCTGTGGAACCGGATCGGGCACTTGGATGCTGGCAAGGGGAGGTCCGAAACATATTGCTGGATTATATTGACAGCGTCTCCACCCCCGGATCGAATGATTTCATTCCCGAAAAAGATCGCATAGCCGTCTTTGATATGGACGGCACGATCATGAGCGAAAAACCCTTCCCATTCGTCTTTGAGGCAGCCGTCCGCTACCTGGTCCGGCACAAAGGGGAAATTTCTTCAAAAGGTCCCCAGTATAAATCCCTGTGTGAAGCCGCTGAAAAGCTTGATGTGGGCTATCTGCGCAAACATTTAAACCAGACTTTTGTTCTCCCTTTTAAAGGGAAGACCTATGAATATTACCGAAACTGGTGCCTGAAACTCTTTGAAACGGAAATAAACCCTCTCAAGAAGCGGCCGCAGAAGGCGCTGATTTTCAAGCCCATGATTGAACTCATCGACCTGCTCCATGAACACGGATTTCAGGTCTACGTGGTATCAGGCTCCCTGCAGTTTGCCATTATGGCCATCTCGGAGAAATACCTGCATGTGGATGAAAGCCGCTGCATCGGGTCCATGGTGCAGGCCCGGGCAAAAAAGGACGGGGATCGGATTGCTTTTATTCGCGGAGAACTTCAACCGCCCCCCAACGTGAAGAGCGGAAAAGCCATCCGCATCATGATGCGAACCGGCCAGGCCCCGGTGCTCGCCTTCGGCAACTCTTCAGGAGATGCCTGGATGCTCGACTTCACCGCTTCGTCCCCTTACCGACACATGGCCTTTGTCGTCGACCACGACGATCCCCGGGAATTCGTCTACCACCACCCGGCGCTCTTGAAAATGGCAAAAGAGAAAAAATGGGTGGTCATCAGCATGAAAAATAATTTCAAGACCGTTTACGGAGAGTGAGGGATGGAAACGGGCGTCTTTGATCTCATTGCCTTTAAACAGGAGAATCAAGCGTTATGTGCCTGTGAATGTGACGCAATATGTCGTTGGAATTTCTTTTCCGGACCTTCAAGCATTACTCAGCTTTCCTGCAGAATTCAGAAGCGGCCCGATTGATCTGAGCAACCGTTTTCTCTTCCCAAAGATTCCGATGCCATTTTGTATAATCAAACGGCTCTCGCATCATAAGGGAGATGAATCTTTCGGCGTCAACCTTACCGAAGGTGTTAACCAGCACCTCAAATCCTTTGATCTTGATTTCAGTGTCAGTGATCATTCTATTTCCTCCCTGATAAACGAAACGGGGTCGGTCACCTTAACTTCAGTGGCGTCTGTCGCCTTTTTCACTAATTGATCATCCGTGGTTAAAAAATTATCGCATCTCATGGCGACAGCGCATGCCAAATGCAACGCGTCTTTGCTTCTAATCCCCATACGCTCAAGTCTTTCCGCCGTTCCGAGGATTTCTTTTGTCGAACCCGTATAAACGAAAGCGTGGGCCTTCCAATCCTTGATGGCGAGCTTTCTTTGTTCAAAAGGGTTTGCTTCATTTTCAAAATCCAGGATAAACGACCATGCAAGTTCAAATTTGCCTTGAACGATTCTCTCCTGAATATCCAGCTTGGCCTCTGTCTCAAGTTTAATCCGCAGTTGCTTCTGATCGTCAAAAGGCCGATTGAAACAGCAATTATCAAGATATATCTTCATCGTATACCCTATACCTCTTTTTTCATTTCAATGCTAGATGCTTTCTTTGGGCCACCATCAATTTGATTTCCCCATAAGCGTAACGTTCCCCCAGCGCATTTTTTGCCGCATTCAGGGAATTGTCGGGGGCCCGGTCCAGCGCCGCGGCAATGGCGGCTTGTTTCTCGGGTGAGAGCAGCCGGTTGATATTCAAGCCCCCTGTTTCGATAAAAGAACAGAGATGCCCCTGAATGGTGGATTCCGCCAGGCCTCTTTCTTCCGCAATACCGGCGACGGTGAATCCCTGGTTGATCATATCAAAGCTGATTTGTCGGGTGTTCGAGCCGGGTGCCACTTTTTTCGGGGATGATTTTTTCCCTGGCGCGTCTTTAACTTCCGGCAATACAACCGTGGCTATGCCGTGTTCTTTTCGATAGGCCGTCACCAGTGCCAACAGGTCTTCACCATATTTTTCAATTGTTTTTTTGCCCACCCCCTTGATCATTTTCAAATCTTTTGTGTTATCGGGCAAATTGACGACAATTTGAATCAATACCCGTTGATGAAGGATCTGAAAATGCGCAACGCCCTGTTCCTTGGCCTTGCGGCTGCGCCACGCTTTAAGCAGCTGGAATAATTCCGGGTGTTCGATGTCGGATTCCCCGTAGTCCGGGGCCTGGGACTTTCTTGCTTTTCCAGGGGCAAAATCGATTTCGGCTTTTGATACGGCACGCAGATAATGAGATGGTGAAAAGCCGTTTTCAAACGATTTGATACCGGCAAGCTTCACCACAATTTCCTCTTTGAGATGATTCAGGGTATTGCCGATCTGTTTGGAAAGTTCCTTATTGTCCGTCTCCACCTGTAATTTCCGGACTAAATCAGCAAAAACCTGGGAGAATTTGTCCTGGAACCATTTGGATGCCTTGCCGATCCGTTCCAGAATATGGGCATCGGATTCCGGGAGGACGTCCTCTTTAAAGAGGGTTCGCAATTGCTGTCTAAAATTTTCAGAGACCGCAAAAATATCTTTTCCGGCCATCTCCTGCAACCGTCCCATATCCGATACGCCGGATACCTGAACCAGGCCGACATTCCCCATCAAGAGACGGACAAGGTAGCTGAGACGATTGCGTAGCGATTGAAAATCAAAACAATCCAGCAGCAACTGCTGCTGGTACCCTATCTTGGCCGAACGAAGCACTTTTTCAGAGGGCGGATTCTGTCTGGCCGCTTCAACGAAGGAAAGCACCGCCGCATCCGTATCAATTCCCCGTGATGGGATGGGAGATCTGAGCACCATGCCCTCAAAGGTCTTGCAACGGCTTAACGCCACATAAAACTGTCCATGGGCAAAAGCGGATTGGGCATCAATGACGGCTTTATCAAAAGTCAATCCCTGGCTTTTGTGAATGGTAATGGCCCAAGCCGGTTTCAGGGGAAACTGCTTGAATTTACCGATAATATTCTCTTCAATTTCCTTGTTTTCTTCATTCACCGTATATTTGATGTTTTCCCATTCCACGGGTTCCACCACAATTTCACCGGACTCCTCGGGGCACTTGATACGGATATCCTCTCTGGAAATGGCCCTAATTTTCCCGATTTTCCCGTTGAAATAACGCTTTTCACCGGAGGTGTCATTGCGAAGAAACATCACCTGGGCGCCTTTTTTGAGCACCAGGGCGCTCGGGGCCGGGTGGGCATGTTCGGGAAAATCACCGGAAACTTCAGCCGCAAACCGGTATTCCTTCCCCCCCAGTGCCGCAAGCCGGGTTTCATTAATGGCATCAGCACTGCGATTGTGGGTGGTCAGGGTGATATAGCCCTGGCCTTCTTCGGGGATATAATCTTTGATATACCGCTGGTTCAGTTCACTGATAGCGTCTTCATCAAGCCGGTTGTCCCGCACCCGGTTCAGCAATTTAATAAACCGAACATCGGATTGACGGTAAATATGCTTCAATTCAAGGGTCAACATGTCTGTCCGGGCAAGGGCATGGCTGCTGAAAAAATAGACCGATGCATAATGCTGCCGCAAAAGCTGCCATTCATCCTGCTTTGCCACGGGAGAAAGCTGGTGCAGATCACCGATCATGAGGAGTTGCACACCGCCGAATGGCTGTTCATTGCGCCGGTGTTGCCGCAGCACCGCATCCACGGCATCGAGCAAATCGGCCCGCACCATGCTGATTTCATCAATCACCAGCAGATCAAGGCTCTTGATAATCCGTTTTTTTTCCTTGCTGAACCTGAACATGCGCTGCCGGTTTTTCTCATGGGCTTCGCTGCCGGGAATGAAGGGGCCAAAAGGGAGCTGAAAAAAAGAATGGAGGGTAACGCCGCCGGCATTAATGGCCGCAACCCCGGTGGGGGCCGTGACGATCATCCGTTTGGCAGCCCCGGTGTCTAAAGAAGGGCCTTTCAGACTATGCAAAAAGGTTGTTTTACCGGTGCCGGCTTTTCCCGTTAAAAAAATATGACGGCCCGTGTATTGAACAAAGTCCCCGGCCAGCTTCAGTTCATGGTTTATTATGGGATCATGGTTTGCTAACGGTATGGAAGCCAAATGTCTTTCCCCAAAATCGTGTACAACAAATATATAGGATTTTCACAAGCAGACTACCAGCGTATATCAAACCGGCAGTCCTTTCCATCAATGTTTCCGATGCCGCCATCCGGGAAATATTCCGCATTGGTCTCTATTTTCCCGTTGCCGTTCAAATCGATGAAGATGCCGTCGTTGGTAAAATCGGCGTCATTGCCCCCCCGCTCCGCAATATAAGCCTGGTAATTTTTCCCATGGACGGTTACGCGGCCTTTCATCTGCGTGATGCTGTAGTGACGCGCGCCTCCCTTCGCCCAGAGGCTTTTGTTGGTGAAAAACCATATTTTAAAATCCCCGTCCCTGTTCATTTCCTTGATCAGCCGCCTCATGGGGATTTGAATCACCGTTCCGAAGATGCCGCGGCCCCTGTTTTCAAGGGGTGGATCATCGGTAAGGTTTCGGTTCTGGTTTCCATCGAAATAGAGAAGGGAGCGCCCATCCGGAATGATGTCCAGGATAAAATCATAGGTCTGATTATCCCCGGTCCCCAACAGGAGCTTTCCGTATTTCCGTTGACCGCCCATGGATTCCGGCTCCTGAAGGAGATGCTCAGGGGGTGCATCCGAAAGCTTCGGGAGAACGCCGCTCCTGGATGAGACCTTCATGCCCACCGGTTCAAATTCGCCGGAAATGGAGACGGATATCTTTCCCGCATTTTCAGGGGATGAAGGGACGCCCGCATGGGAAGCCGCGACCGCTGCTTTGGTTTGTTCAGTTTTACTCCGGATTCGCACCTGGTTTTTGGCGGATGCCACCAATTTGTTGCGAGTCGGTTCTTGGGCGGATCCCGCCGATTTTCGAGATTTGGCCACTTCGGAATCACCGGTCCATTTTTTTAGGAGGGACGTCGCCTCGTTCACGGTATCGGTTACAACCTCCGTCACCTGTTTTTCCATATCCTTGATGTTAAAGCCTCGCCATGCCAGATAGCTGCACAAACCGATAAAAACGCAAAGGGCGATGATGAAAATCATAAGGGCCGGAATGTCGCGGGAATGTCCCTTTTCAGCAACCGCAGCGGAAGACCCATTGTCCGGACTTTTCACCGGTTTGGAGATGGCTTTTGTTGCCCCTTTCAACTTCTCCACCCGCAAGATGGCGCCGGCCTTGCGAAAAGCCTTCTTCGCCTTATGGGCCGTTTCCCCATTCACCTTTCCTTTCAGAAGGAACGGCTTTCCGGAAAAAATATCTTCCACCTGTCTTTCAGTTATCTTGAGCAGGCTTTGGAGATTCTTTTTAACCTTCTCTTTTTCCTGTCCGGGGGAGAGTTCCCCCTCAAAAATCAGTCGATACGAAGCTTCACTCATGATCGAATCCCTTTTCCATGGACCCGGTGATTCTATCTGGTGCCCATCCACAAACGTCCAATTTACCCGATTTCGGTGGTCACATCAAAGGGACATTCCTATAACCTGAATATTTGCTGATTCTATATTATGAAAAATGCCGTTCACTGCAATCATAAAGATCATAAGCCATGTTTTGCTATATCCGTCAGAAACAGCGGATACACCCCCCCCTTAACTGTATTCTGAGGCAAGAAATTAATATATTGTCCCCTGAATTTGGGCAGCATATAGGCCGCCCTGCCTTGCAGATAATTACCCTCGAGTTTTGAGTTTAGCCTCATCCAGCACTGTCCGGACAGCTTTGGCCAGGTCTGCTAGGACAATCGGTTTGTTGGCAAAAGCCCGGATGCCAATCTCCAGGGCACGCTCTTTTGACATTTTCTTGCTGTAGCCGGTGCACAGGATCACCGGAACGTCAGGCCGAATGTTCATAAGCGCAACGGCCAGTTGATCACCGGCCATGCCGGGCATGGCCATGTCAGTGATCACCAAATCGAAATCGTCGGGCTTGGATCGGAACAGTTCCATGGCCTCCGTGCTGCGGGTACGCGTTGTCACCGCATATCCCAGGCGAGACAGCATCCGTTCGCCCAACCTCGCCAAAGGCGCCTCATCGTCCACAAACAGGATTTGTTCATCACCGGTTGGCAGATCCTGTTTTTCGTTAGCAGAGCGCTGGCCGCTTTTTCGTGTGGTTGGCATATAAATTACAAATGTGCTCCCCTCGCCCAACTCGCTCTTTACCCTGATCTGACCGCCATAAGATTCCACAATGCCTTGCACCACCGCCAATCCCATGCCGGTCCCTTCTCCGGGGTCTTTGGTGGTAAAATAGGGCTCGAAAATTGAGTCGATCGTATCCGGGGCTATGCCAACACCCGTATCAGATACCCGTATTTCAACATAGCCTTGGTCAGGTAATTCCGACAAATCTGTCCCGGCGACCATGTGGGCGGGGACATCCGAAATGGACACCTCAATTGTACCGCCCCCATCTTCCATCGCATGGGCGGCGTTTGTGCAAAGATTCATCATCACCTGATGGAACTGTGTGGCGTTTCCCATGACAAACGATCCACTTTCAATACGATGGTTGATTTCAATGGTTGTTGGTATGGTCGAACGCATGAACTGTAAAACCTCTTTTGCAATCAAGCCCGGCTGTATGGGGTGGCGTTCTTCTCCTGATTGTCGCGCAAAGGTCAATATCTGTTTTACAAGGTCTTTGGCCCTCTTACCGGCCATATGTACTTCCTGAAGGCTATTCTCAATGGTTGACCCTTTCTCAACCTCGTCGAGGGCCAGCTCGGTGAAACCAATGACAGCTGAAAGAATGTTGTTAAAATCATGGGCGATACCACCAGCCAAGTTTCCGATAGATTCCATTTTCTGTGATTGCATCAATTTCGCCTGAAGTTTTTCACGTTCAGATTCCGATTTTTTGCGTTCAGTTATGTCGAGTACGGTCCCGATCAAACCAATGATATTTCCCTGACGGTCACGGTAAACCTCTTTGTTGAATATCACATCGCGTACATTGCCCTTGCCATTCAAAATTTGGGATTCGTACTCTTGCATGCCACCTTTTTCGAACAGTTCCAGATCCTTGGTGTGATACGCCTTAGCAAACGCTTCCGGGTTAATTTCAAAAGCTGTTTTTCCTATGAGCTCGTTTCTGCTTTTTCCAAAAAAAACCTCATAGGCCCGATTAAAACCAAGGTAGTAACCATCAGAGTCCTTGTAAAAAACGGGCATGGGAATGCGCTCAAGTAAAGTGCTTAAAAATGACTTGCTTTCCATTAATGCTGATTCAGCCTTTTTTCGTCGGTCAATCTCCTCTAACAATGTTTTATTATATGTTTCTAAATCGTGCGTATGTTCCTTGATTTCCTTATTGCGTTCAAAGAGTTCTTGAGACAATCCTTTCAGGCCGTTTTCAATCGGCTGCATCTCTTTTAATAAGCTTCCACGAAACTGCCAGCTATAATTCTCGTTCTTCAATTCGGTGAGGATTTGCGTTATTTGATTGAAGGGTTTTGTAACAAGCCACTTTGTCAATAAAAGCACTGAAACAATCGCCGCACACACCACGAAAAGCAGCATGTAGAAGGTAACATTGAAAATATCCTTTCTGAGTGTTACCAGTTCAGAATTATCAAAGGCGATGGCCATGGTTCCAATATTTTCACCATTATATACGATAGGCTTTACCAAAAAGAGAGATGTTCCAACGCTTCCAGTCCCCGTTTGGAACACGACATTTTGCTCATCGTCAGTAATCTTGATGGATTTTATGCGGCTGTTTTTCAATCGTTCACTGCACAAGAGCCTGACGCCGTCCAAGTCATATTTCCAGAGAGGCAGGGCAATTTCGCCGGGGAGAATGGTTGATTCGGTGTGAATGAATTGGTCTATATTGGACTTTTCTTCCTCTAAAGTCTGAAAGTAGTATATAGCAGCCGCAGAAAAACCGACAAAAACGATTACCGCAGCCAAACTCAAACTCAAAATTGTTCTGATAGAACGCATCAATTCCCCTCATGTAAATCTTTTAGAATTGTATTTCTGATTGCCTGGGTAGCCCCTTCCTTTTCCATTTCCGCCAATACATGTTCTACCTGGGGGGTCAACGATTGATGTTTCTTGTGTAAATAATGAAACGAAGAGAAGGATTCCAGGGCCGGGCTCTCCGCCTTGATTTCTTGAAGGCCGAGTTTCTTTAAAGTGTATAATCCGGTGAGATGGGTATCGACAGCCACATCGATTCTGTTGCGCGAGAGCATCATCATCATATTTTCCGCCCGATCTACAGGCTCGGTCTGCGCATTCATTAAACGTTCTTTTGCCAATAAAAACCCTCTGACATAACCGACGCGATATGGGTTCAGGCTGTCCCAACCCTTTATCTTAATTGACTTGTTATTGTTGATGAACCCAACCAACTGTGAATGGAATACGGGCGCCTTTATCTGAATGAGATTGGGAAAAGAAATATGGAGGTTGGGTACATGAAAAAGGATCCCGTCCACTTTCCCGCTGTTCGCTCTTTTCAATGCCCTGTTTCCGGGCAAATACTTTACCTCCACATCCATACCCAGGCGGTTATAAGCCTCTGAAATGACGGTTCTTGCAAGTACGATGTTGGGTGTGTCAGGGTTTGAAAAAGTTGAAAAAATCATTTTTTCCCGGGCCTGTGCCGGGGCCAGCCACAGTAGAACGATCAAAGTAATGGTGATAATCCGAATCATTTTGTTCACCTCCGCTGGAAAGTATCCTGACCGACAAATTTTCTCACAGATATATTTATTTTGTCAATGATATCATCACTTACGCCCCTGGTAAATATCAGGTACCGCCTGTTTCCGGCAGGTATATCGGGCATGGTGATGGAAACAAAATCATCGGGTTCCAATCCTGCCGAACGGACGAGCGTTTCCACTTCTTCGGGAGCGGTCAGCATATAGGCGGCCCTCCCATTCATTATCAGTTTCGGCAACAGGTTCTGCCTGCTGGATATTTCATGGATTTTCGGAGAAACATCCTTCATGAGGCCATCAATGTAAGACCCGTGGGAAAACGCGCTCATGGTTGCCATTATGAGTGATTTGTCTAGGAATACTTCCCTCAGAGTTTTATGAGGCGCAAACATCTGTTTCTGTTTTTTCGTTGTGAGAATGACAACAGGCCTGTCCCGATAGATCGGCAGGCTGAACTTCGCAAATTTTTCCCTCTCCGGTTTTTTAAACCAGCCCACAGAGCAATGAACATTGTCGGCGTTCTTTATTTCCTTCATAATCCGCTTTGGTGGCATCATTTCAAATACGACTTCAACCCCCGCATCCTGAAAGATTTTCTTGGACAATTCTATCAGAAAACCGTCGGCATGTCCCTGCCGGATATAGTAATAGGGCGGCCGTTCAAGATATGATACCGTCAGGGTTTCACACATGACGGACCGTGGTAGAATCAGCAGGACCAGCAGGGCTGAAAAAGCAATTTTTTTCATGATTTCGACTTCTTTCCCCGCAGTTCCGGAAGACCCGCTTTGAGGCGCAGTTCGTTGCACGCCAAACAACCCGGTAGCCCATTGGCCCCGGCCATGATCAGGGCGCTGACATAGACCAGCGCCCAACCATCGGGTTCACCCCCGAAACCGAAGTGGATCGCAACGGTTGAGGGGGATAAAACCAGGGAGATAACGGCAAGAACCAGGTTCGCCGCAAAGGCGAGGATAAAGATGAAACGCATGTAAACCTTTTCCATGAACCCGAAGGGCCGGCCCGGTGAACGAGTATCCCGGACCGGCGGCGGGCCATATGCTGAATCTTCCGATTTTCAATAAATAATAGACGCATCAATAAGAGTCAAGAACAGCATCATATTCCAATTCCAACGATTCATGGACATCATAGGCGTTGTCCGCGAAAAAGATGCGCCCAAGACCTATCCGAAACCGCCAGGGCGGCGAACCTGTTCTTGGGCCTCCTCTTCGCAATGTCAGTCTTTGTGCGGCATCATGAAATCATGCTCTTTTCAGCGTATCGCTGCCATTTTTCCTTACTGCCGAATAAATATCCTTTGGCATATTCTTCCCAATATCTGACATACTCCCTGCCGCCTTCAAAATGATCGCAGTCCCCGTACTGTACTTCTTCCTTTCCCATATCATCCGGTGTTTTCACCCAGGCATGATGATCACAGAATGCATCTCCCACACCTATGCAACTGGTGCGTTTGAACATGAGACCCGGAAAAAACGTGTGGTAGGTAATATGATCGGTCATGCACATATGGCTCATGGTCAATTTTAATCCGTAAGCCCGAAACACCTCCGCGGTGGCGCATCTTATGTTATGCCATTTCAGTTCGCTTAAATCTTCGGCCATATAAACCGTACCCTCCAACCCTTGATTGTCCTCGGGCAGGTCGGCGATATAATCGACAGACTGCTCCCACCATGGTTCTATGGTCGTGCATTTTCCAACGGGCCGGTATACTCTTTTCATATAAGCGATGGTGGCCGGATTTATAATATTTGCAATAATTTTATCGGCTTTTTCATCTCCATGCTCCTTTTTTAAAAGATTAAACATGATAAAGTAGAGCATCGCCTTTTTAAAAATATTTTTATAAAACATTTCCTGCTTTTTGTCGGTCAACTTGAAATATTCCGGATGCCAAAGAGGCCTGTTAAAAACATATCCCATGGTGGATGTCCTTAAAACAAGCCGGAACGCCCTACTCTTCCCAAGTTCCTTTCTTAACGATTTGTACAATAACCCAAGTACCTCGGGGATGAGAAAAGACTGGGTTTTTTTTACCCGCGGAGATCTGATTTCGGCAAATTCCTTTAGCATCCATTGGCACCCGGACAAAGGACGTTCAGTAATTGAAAATTGATCTTGATCATTTTTCATATTCCTTTACCTCATTACGGCTTTTAGGGGATTGATTTGATAGCTGAGTCTTCCCTTTTTAACCCAAAAAAAGGGGTTTTTACATGAACGGTGAAGATGCTGCCGGGTTGGAGAGTTTCTCTCAATTGAGGAAATAGAACCGTTGATTAGATGAACATTTGATTTGGGGCCCTAATATGGCCATTTACATTGAAAATAAGCTATTTAGTGTCTGAACGAAAATTAGGATTTTTTGTCAAGATCAAGGAAGATCAAAATTTCAACCGCAGGAATACATTTGGTATTTCGAGGATTAACCAGTTTTATTAAGAACGGGTTATCTGACGCAGAGATTGGCGAAAAAGACAGTTTTCGTTCGGGCACTATTTAACCGCGATTAATACTTTATACCATTCAAAATCCGGAACGGCTCTGATATAAATCTTTTTAAAACTTGCCTTTTGGCATAACGTTTCCCATTGTTTAAAACTTATGCAATACTCCCCATCATTTAGAATGTGTTTTTTACCATTGTCATACATCCTGCTAAAAGCATCTATACCGCCTTCTTGAAGCGCTAGCGAAAACTCTATTTTCAAATAGTCCATCATTCTCATGAATCGTTTTGGGTCCCTCACATCACCCGTTGCATCCATATCAATTTCTCCAATAATTAATCTGCCGCCGCTCTTAAGCATTTTATAAAGCTTTTCGATCATTGGATACTTGTCTTTGATGTGATGTAATGTGAACGTGCTGGAAATAATATGGAACGCTTCTTTTTCAAATTCCATATTCGATAATTCTTCATGCCTGCAAGAAATTTTCTCATTGAGCCCTAATTTATTTATCTTCTTTTTAAATACGGCAAGCATTTCCGGAGAACCATCTATCCCGGTAACTCGGCAATCACTTTTTTTCAAAAACTTTAATGCCAGTATCCCTGTACCGCAACCGATATCAAGGATATGATCGTTTTCCTCCACATGTGATGATTCGACGACGAGGTCTAATAAATCGTGGTGTTTTCCAACCTTACCGATTGTTTCATCATATTCATCCGCCCAATCTCCAAACCAGTTCTTTTTACTGTTGTGGTCGGACATCTATCTCAACTCCTTGTAAAATCGCCGTAAATTTGTGGATTCCTGAATTCCGGGGACATCCTAATTTAGTGTCTGAACGAAAACTAGGATTTTTTGTCAAGGTCAAGGAAGATCAAAATTTTAACCACAGGAATACATTTGGTATTTCGAGGATTAAAATTTTTATCTGACGCAGAGATTGGCGA
>JABGPV010000289.1 GCA_018644785.1 Deltaproteobacteria bacterium | reverse complement strand
GGCCATGGGGCCTGACCATTTCCGCTTTTTTCACGCGTTGGGGGTTAATCTCAAGCAGATTTACGGCCAGACCGAGATTGCCGGTATTTCCGTCGTCCATCGGGATGGCGATGTCAAGTTTGATACGGTGGGGACACCCATTCCGGAAACCGAGGTGAAAATCACCGAAGAAGGAGAAATCCTTTCCAAAAGTCCTTCCGTTTTTCTGGGATACTACAAGAATGAAGAGGCCACAGCTAAAACCCTGGTGGATGGCTGGCTCTATTCCGGGGACAGGGGCTTTATTGATGAAGATGGTCATCTGGTGGTATTTGACCGCTCCAAGGATGTGATGACCCTGAATGACGGAAGGCCTTTCTCGCCCCAGTACCTTGAAACCCGGTTGAAGTTCAGCCCTTTTGTGGAAGAGGCATGGGCCATTGGCGACAAGAAGGAATTTATTACCGCTGTCATGTGCATTGATTACGCGGTGGTGGGAAAATGGGCCGATGATCGCAAGCTCAACTATACCAGCTATCCTGAACTTTCACAAAAGCCGGAAGTTTATGACCTGATCCAGAAACAGATCGAGGAGGCCAACAAAGATCTGCCGGGCCCGGCGAAGATCAACAAATTCGTGAACCTCTACAAAGTGTTTGATGCGGATGACGAAGAGCTGACCCGAACGTCAAAGCTTCGCCGTGCCTTTGTGACCGACCGGTACAAGGACATCGTGGATGCGCTCTACTCCGATGTCGATGTGGTGCACATGGATACCACCATTACCTATGAAGATGGGCGGGAGCAACGCATTAAAACCGATTTGCGGGTTCAGAAACTATAGCATTAAGTTCAAGATCAGCAGGCCAAAAGATCAGTGAGGAGGAAGCGAATGGAGCTGTTTTTTATGAGCTTGACCACGGGGATTATGGTAGGCGGCATTTATGCCCTGGTGGCCCTGGGATGGGTTCTCATTTACAAATGTTCGGGTGTCCTGAATCTGGCCATGGGGGAATTGACCCTGATTGGGGCCTATGTGACCTATTCGTTTTACAATGCGGGCGTGCCGTTTGTTTTTGCCGTGATTCTGACGCTTCTGGTGGGTATTGTACTGGGTTTTTTGACCGAGCGGATATTCCTGGACAAACTGATCGGTGAACCGATTCTGGCCGTCATTATGGTAACCGTGGGCCTTTCTTTTTTCCTGAAGGGCCTGATCGGATACATCTGGGGCTCGGACACCCGGGTTTTTGAACCGGCTGTTTTTGATATCAAACCGATTTCCCTGGGAGTCCTCAGGATTTCTCCGGTTTATCTCTGGTCTTTTATTTTGGCCATTGTGTTGCTCATCATTTTCATGTGCTTTTTCAAATATACCCGTTGGGGGCTTTCCATGCAGGCCACAGCCGATGACGAAACAGCAGCCCTTTCTCTTGGTGTAAGCGCCAGATTCGTGTACGCTGCCGCCTGGGCCATTGCCTTTATGAGTGCCGGGGTTGGCGGCGCGCTTTTAGGGAACATCAACGGCATTAATATTTCAGTGGGCGATCTCGGATTGCTGGTGTTGCCGGCAGTTGTGTTGGGTGGGCTTAATTCAGTGCCCGGCGCCATCGTCGGCGGAATTCTGATCGGCTTGTTACAGAATTTTTCAGGCACTTATCTCGATCAGTATTTTCCAGGGGGCGTCAAAGAGATCGTACCCTTTGTTTTCATGGCTGTTTTTCTCCTCTTCAAGCCCTATGGTTTGTGGGGTTGGGAGCGAATTGAAAGAGTATAACTGGAAGTGAAATTTGAAAGCGGGAAAAAGGGGAGGGATGTATGAGCAGTGTATGGTTGCCTTGCGGTGATTACCATCAGAATTACCAGGAAGACCAGGGATGGTGGCAGTCCAAATTCATCAAAGGGAAGATGATCCTGCTTTTGCTGATTGTTTTTGTGGGGATTCCCCTTCTTTTTGATGAGTACTGGATGAGCGTGGTCACCATGGTGGGGTATACGGCCATGGGCGCACTGGGTGTCCAATTGCTCATCGGGTATGCGGGGCTTTTGACATTGGGACACGCTGCCTTCATTGCGGTGGGCGCCTATACCAGCACCATGCTGATACTGCAGTTCCCCTGGCCCCAGTTCATGGTGGATGGGGGGTTGGCCTATCCCGTGAGTATTGTTGCGGCGGGTGTTGTTGCCGGTCTCTGGAGTGTGTTGTTTGGACTCCCCTCCGTCAAGGTCAAAGGGTTTTATCTGATTTTGACCACCATGGCAGCGCAGTTTATCACGGTGGATTTTATTCTGACCCAATATGTCAGCCAGATCGGTGGACGGGGGCAGGCCTTTTCACTGCCGCCGGGCACCATCAAGATCGGCCCCTGGGTCATAGACACCGAGTTGAGCATCTATTTGGTGATGGCGGTTCTGTTGTCGCTGATGATTATTGTTCTGGCCAACCTGCTCCGTTCCAAGCCGGGTCGGGCCTGGGTGGCCATTCGGGATAATGATATCGCCGCTGAAGCGCTGGGGATCAATATTATATGGTATAAGCTTCTGGCATTTTTCGTGGCCGGATTCATGGCGGGTGTTGCAGGCGCCTTCTGGGTGTGCAATACCGCAGCGCTCAGCCCTGAGCATTTTCAGTGGTTTCTGTCCCTTTGGCTCGTGGGTGTGATTCTCATCGGAGGGGTGGGCTCCATTCAGGGGGCTGTTTTCGGTTCCATTTTTATGGTGGTGGTGATGGAAGTTCTTCAGCTGGGCGTCATTCCGCTGGCGGACTATTATCCGCAACTCCTGATGGATTTTGCGTATATCAAGGACATGGCTTTCGGGCTGGCCATCTGTGCTTTCTTAATTTATGAACCCAACGGCCTTGCCTACCGCTGGTGGCAGGCGAAAAACTATTTCAACCTCTGGCCGTTTTCTTATTAGCGTTGCCGGGTTTCATTAAGTACGGCATTTATAGTACGGGTACACAATTTTGCATGTGGCGGAATTCTGTCGGCGTGTAATGTTATGCGGTTGTTGAGAAAGGGGGTGAGCGTCGTCGTTTACATGATGTTTCGTATCGTCGGTGGTATGGGTTGCCATGAAAGTTCCATAACTAGCGTATAAGGGGGAGAATCTATGAAAAAGAGTATATTCACGAAACTGGGAGTTCTGTTGCTGGCAGTAGTGCTTTTAATGGCTTTTGGTACGGTTGCCTCGGCAAAGAAAATCAAGGTCGGGGGGCTGATGGATTGCACCGGCGCCACCTCTGATGTGGGGAAAGATTATGCCATCGGCATGATGGACGCTTTCAAATACATCAACAGCCAGGGGGGCGTCAATGGTAAGAAAATAAAATATACCTGGTTTGACTACGGCTATCGGATTCCTGAGGCCATTACCAAGTATAAGATGTTGAAACGTTTGGGATCTACTGCTATTATGGGATGGGGGACCGGTGATACGGAAGCCCTTTCACCCACCGTTAACAAGGACAAGATCCCCTATGTGTCGGCGTCCTATTCGGCCCATTTGACGAATCCTGCAAAAACGCCCTACAACCTCTTTTTCTCATCGGATTATTCCACCAACGCCAGGAGTTGCATTACCGCCTGGTTTGACAAAAAATGGTCCAAGCATCCGGATTTCGGTAAGCGCAAACCCCGTTTTGCTGCCTGTTACATGTTTGCGTCACCGTACTGCTCAGCGCCCATTAAGGCCATCAAAAACCAGGCCAAGCTACTGGGTTTCGAGGTAGGCCCGGATCAGGATGTTTCTCTTTTTGCCCTGGACACCAAAAGCCAGGTGATGGCCCTTAAAAAATTTAAACCCGATCTGGTATGGCATGGCAATACCACCATGAGTGTTGCGGCAACCGTTCGGGACGCTTATGCCCTTGGGTTGGGCGCCGGTTGGATCGTCAACAACTGGGGATTTGATGAGAACCTGCCGCGCCTGGCCGGCGAGGCGGCTGAAGGGGTCATGGGGGCCACACCCTGTGCATTTTTCGGCCAGAACGTGAAGAATATGGACCTGGTGGTTTCCTCCGCTGAAAAATACAGCCCCGGCGTGCCGTTGGGAAAAAGGCTGATTCGTACGGTGCAGGCGTGGGGTGACGCGCTGGTTTTGTGGGAAGCCTTGAAACGGGCGGATGCGGCTGGTGTCGACGTCTCCAAAAAAGGTTCAGGCCCCGCGATCATGAAAAAGGGATTTGAGACCATGCGTAATTTCGATATCGGTCTGGGCGCAGCACCCATCAGCTATACGGCGAAGGATCATCGTGCGGCCACCGGGTGTCGTGTTCAGGAATGGAAAGGCGGAAAATTTCAGGTGGTGGAGGATGTGAACCTGAAGAAAAGATGGCCTGATCTTTGGGATAAAACCGAAAAACAAGGCGGTTTCTTCGGTTATTAATCGAAACCCGGTTCTTTTGTCAAAATGCCCTTTTAACCCATCACGTTTGGAGGTAATGTCTTGGAGACATCAGAGGCAATCCTTAAAATCAAGAACATTGAGGTCAAGTACCATGAGGTAATTCTGGTGCTCAAAGGCGTTTCAATCGAGGTTCCCCGCGGTGGGATAGTGGCGCTTTTGGGTGCCAACGGCGCGGGAAAAAGCACGACCTTGAAAGCCATTTCCGGGCTGCTTAAAACCGAAGACGGGGAGGTGACCGACGGCGCCATTGAATATGAAGGGAAAAATATTCATCACGCCAAGGCTGCCAAGATCGCCAAGGCCGGCATTGTTCAGGTGATTGAAGGGCGTAAGGTATTTGAACATTTGACGGTTGAAGAAAATCTCAAAGTGGGTGCCCACCTTAGAAAAACCGGATCGGTCAAGGATGGCCTTCAAATGGTGTATCATTATTTTCCAAGGCTCCTTGAAAAAAGAAATGAAACCGCCGGTTTTGTCAGTGGTGGTGAACAGCAGATGGCCGTCGTGGGGCGGGCTCTGATGACCGAGCCCAAACTGGTATTGCTGGATGAGCCCTCCATGGGGCTGGCGCCCATGCTGATTCATGAAATTTTCAAAATCATCACCAAACTGAATCAGGAGGAGCGCATTTCCATCCTCCTGGTTGAACAGAATGTTAAGCTGGCCCTGACCACTGCGCCCTATGCCTATGTGATGGAAACCGGAAGAATCGTTATGGATGATACCTCTGAAAAGCTCAGTCAGAATGAGGATATCAAGGATTTCTATCTGGGTATGGGGGGCGGAGAAAAAAAGAACTTTCGAGATGTAAAACATTATAAGCGAAGAAAAAGGTGGTTAAGCTGATTAATAATTAAAAAAGGAGGTCTCTGATGAAAAAGAGTTTGATACTTTTTGTAGCGTTGTTGTTTGGATTTGGCTTGGTGTTTTCGTCCTGTGTGACGACTAGTGAGCAGGTTAAACCCAATGAAAATAATTTTATGGCTCCAAAAGTTACCCTTGAGTCTTTCATGGTGCCCCAATATGATGGATATTGGTACTTTTCAAAGAAAGCGAAACCTACAAAAGGTGATGCCGGTGATAGAGGCGCCATGCTTCCGCTGAGTTTCCTTTTTAATATCGAGAACAAAAACCCCTACCCCATTCTTTTAAACGGGATGACCTTTACCGTTGTTGTTGATAAAGAGTTTGAGTTAGTCACCTTCAACAACGATGATGAATACTGGATTCCTGCTGGAAAGATTGACCAGGTAAGGGCAACGACATTGATTACGGTTCGTTCTGCTCTTTTAAGCCTTTTGGTTACAGGGGGCTTCAAACTGAAGGCAAAAAAGGTGAGTCCATGGCAGGCCCTAGAGGGTTGGTGGAAGGGTGTGCCGGAAGGTACGACCCCGGTTCATCTGACCGGTTGTTCCTTTTCCTTTTCGGCCGGTGGGGTGTCGAAGGTGTATCCATACGAGATGGTAGCACAGTAATGTGAGAATGGGGGTAATACCCTGTGAGAAAAATAAAATAGCACAAATGGCCTTCATCCGCCCTCTTCTTAAAAAGGTAATAGGCAGGGTGAAGGCCTTTTTTTTGATGAGGAGGATTAATGGGACTTCACGATTTTACGTTCTACGATCTGGTAAATCGCAATGCCGCCATTTACGGCGACAAACGGGCCTGGACGGACGATGGGGTGGACAGGGTTTTTTCGTTCTCCGAGATTAAGGAGGCGGTGGATCGGCTGGCCTGTGGTTTGCGGAAAACCGGTATTGAAAAA
>JABGPV010000288.1 GCA_018644785.1 Deltaproteobacteria bacterium | reverse complement strand
GGGGTTTTACATGTTGAAGGAGCAACCCCCTTCGTGTGGCAAAGGCCTGAAGCGCGCCCACCTGGTAGGTCACATAGTGCCTGATTTCTTCAAGGCTTACATCCATGACCCTCCGGCCGAACCCTAAGAGATCCGGCAGGCCCGGATGGGCGCCGAGTCCCACGCCGTTTTCCGCTGCCAGGGAGATTGTTTGCGCCATGACCAATGGATCCCCCGCGTGGAATCCGCATGCGATATTGGCTGAACTGATGAGGGGAATCACCGCTTCGTCAAGGCCGATTCTGTAGGCGCCGAAGCTTTCCCCCACATCTGAATTGAGATCGATCTGTTTAAGCATCCTTGTTTCCTCTTGTAATGGAAAAAGTCACAGTAAAAGCAAATAGTTCATTTTTGTCAATTGCCAAGCATTCAACTATAATAGGAAAATACCATCCAAATTCCAACCATTTTGTTTATCTTGCGAGATCTGGCTGTTTGCCCCATATATTGTGTTGAATGGGAATTCCGGGGACAGTGTATGAATTATCACTCCTCTTTGGACTTCTCCCGGGTTTCCGGGGCCGCAATTCGCAGTCAGGTTCGCGCGGACAGGGTTGTTTTCAATATACCATACCGGGCACGTGCCAGCAGACAACGTTCATCCATCACAAATGCCTTCCGCCACCGCTCCCGTAATTCTTGCCGTTTAAAAAGCACAAGGTCGATCTTACATTTAAGTCAAAAATAAATACACTGTCCCCCCGAATTCTGTCCCGAGTTCATGTGGGGTCAGCCGGTAACATACTGAATTTGGTATCGAAAAGTATGGTACTGCCAACGGTATTTTAGAAAAAGAAAAGAAAGAGATGAAAGCTGATAAGGGACTTAGAAACCGAATTCAAAATTTAACTGAAAGAATCGTCAAAAGTCAACGGCAGACTTGATCCCCCGTACAGGGTCAGGAACATGATGGAAGATTTTCATGGATCATAAGACCCAGGTCACGTAATGAATAGGGTTTTTTCAGGAGGGCGAAGGCCATATCTTCTTTCAATACTTTTTGAGCCCTGGTATCATCGGGATTGCCCGTCAGTACCAGAATTTTGGCTTCCGGATCAAAAGCCTTTATTTCACAGGAAGATTGATAGCCATCCATGACAGGCATTTCAATATCCATGAGGACAAGATCAGGCGATAACACCTTGTATTTTTCAAGGCCTTCCAGTCCATTAGATGCCCGATCAACCTTGTCGTAACCTTCCATTCGAAGGTATTGCAACATCAAGCTCGCAATATCATTTTCGTCATCAATAATAAGGATCTTATGTGGCAGCATTTCAGGATCTCATTTTTGAGGAGTGGGGTGGGATCAATATTTTTATTAGCTGCCCTTGTAATGTTCCTGGATGTCAATGTCAAGCAGGAAATCAATATGTTGTGCAATAAAGTAGTCAAAATATCACATGTTGTGTCTTTTCATCATTTTTGAACATTAATTGAACATTTCTATTTACCGAAAAATACGTCATTTTCAGTAGCATAAATGACTTTTGAACAATTTAACGCGAGGATGAGGGGGGCAGGAGGGGGCACCCCTTTCGGCCACGGCCTCGCCATCGTGGAGTACGGCGCCCGGCAGGCTGCGGCTCTCCAGGGACCCGTCGAGGTTGTAGGCGCGGTCGGCAAAAAAATCAAAGGCCACACGAATGGAATGGGGCGGACGCATCAACTGAAAAATTCCGAATAATTTTGATGATATGGGGCTTAAACTGTTTTGAAAAATATCGATCTGTGGTAAACTCCAGGAAACGCAGGGATTTTCGGGGTTATTCATAATGGATTCAATATTTGCTGTTTTTCTGGCGATTGCAGTGGGTGTTTCAGCACCGCCACCCGTCCAGTTGACCGAGATGGATTTCGGCCAAACCGTCAAATTGAATACCGGCGGCACCATGGAGGTGAAACTTAAAGGGAACCCCACAACCGGTTATGTATGGGCGGTTGCATTTGTTGATCAAAAAATCCTCATTCAGATGGGTGAAGCAAAGTTCGAGCCCGACACAAAGGCCAGGGGTGCTGGCGGGATCGTCACCATGTGTTTTAAGGCTAAAGGGTTGGGAAAAACATCTCTGAAGCTGATATATCACAGGCCGTTTGAGAAGGAAAAGAAACCGGCGAAATCCTTTGAGGTGGAAGTCGAAGTTCGATTGTAAGGACATGAACCGATGAAAAATTACAAGGAAATATTCACAGGGCTGATACTGTTTCTGGTCTTGCTGACGCTGCCGCCGGGGGTCTCCCTGGGGGGGGACAGGGATATCCTGAAGTTCGAACCGGGTGACACCCTTGAAGACATACGTGCCAAAATTGAATACAACGGGTATGATTTTACCGTGGAAAGAACTTGGGTCTTTGATATGTCCGCACGGGAGAAACGGGCGTTTCTGACCCGCCGCCCACCGCTGTTTCCGGAAGCATCGGATGGCTACGGCGGCCAAGACCCCCTTGTCAGCATTTTGGGTGAAAGGCAGCTGCCCGCTTCTTTTGACTGGCGAAGTTATAACGGCCACAGCTATATCGGTCCCGTTCGGGATCAGGGGGCCTGCGGCGCCTGTTATGCCTTCGGCGCCTGTGCCGCGGCCGAGGGCGTCTATAACCTGGCCAATGGACTGTATGACGGTAATTGTGCCGATTTTTCGGAAGCGTTCATTGCCTTCTGTCTGTCAGATGTCTATTCGGGTTTCGACGGGTGCGATGGGTCGGATTACGACTATCAGGAGTTCACCGGGCTTGTGGATTACGGCGTGTGCAATGATGATGTCTACCCGTATTCAGATCATGAACAGAACTGCCGCGCATCGGCCTGGGATGCGCCGCGTACGCGCTTTCAGTCGTGGCACCGCGTGGGGTGCAACGATACGGCGGCCATCAAGACCGCCATAATGACCTACGGGGTTGTTGGGGCTGCTGTTGACGTGGGCAACGCCTTTGAGGCATACAGCGGAGGTGTCTACCAGGATTCAAGCACCACCTGCTCATCCAGCCCCTGTTACTATACGCCCACAAACCATATCATTGCCCTTGTAGGATGGAATGACAATGGGGGTGATGGCTACTGGATTCTCAGAAACAGCTGGGGTACGAATTGGGGCGAGAGCGGTTATATGCGCATCAAGTACACCTCGGCACGGGTTGGTTGTGAGACGGTATATCTGGTCTATGAAAAGATGGTGAGTACGACATATGTGGATCCCGCCGGTTCTTGCGGTGGCAACACCCCCTGCCATACAACGATTCAGGCGGCCATTGACGCTGTAAATGAGGGGATGGTCATAAAGATACGATTAGGCACCTATGCCGAAAATCTCATGGCCAATTCAGCGAGCAGCTACACACTCCAGGGAGGCTGGGATTCAACCTATACGTCCCGAACATCCATTTCGGCCATACGCTCCTTGACCATCGGCACCAACAGCGGTGCCGTCACTGTGGAATATATGGACATAAAATAAGCGTCCACACCTACCAAAGAAACTGCTTGACAGTCAATACTGTATACAGTACACATTCTTGTCTATGGTCTTCAGAATTACCGATTGATTGCGGCCGCCGGGTTGCAGTTTGAACCCTGTCCATGCATCTGCTGTAAAATCTCATCATCAAAAACGGAGTGCCCACTATGAATATCATCGTGTTGGTCAAACAGGTTCCCGATACCACGGAAATCAAACTGGATCCCAAGACGGGGAATCTGATTCGGGAAGGGATTGAAAGCATTATGAACCCGGACGATCGGCATGCCCTGGAGGCAGCGGTCAGCTTAAAAGAATCGACCGGCGGCAGCGTAACAGCGGTATCCATGGGGCCACCCCAAGCCATTGATGTGGTTACCGAGGCCATGGGCATGGGCGCGGACAGGGGAATACTGCTGTCGGATGGTGCCTTTGCCGGAGCGGATACCTGGGCCACGTCGCTGACCTTAGGAAAAGCAATGGAGAGAATCGGCGATTATGAGCTGATCATTTGCGGAAGGCAGGCCATTGACGGTGACACGGCCCAGATCGGCCCCCAGGTGGCCGACCATCTGAACATTCCACATGTGAGTTATGTGTTCGGCATTGATGAGATTACTAAAGAGCGTCTGGTGGTCCGAAGACGCCTGGAAGATGGCTTCGAGCGAATCGAAACACCTGTGCCGGCGCTGCTGACAGTGATCGGGGAGTTGAACGTCCCCCGTTATGCTGTGGTGGGCCGTTTGATTGCGGCGTGCAGGGAAAAGGCATCCATAGAAGTCTGGAATGCGGCGGATATCGGCTGTAAAACCAACGAAATCGGTCTGGAAGGATCCCTGACCCATGTAATTAAGACCTTTGCGCCCAAATTCAAACGGCAGGGGGAGATGCTGGAAGGGGCAGCCGGTGAAAGCATCAGCGCCCTGCTGGGTAAGCTTCGTGAGAATCGAATCCTGTAGATTGAAGGAGATAAAATATGACTGTATGGATCGACGCTGATCTTTGCAACGGCTGCAAACGCTGCCAAAAAGCGTGTCCCTATGAGGGTGTTGAGATGAGGGACGGAAAAGCCCATATCCTGGAACGGTGCACATCCTGCGGTGCGTGCATCGAGACCTGTAAACCGAAAGCCATTTTGACCGATGCCAAACCCAGGGAGATACCCGATTTCACTGACAGGCAAGGGATCTGGGTGTTTGCCGAGCAGCGGGGGGGTGCGTTGCATTCGGTTTCCCTGGAGCTTTTGGGGAAAGCCTGCGAACTGGCGGGGTCCCTCAAGCAGGATGTGTCAGCGGTTCTCATGGGTGAGAGGATGGAACATCTGGCTGAAACGCTGATCCAACACGGGGCTGATCATGTATATCTGGTAGAAGATTCTTGCCTGGCACAATACCGGGCCATCGCTTATACCACAGCCTTCGAGCAGTTGATCCGACGTTTCAATCCCAACATTTTGTTGATGGGGGCCACCCATATCGGCAGAGACCTGGCGCCGAGGGTGTCGCGCCGGGTGGCGGTGGGTTTGACCGCGGACTGTACCGAACTGACCATTGATCCGGATGAAAAGATCCTTCTGCAGACCCGGCCCGCCTTTGGCGGCAATATCATGGCCACCATCGCCAATCGATACTCCCGTCCACAAATGGCAACGGTTCGCCCCGGTGTCATGGAGCGAAAGGAACAACCTGAAAAAAGGGGAGATATCATTCGGGAAGCCCTTTCCATGAACGAACAGGACATTAAAACGAAAGTCCTTGAAATTGTCAGGGAGGCCAAAAAGAGAGGGGATTTGGGCAAGGCGAAAATTATTGTTGCCGGCGGAAGGGGTGTGGGTGACGTGGAAGGGTTCAAGGCCCTGGAAAAACTCGCCGACGTTCTGGGGGGCGAAGTGGCCGGTACCCGTGTTGCAGTGGAAGAGGGCTGGATCCCAGCGGATCGACAGGTGGGTCAGACCGGACAATCGGTCAGGCCCGAGCTTTACATTGCCTGCGGCATATCCGGGGCCATTCAGCATCGGGCGGGGATTGTGAATGCCCGCTACATTGTGGCCATAAACCGGGATGCAAGGGCACCGATTTTTCAGGTGGCCGACTGGGGTATTGTGGGGGATCTGCATGAGCTGGTGCCTGAAATGATGCGACAGTTGGAAGAGCTGAAAGCGCAAAGCTGAAAGGTGAAAGCAAACGATACGCATTAGCCGTTAGCTTTGAGCCTTGCGCTTTTTTGCTTTGAGCTTTAAAACGAGGGAGGAATGAATGCTTAGGTCGAACGCCGAAACAACCATCAGAAAAAGCATGGCCATGTTCGTGGACAATGAGGTGATTCCGCAGGCCAAGGAGATTGATGAATCCGGTGAATTCCCCAGGGCCATGTTTCAGGAGATGGCCAGGATGGGTGTATTTGGTCTCAGGTATCCCGAGAATGAAGGGGGCGCCGGCGGCAATACCACGCTTTTCTGCATTACCTGCGAAGAATTGGCCCGTGGACTCATGAGCCTGGCGGCCATCACGGCCATGCAGTCCCTCATGGGCACCAATTTTCTATTTCATCACGGAACCGATGAAATGCGGGAGAAGTATTTTCTGCCGGCCATGAGGGGTGAAAAAGTGGCGTGTTTCTGCCTCACGGAGCCTGAGGCCGGTTCCGACCTGGGGAATGTCAGCACCCTGGC
>JABGPV010000287.1 GCA_018644785.1 Deltaproteobacteria bacterium | reverse complement strand
ATCTTTGCAAACCATATGGTATGGAACCAGTGTTCCACCCAGAACAGATGATCTTCCGCATACCTGTAAATGGTTCTGACGGTATTGTAGGCGCCATCGAAAGCCTCTCTGTCTTCGTCGCTTTCAATCAGTTTACGGTATTCGGCAACGGTTTCATCTCGTTCCTTCTCCACTTTGTCCAGAGACCGCTCGATGGTCTCGCCGTTTTCCAGTCGTTCCACATAACTCTTGATATAACCGTATGGGATATCCAGATTGTTGATCCAGCTCCCTTCATAATGGAACCAGCCGCTTCCGCACGACACGAAGAACCACGGGTCCTTGGCCTTATCAAAGGCCTCAAGCCACTGCTTCCCATCGGGTATCTTTTCAAGTTCGGCAATCTTCCCGGCCGCCGGTTGGTCGCTCTTGAGAATCTCCGCCACGCCTCTGAAAGAGACGGCAAGCCTGGACAACTGACACAATTCCTCTTCAGGCCGGAACATGGAAACGTACGCCCCTGCCACCATCTTTCCGATAGCGCTTTCACTGATCCCCGGGAAGAGCTTCCGGGAAACATCCCCGAACATGAGGTACGCCAGATAGGTCAGGTTCAACATTTCAAAGTGGTACTGCCACCCTTTGAACATCTGGTGGACCAGTTTGTCGAAGGATGAAATCAGGTCATAGGAAACATAACAGCCCGTGGGCGCAGGCAGCACCTGATCTTCCGGGACATATTTCGGCATTTCCTTGGGGATTTCCAACTCAAGCATCTCATTCCCCAGGGCCTTGAATTTCGTCAGCCACTTATCCCACAGCTCATTATAATGCTCAAATACATAAAATACTCTTTTCTCAAAGAGGGCGGCCTTTTCTCCGATAATCTCATCGGGCGGGGGCGCAACCGCACAGATATACATGTAGCACCCGACCATCCGCTGTGCGATTCCCTGGGCCGGAGGAATGCAGAAAACTCTCGTGGTGTACTGGGAAAGAGCGATCTGCCACGCTTCCTGAAAGAGCATATCCAATGGTGGCATCGGCTCCGGCGCATGAATTTTGTCCATATACCAGAATTGCTGTTTTTCCCAGTCTTCCCTCTCTTTGGAAAAGAGATGGTGCGACGGATACATCTCTTCCCATCCTTCAAGCTCCGGGGGAACCTGATACTCGTGCGGATCCGGAAATTTCCCTGCCTTTTCGTCTGCCATTTTGCTCCTCCCTAGTTATAGGATTTCAGGTTAATGGTTCACAAGATGCTCCCCGATTCAATAAGGACTGTCAAATCCTTTTTATTTATGATATCAATAAATTTTGATTATGAATGACTTTTGATCATAAAATTTATTTAGTATTTGAAAATGGGAAATAGCCAATGATCAATTTCAATCAGCTCAGGGGGTTTTGTCTGGCGGCGAAATATGAAAATTTCACCACCGCTGCCGAGAAGCTCTATGTCACCCAGCCCGCTGTAACCGCACAGATAAAGCTCTTTGAGGAGTATTGCGGCCTGAAGCTCTTCAAGAAGCGGGGGAGAAAGGTATATCTCAGCGATGAAGGAAAAACCCTATACCAGTACGCACGCAAGATTTTCGAATATGAAGAGGAAATAGAAAATGTCATCGGGGATATGCGGGAACTCAAAATTGGAGACCTCAGGATCGGCACCACCAAGACCTATGCCAGATACTTCATGCCGCTGATACTCACCAAATTTCATGAAACCTATCCCCAGATCAAAATCCACCTGGATGAGGGAAGTTCTCTGGATATGGCGTACAGTCTCTGCAACTTTCAGAACGAAATCGCCGTTATCGCCAAGGCGGAAGACCATTCCGATATCTGTTTTTTTCCGTTCAGCGAGGAGGAAGTGGTTCTCATAACAGCGCCGGATCACCCTCTGGCCGGTAAAGAGGATATTACTTTTGACCGGATTTATGAAGAATCGGTTATCATGAAGGAGATCGGTTCGGGAACACGAAAGCTGGTCAACGACTTGTTTAGAAAAAACCATCGCTTCCCGAATATGCTGATGGAAACCAGTAATACGGAATTCATCAAACAACTGGTCCAGCGGGGGGACGGGATATCTTTTCTGGTTAAGGAGGCCGTTGCCACAGAGCTTGAGGAGGGAAAGCTGGCGACGGTTCGGCTGAAAGGACATCAGGTCTTTTTGGATGTCAGTATCGCCTATCTCAAAAAACAGCGGCTTTCGCCGCCCGCGAGGGCTTTTCTCGATATACTGGGGAAAACTGGCGCCCGAAGAGATGTTGCCACAGGGGATCGGCGCACTGATGGCAAAGATGTTGGCCCAGCGGAAAGGAAGCTGATCAAAGGGGAGAAGAACAAGGTGAATACAAAAAGTCTTTTTGATACCGATCATGGCAACAAGGCATTCGTGGTTTTTATTATCTGTCTCGCAGTCATGGTAGGAGCGGTAGTCACAGCGGCTCTGATACAAACCGATTTCGGGCGGGTGGCGGTCGCCAATGTAACATACGGAAATTTCAACGGCATCCCCATTCGAGCCAAACTTCTTGTGCACGAAAAGGCGTCCCCTGATAATCGTGTGCCGGGGGTCGTATACATCCACGGCTACCAGAACAACCGGGAGACGGGGGATGCCTACTGTATTGAACTGGCAAAAAGGGGTTTTGCCGTGCTCAATATTGATGCCATCGGCAGGGGAAATTCGGGCATCCCCAATGACCCGACCGACCTCGACTTTGACGAAAGTTACGGCGGCCTCACATCCTTTAAATATCTGAGGGCGCTGCCGTTTGTGAATGCTGCCTCAGTGGGCATGATGGGACATAGTTTGGGGGCTGAGATGGCTTACGCCGTGGCCCTGGGAAATCCGGCGGTAAAGGCGCTGGTTATAACCGGTTTTGCCTACACCCTGGATGCGTCGCTTACGCGTCCGAAGAATATGCTCATGATTTTGGGAAAATGGGATGAGTTCCGAAAGAGGATGACGGGCACCCGGCACTTTGAAGCGGAATGGATGAGCGCACCTCAAACCCTAAAGGCTTTCCCGGTTAAGAACCCTGAATTCGGAAAAACTTACGGAGATTTCAACGACGGAACGGCCCGGCGGGTCTTTGTCCCCAATACCATACACATCCAGGAATCCCACAGCCACGCTGCCATCGCCGAGGCCCTGGAGTGGATGAAAAAGGCGCTTAATCCCCCGAGCGCGTACTGGATCGACCCAAACAGTCAGACCTGGCAGATCAAAGAGTGGGCCACTCTGTTCGCAATGTTATCCTGCTTTTCCGCGCTTCTTCCCTTGGGTCTTGTACTGCTCAGGACAAGATTTTTCAGCCCCCTCCAGGGTCCCGTCTCCGGGTCATACGCCTGCTCCGGGAAGTCCTATTTCAAGTTCGCAGGGATCAACGGGTTGCTCATGTGGCTTTTCCTCCCCCTGATCCTTGTCCTTTTTGCTGTTCATATTTATTTGATCCCCATCGACAAGGCTTTCCCCATGATGATGGTCAATGGTATTGTCTGGTGGTTTTTCTGGATCAATATCATCGGTTTTTTGATCTTCCGGCGCTGGTTCAGGAAGCAGGCAGAGGAGAGAGGGCTTACCCTGGCGGATCTGGGCGTTTCTTATGGGGAGGACCGTTTCGCACTGGATAGCGCCGTCGTGGGCAAGACGATTCTACTGGCTGCCATCCTGTTTGCCTTTGCCTATTCCAGCGAACACGTCCTTGAACGGGTCTTTGTGGTTGATTTCAGGTTCATCTTTCCCTTTGCCAGCGATCTGACGCCCTACCGGGCCCTATTGTGCCTCATATACTTCCCTTTCCTCCTGGTCGGTTTTGTGCTGATGGGAGTATTCCTGCACGGCCAACTGTGAAGGCCCCAGAAAAAGACCTGGATTAAAACCTTTGCTGCGTGGTCCTTCACCAATACCTTTGCGTTGGTTGCCCCGCTGATCCTCTTTCTGATGATTCAGTACATACCGCTGTTTAGCACGGGGTTTATCCCGCTTGTGGGACCCAAGGGGATGTTTGTCCCATTTGTGATCAACCTTTTTCACATCATCGGCGTTCTGATCATGATAACGCCGCTCTCAACCTGGTTTTACCAGCTTACGGGCAAGATCTACCTCGGAGCGCTGGTCAATGCCTCACTGGTGACCTGGATGTTTGTCTCCTCCCAGGTGATTGCACCCATACCGGTTTGATGCCGGGGAATCATACCTTGCGAGAAATTCTCACGCCGCATCCGAAAAACGGGGAGGCGTCCAGGTTTTCCGGGCCTTTATGGCCAGCCTTCGAACGCGGTCAATGTCATCATCGGTGTACACCCCGTTGACCCCTGAAATGGCCGCCAGCTTCATGCCGTGTTTCAGACCCATTTTGTAAATTTCCCGCACCTTTTCCCATTCAATGTCCCGACCGATGGTAAAGATTTCAAAGCGGCCTTCCAGGGCCAATACAATGGTTTCAGCCAGGCAGGCATAGGCCACTTTAGGAGGCAGACCGATATTTTTCATCTCCGGGTTTCCGGGCAGCTCAATTTCACCGGACTCAATGACCAGTACATCCGGGCGCTTGGCCACGTCTTCAGGAGAGAGGTCCAGGGGACGGGCAACGTCCGTAATGATACAACCGGGTTTCACCCGCATAATGTCCAAAATGGCCTTTCCGGCACCGGAGGTTGCCGTGACAATGACATCCATGTCGGGCAGATATCGGTCGGGACGGGTTGAAATGTGGATTTTCACACCGGGTGTTTCTTTCAGTATGGTCCCCCGCAACGCCAGCAGTTTGGCAGTGTTTCGCCCCACCATGTACACCTCTTCAAAGGCTTTTGCAAGAAGGCGGCAGCACACCGACCCGATGGCGCCGGTGGCCCCGAAAACCATGGTTTTGCCTTTAATGGCTTTCCCTTTTTCCACCTGGATCAAACCCATGCGGCGCACGGCATCCGCCGCCGCCCAGAGCGCACCTGAAGCGCTGTAACTGTTCCCCGTGGTAATGGGGATGTCCGCTTTCTTGGCCACGGTCACCCCCGCGTCTCCCACCACCTTGGTAAAGGCCCCCAGGCCCATGATCTGTGCCCCCAGCCGCTTCGCCATCTTGGCCGCTTGCAAGAGACGATCGTAGGTAAATTCCGGTTTGTGGGCCAGCATCTGCTTGGGTGTCCCCCCCACTGAAATCAACCATCCTTCCGCCTCCACACCGGAAGGGCTCTTGATGCCGGTCACTTTTGAATAGAGAAAGGGCGGCGCATAGGCAATGACTTTCTCCACGGCATCCATGAAAAGAGGGGGCGCGAACTGCGAAATAATATCCACAGCCTTTTCTTTTTTTAAAAACTCCTGGGATAGGGGGTGGATCACAAAAGCAAACCGATTGACCCGCTTGGGGGTACCGGAAGGATATACCACCCTTGGGGCCATATTCTGCTCGCAAATAACCTCCAGAATATCGTCATCGATAATCTGGTCCTGTTTATTGTCGAGAGCCGCCAACATCATGGCTTCCAGTACATTGAGCCCCACCACTTTTTCAAGCACTTTGGGGGCGGTGTCGATGATCACATCCACGCCACGTTCCTGAAGAAAACTGATCCGATCATCATAAGCACAGGAGGTGATGATTATTTTCCCCCCCAACTCCTCCAGGGTGGCATGCTCCAGGTAGCGGTAAAAATCATAATGGGGCACCACGATGACCTGGGCCTGTTGCATGGCTTTTTTCATCAGGTGAATATTCCAGAGGCGGGCGGGCATGAAACTGGCGGAGAACTTCTTGCTGGGCACCCATTTCAGTATCTCATGGACCCCGCTGGCATACAGTTCCAGATCTCTTACGGATTTAATAAATTTGCTGATACCGTTTTCCAGGACCGGGTCCGCAAAAACCAGGTTGTCCGTAAACTCATTCAAGACCCGGGCAATTTTATGGTTGGCCAGGCCTGAAAAAAAGAAAACCCTGGCATTATCAAAATATTTCCCGAATACGAACTCCACATGCCGGATGGACCATTCATGGACCACATTTCGAAGCGCGCTGCCCATGGTTACAGGCGTGTTGACCTGGTCACTCAAAGCCCTGATCTTTTCGGCACGACGCTCCAGCACATGTTTCGGCCCGATGGCATTGGGGAACCGCATGCTGCCCAAACCGATGGCATCGGCTTTCCCATCCCATTCCAGCAGCAGCCCCAGCATTTTATCCAGATC
>JABGPV010000286.1 GCA_018644785.1 Deltaproteobacteria bacterium | reverse complement strand
TATACACCTGCCATCACGCCTTGCCTGATCTTATAAAAACAGGGGAACAAAAGTTCTGCACGATATGCGTATATTATTTTCTTCCAGTTCCCTTAGAACCTCAAGGGTTACTTTGCGGCAATGTTTTGACCTGGCAATTTCTTCAACTTTTTCCAGGATCATTTGGCTGATGCCTTTGCCTATATTCATTCAGGACGACAAAATCGTGAATGTTAATTATATCTCCTTTGGAACATAACCCACAACTTTGGACTGTTGGACTGGGTCGCCCATTAGACCATTCACTCAACTCCTTCACTAAAGCGAAAGTTGAAGCTGTCAGTTCCATTGCCCTTCCGTTCCCATATGTCTTATAGTTGCTTATTCCTGCAGAATGGCAGGGGTAACCTGCCGGAAACATTCCGGAGAAAAAACTTTTGAAGACCACCAGCGTTGTGAAAAATATTGCATTTGAAAAATCGCCACGCTGTTTGCGGTCAGATTGACCTCTTTGCTAGCCCATTTGAACGACTAGAGTGAAAAAGTTCTTTTTTCAATGCGTTCAGACAGAAATTGTTCAAGCTTTCATCTGCCTGTAGAGCACGTATAGCAAGGGATTTGTGCAATTCCTTTCCGGGTCGAAGTAGAAATTTACCAGAATATTCCTTTCCAGCGGTTTCAGGGGGAAGAGGTTTGCCGTTTTCTTTATATAGAGCGACATTTTCTTTTACAATTTCACACAGTTCTTTGTAAACTCCAGCTTCATTATCTCCGTGGCAACCGCCGTAGAACAGACCCGGACAAGTGCCCACATAACATTGATCCTCTTCAGACCATTCAACAATTTTTAAATAACGATCGGAATTTTTCATTTTTTCGACTCCTCAATCGCTTTCTTGACATCCATTTCTTGGTAGTGCAAGGCGTCATCTCCAACTTTGCCGGAAATTGTTACAGGTTTTGTCACCTTCGGATGAACAAAGTTGCGGTGACTGCCTTTGCCACCCCGATTAACATAACCTGCCCTTTCAAGTTCTTTGATGAGTTTTTTTATCTTTGGTGGCATGAAAAAATGGTATCATTCTGATACCATCGTGTCAACCATTTTGTGTGAGATGTTGAATGCTACGGATAGGGCTAACGCCTGGTTGAGAGGTGCGAGTGAAACGAGCATTTTATTCCAACCCATGGTTGGGCTCTTGTCGTTTTCAGATAAAGATTCCACCTGTGTTCAGCCTGCCTGCGCGGACAACCCGGAATTGACGACTTTCAACTTCTCGAAGATCCCGTCAATCACATTCTCCTTGCCGGCAAACAGGGCATCGGGTCCTCCGGAGTGCAGGTTGCTGAAGGGCGGATCGTAGAGCGCCGACGCTTCCATGATGCCGCGCGCTGTGAGCTGGTCGATCACCATTTCGATGAAGCGAATCTGCGCAGGCGTGAGGCGCCGGTCAGCCAAAAAATCTGAAAACAGAGACTGGGCTGCAGAACGATCCAATCCCACCAGGCTGCGGACGAAATGGGCCAGCGAAGGTGCACCACTGCCGGCCAGCAATCTGGAGAGCAGCGTTTCACCATCCTCTTCGCCGATCTCGGCCAGGGTTGTCTCCAGTCCTTGCAGATCGGTCTCGGTGAGTGGCTGGTTGGTCCGCAAACGGTGGATCACGATGTGGTTCAGATGGTTGCGCAGGTAATCCTTGACCTTCTTTTCGTACTGGGCGCCGGTCATCTTCGGCATATAGACAACCTCTTCCTCCCGTACCCCCATGACCTCGTCCTTGAAATCGGTGTAGACGATCTTGCGCTTCTTCTTGTCGAGGAAGGGCATCAAACCACGCAGACGCAGGCGCAATTCCTCAAGCCCGTTCAGGTCGATCCCATCCCAGAAACTGGTTTCCTGCATTGCGGCGAGGTATTCGAGCTGGGCCTTCACTGCTGGGATGGTGGTCTTCTCTTCCAGCAGCATGGCAATTTCCACCACGCGCCGGCGGTGGCTCTCAAAGGCTCCGGTGTCACCTTCGGCCCGGGCAAGCTGCATGCGCAGAGCTGTGAGGTCGAACAGGCGTGACTCGATATCGTCAGTTTCCATCTCGCTCGGCAACCCCGCGACCTCACGCTGCAGGGTTTCGCGGTCCGCCTCGTTGAGTTGCTCCCACACCTCACGATTCTGGAAACGTTCCACCGCCTGTAGATGCATCCGGACGATAAAGTTCTCGCGGTTCATGGACGTTACTTCCCCGTATAGTCCCTCTGTGAGCGATCCCTTGAGAGCGGCATCCGGATCCAGTTCGGGCAAAGTCTGGATGTGGCCCAGCAACTGCACCCGCGCACAGAAGAGGCGAGTGCCCAGAGGCAGGCCCCCGCTGCCCTCAATGCCGTCGGGATTCTCGTTGAAGAAGTCGAAGTTGAAGCAGAAGTCAAACACTCGGAAGTCCTGTTTGTCGTCCTCAGGTCCGTACAAATCCGGGCACAGCCGCGTGCCGCGTCCAATCATCTGCCAGAACTTGATCTTCGAGTAGACCGGCTTGAAGAACACGAGATTCACCACCTCGGGCACATCGATGCCGGTGTCGAGCATGTCCACCGATATCGCCATGTGCGGCCCCTTCTCCTTCTGTGAGAAGTCGTCGAGCACGCTCTGGGGATACTTGGCATAGTGGTCGATGATGCGGGCGAAATGTCCTTTGTACTGCGGATAGTGGCGGTTGAACCGCTCCTCGATGAACACAGCGTGATCGTGGTTGCGGGCAAAGATAATGGTTTTGCCCATCCGGTCGCCGCCCTCGACCTTGTGGCCGTGCTCCATCAGGTACTGGAGCACCTTATCGACCGTGTCCTTGTTGAAGAGCCAGCTATTGATGGCGGCGGCGTTGACCCGGTCGGGCAGAGTGCCCGAGTCCCCGTTCGGTCCGGGGTCATCACCCCAGTCAAGGCTCTCCCACTGCGCCTTCTCCTCGTCGCTCAGAGAGTCGTAGTCGATGCCCTCGCGGGGAAACTTCAAGTCCACCTGCTGTACCCGCGGCGGCACGAGGAATCCGTCCGTTACGGCTGTCTCCAGCTCATAGGCATCGGTTGGTACGCCCGGCTCCAGGTCAAAGAGTTCGTAGGTGTTCTTGTCTACCTCTTCGCGGGGTGTAGCGGTCAGGCCCACCAGCAGCGAATCGAAGTAGTGGAAGATGGCGCCATACTTCTGGTAGACCGAGCGGTGCGCCTCGTCGATGATCACCAAATCGAAATGACCGACGCCGAAACGCGCCTCGTTGCCCCCTTCATTGGAACGGGTCTCGTCGATCAACCCCATCATCGTCGGGTAGGTGCTGACGTAGACCCGGCCCGCCTGGTCTTTTTCAGTGACCAGGTTCACCGGGCTGGATTCCGGGAGGTGTGCTTTGAAGGCGCCCACTGCCTGATTGACCAGCGATATCCGGTCGGCCAGGAACAGCGCCCGCTTCACCCAGCCCGCCCGCTGCAGCAGATCCACCAGTGCGATGGCAGTCCGGGTCTTGCCGGTGCCGGTGGCCATTACCAGCAGCGCTTTGCGCCGCGCCTGCGTGAACTGTGCACCGATGCTGCCGATGGCGCGTTTCTGGTAATATCGTCCGGCAATCTCGTCTTTTACCCCGGTTGTATCCAGCGGCTGCTTCCGGGTCCGGCGCAGGATCAGGCGCGTCAGCTCGTCCTTCTTGTAAAAGCCGGCCACCTTGCGCGGCGGATAGGTCAGATCGTCCCACAGGTGGGTCTCATAGCCGTTGGTGTAGAAGATGACCGGACGCCGGCCGTGCATCTTCAAAAGACAGTCGGCATAGAGTTTGGCCTGCTGCTGTCCCACCGCCGGATCGACGGTGGTCTTCTTCGCTTCCACCACCGCCAGGGGTTTGCCGTCGTCTCCCCACAGCACATAGTCCGCGAAACCGACCCCAGGGCTGTTGGGCATGCCGGTGACCTTGTACTCCCGGTCCCGCTTCTGGTCCAGGGGCCAGCCCGCACGGTGCAGGTCCACATCAATCAGGTAGCGGCGGGTCTCCGCCTCGGAATAATCGTGCGTGTCGGTCTGCTGCTCGCTGTCGGCACGGACTTGGGCGAGTTGCTCGCGCAGCACCTGCAATTCAGCGTCGAGTTCATCCCGTTCCTGCTGCTGCTTGAGTGCGGCGGCGTTCTGGGCGGCCAGTCGTTTCTCCAGAACCGCCAGTTCACTGCGTGGTACCACCTCGGCACCGCCGGCCGCGGGCGGAACCCGTTTATCCTGCCACACCGCCCCTTCCCGTGAAGCATCGGGGGCATAGGTGCGTACCAGCCAGTAACAGAGGTGATGCAGCTCCTTGACCACCCGCAGGGCGTCATATTGGCGCACCGGACGCGCATTATGGACCGCCTGGTTGCCGACCTTCTGAATCACCCGCGCCTTCTGGAACACCGCCTGGGGCAGCAGGTTCTGCATACAGGGCTCGTGCAAAAGCGCGCCCAGTCTCTGGTCGTAGGGCATCCGCAGGCTGGTGTCGTGCCGGTAGAGCCAGTGTACCACCGCTTCCAGCGTAAAACGGGCATGGAAACAGGCAGCCCGCGGGTCGCCCATGATGTGGCCTTCCGTCTTGGTGGCGGATTCCGCGATGGTTCGGAACTCAGTTGGCAGGAAGGCGAAGTTGCTCATGATTACAGCTCCCCGTTGAAGGCGCGTTGTTGGAGGGTAGCGAAGAGGGTGTCGAGTTCGGCGAGGTGGGCGCGCTGTCTGGCCTTCTGTTGTTCGGCGGATTTGACGATGACAGCGAAGCGGTGTTGGAGGTCGAGGGGGGGAAGAAATATTAAAAAACCTTTTATGTGTTTCATATTGAGAAACGGTTGAACCCCAGTCGCAGCGATCTCAAGCATCTGTGGACGAAAAGCATTGAGGTATCGCGCCAAGTAAACAGGATTTACTTTAGTTAAATCAGGCCGAATACGACAACTCCCAGTTGTTGATAAAACGCCTTTTGTAAAGTTTTCAGGGAAGAAACATATGTGTCCGATTGTACCGACCTTCGTGAGAATAATATCGCCTGGCAGAACTTCACTTCTCCTGACCGTTTGAAATTTTTCCTCGGTAATGAACTTCAGGTCATCCGTTACGAACTCGAATGGAGAGACGTTTTTTGTCCTAATCACTGGCACATCGCCATTGTCAGAATAGTCTTTCTTTACACTTATCGCTGAACCAAATGGCCCATCTACAATCGCTCCTTTTTCCGAACCCAATTCACCGAGCTGTATCAAATTCCACCCCATCGGATTGGTGATGGGATCGCCGAACATGTCGAGGAAGGTGGATTGGAGGAGGGTGTCGAGCTGGGCGAGGGACTCGCGGCGCTTGGCCCGCAAGGCGTCCGCCGCATCCAGAATCCCCGCAATCCGCTTCTGCTCGGCGAGGGGTGGGAGGGGGATTTGGAGCGAGGCAATGTCGTCTTTCGAGACCTGAAGAAATGTCGCTCCTCGCCCCTTCTCACGTAAAACAGGGGCGGCATGATCAATCCAATACCCGAGATAGGCTTGGCTCAGGCCCGAGTCCTTAGCCCAGCCACCCCGCGCCCAAGGCAATACACTTTATCTGACCAATTCCGGTGGCCAATCGTTGCCCGTATGCACAGGACAAGGTCACCGGGCCGGGACAGCTTCGTTGGAGCATCCGTGTACTTCTTTGCCGCAGGAGTTTGCTCACCGAAGTCGCCAGCTCCAGCAATCAGTGGGTAGCCAACTCCCGTGGTGTTGTAGCTTTCACCCTTCGGCGCTTGACCCATTGATATTTCACACACCGTGGAGAGGTTTTCTGTGGGAAATGGGCTCATGCCACAACCCCGCCAACTCCACACGCCCCTTCGCGATCTCCTCTTCCAACTTCGCCAGCCGCTCCATAATCACCTGCGGCGGGTCGTACTCCACCGCTTCGTATTCCACTTCCTTGAGCGTATGCAGCTCGTCCAGCCGCTTGATGAACAGCAGGTAGGTCAACTGCTCGATGACCGAAAGCGGGTTCGAGATGCCGCCGGACCACATGGTGTCCCAGATTCTGTCAACTTTGGATTTTAGTTCGCCGGTGATCATGAATATTCCTTTGCTTTTTCCTTACCGAGTGGCGACGAAAGGTACCGCCCGGTTGATTATCTTGAGGCCAACGGTTGAAATCAGCGGCGCTGCTTTTTGTGTCCGCTGGATTGATTTGCTGTGCAACCAGCATCGGTGATCA
>JABGPV010000285.1 GCA_018644785.1 Deltaproteobacteria bacterium | reverse complement strand
GGGAGATTATGATTGACGGAAAGGATCTTGAAAATATAGGAGAACGTTGAAGGGCTTTCCGCGAAGCGGTTCAGTTCCTGCATTTATAATGACTTTTTCTTCAACGCCAAACATTTTACAAAATTCTTTGTTAACTCTATTAATAGTTCCATCCGGGTTGTAAAGGCACGTATTTGTAGTTGATTGTTCAAACATTTGTGAAAAAAGAAACTCCCTTTCCTTCAGCGCATCTTCCATCCGCTTGCGGTCGCTAATGTCCAAGACGGAACAAATAAACCCAGCGTACTCACCACTTTTGTCAAATACGGGTGCGCAACTGAAATAGGTCTCGATCGTGCTACCGTCCTTTCGGGTCAGCGTGTTTTCTCCGACAATCGCCTTTCCGGATTGCAATAGCGCCACATTGGCGTCGCTGATCGTCTTGGCCTCTCCGGGTGGATAAAGGGTATCCAGCGACAACCCGTCCAATTCCGCGAGGGAATACCCCGTCAACTCGACGATTGCCGTATTGGCAAACGTTAGATGTCCTTTGGCGTCAACTTGAGCCATTCCCTGCAGAGAGGTTTCCGTGATTAGGCGGTATTGTTGCTCACTCTTCCGCAGCGCCTCCTCTATTTTCTTTTGCTTCGTGATATCACGTGCAATACCAATAATGCCAATCACGTTGCTCGCATGGTCGTACCGGGGTGCCTTCATCGTTTGGTATATACGAGGGCTATCTGTTGTCCCAACAACTTCTTCCCGGAGGACAGATTTGCCGGAAGTCATAATGCCCATATCGTGTTTCTGGAGTTTACGAGCTTGTTCGATAGGGATAAGCTCAGTGTCGGATTTACCGATAACCTCCTCTACAGAAGCCTTGCCAAGGCCATAGGCAGTTTGAGTATTGAGCAAAACATAGCGACTCTGCTGGTCTTTCACAAAGATAGAATCGGTAGTTCCTTCGATCACATCGTGAAGGAGACTATTCCTCTCTTGCAACCTTTCCTCTGCCTGATGTAGTTTCTTTACTCTTTTCTCTAATTCCCTGACCTGTTGTTCCAATTGTTCATATGTTGCTTTTGTGGCCATCAGAACATCTCCCAAATACTCTAAAAACAAAAAAAGCCCATACACTGCTGTTACCCGGACGCTGTGTATGAGCCTTTGGAGTTTCCATTAGTCACCTCGGTTTGGTTCAAGCCATCTTTTAAGCCTTGTTTTCATCACAAGAGGTCATCATCTTTTGCTAACATTTTGAATCTTGGTTCAAGGTCGCCGCTTCCATAATACGTGCATGATACTTGAATATCACGGTCGCCAAAAATATTCAACACTGGCAGATGTAAGTTAAACTTTTTGCACGGAAAACCCAACTTGCCCTTTATATAGGTAATCCTGCATTGAGAAGGAGGTCAAAAACCGCCTATTTTTCCAATTCTTTCTTAACAGCAACCCCTATTTTTTCCAGCGTGTAAGGCTTTTTTATGTATTTGCCTGCACCTAACTCTTGGGCAATATCTACCTCTTTTGTTTTGGCATACCCGCTGGCAATCACCGCCTTCTGCCCGGGACGAATCTTTATGATCTGCTGGTAAGTCTCACGCCCGTTGATCCCTTTGGACATGACCATGTCAAGGACGATCAGATCCACGGCGTTTTCCTTCATATATTCGATGGCCTCTTCACCACTTGAAACCGCCTCAGCTGTGTAGCCTAATTTGGCCAGCATCCCGCATACGATCTCTCTTTGCCTTTCCTCATCATCAACGACCAGGATTTTCTCTCCATGCCCGAGGTAGTTTTCCAAAGGGATCTGTTCTTTTAGAGCGACCACTTCTTCCCGGATCACCGGGAAATACAATTCAAATGCAGCACCTTTCTCACGGTTCCTTACGTTTATGTATCCATCATGGTCCTGGACTGTATTCCATACAACCGCCAGGCCGAGGCCAGTACCACTTCTACCCATGGCTTTCTTGGTATAAAAAGGCTCAAAAATTCTCTCAAGATCACCAGAAGATATGCCCGAACCATCATCTGATACCGTAAGCATTACATATTCGCCTGTGTGAACATCTTCATACCCCTTCAGGGGTTCATCCAGATAGCGGTTTTTAGTCGATATGGTAACCGTACCCCTGCCCTCAATGGCCTCTGAGGCATTGATTACCAGATTCATCAAAGTTTTCTTAATGTGTATGGGAGAACCGCCCATGTTCAAAAGGTCGGGGTCCAGTTCAGTATTTAAATGAACAAATGAGCGCGTCTTGTCCAATTCTTGGTATTCAGGAGATTCCAAATATTCAGTGACGATGTTGTTGAGGCTCAGGGCTTCTTTCCCTGTTGCTACCCCTCTGGCTATGGTCAGCAGGTCTTCCACCACATCGGCTGCCCGCATTCCGGATTCCCGCATGACCTCTATGGGCCTTCTGAGGGGGCTGTCTTCCGGTAAATCCATCAGGAGTAATTCGGGATAGCTTACGATCCCTGATAGAATATTGTTCAGATCGTGAGCCACACCACCTGCCATAAGGCCCATGGCCTCCATCTTTTGAGACTGGTGTACCTGATTCTGAAGGCGTTTGATCTCCCGCTGGGATAACATGTGCTCTGTCACATCACGCCCCGTACCGCTGATATAAGACGATCCATCTTCAGGCTCGACCAGCGAACTATGGTAGTCAATATAGATTTCGTCACCGTTTTTCGAAAAATAGCAGGTGACACCCTCGTGGGACCCCTTTGTTTTGATCGGTTCCAGATATCCGCTTTGAAAAAAAGGACTCATTTCCGGCTTCATAAAATCCGAGGCAGGTCTTCCGATAAACTCATCCTTTTTATAACCAAATAATGCGCTCATGGCATGGTTGACGGTAATAAAACGGCCATCAAGATCCTGGGTGTAAATGAGGTCTGTTATGGAATCAAACAGGTCGCGAAAACCCTTTTCTGATTTCAACAATCTTTGTTCGGTCCGTTTTTGCTCTTGGCGTAACTCGGCTTCACGCAACTCTCTTTCGACGGCAGCGGAGAGCCGTGCAAGATTTCCCTTCATCAGGTAATCGTGCGCCCCCGCTCTCATAGTCTCCACCGCGGTTTCTTCGCCGATAGCTCCGGATACGATTATAAAGGGAAGATCCAGGCCGCTTTCCATAACAATATTCAGTGCAGCCGGAGCGTCAAACCCGGGCAAACTGTAATCGGAAATAACAATATCCCAAGGTTTCTTTTCAAGCGCCGTACGCATGGCCTCCGCTGTTTCCACTATGTCAAATTCCGGCGCATAACCACCTCGCCGCAGTTCGCGAACGACCAGGAGGGCATCATCTTCCGAATCTTCAACAATCATTAGCTTCAATGGCGTATTCATACGTCAACCTCACTGTGTTACCGGAGATTCGTTAAGTACCAGCCAGTACAGGCCTAAGTTCTTTACAGCCTCTGAGAACTGGTTGAAATCCACTGGTTTTCGAATATAGCTGTTGGCGCCAAGGCTGTAGCTCTCAATCATATCCTGCTCCTCTGAAGAGGATGTCAGAACCACCACGGGGAGCAACCGGGTTTTTTCATTGCCGCGAACCCGGCGCAGAACTTCAAGGCCGTCTATTTTCGGCAGCTTCAAATCCAGCAGGATGAGCTGCGGCATCACGGTCATGTCACGATCCGCATATGATCCGGCGCCGAATAAATAATCCAGAGCCTCAGCGCCATCCCGGACCACTATGATATCATTTAGAATGTTGTTTTTCTTGAGGGCTCGCACGGTCAGAATTTCATCGTCGGGATTATCCTCTACCAATAGAATGCTTTTCTTGTCCATGTTGCCTCCTTACTGTGAAAGGGTAAAATAAAAAGTCGCTCCTTCACCGACCTTGCTTTCGGCCCAGATCTGGCCCCCATGGCGATGGATGATGCGTTGCACTGTGGCCAGGCCGATACCGGAACCGGGAAATTCAGTCGTTCCATGGAGCCGCTGGAAGGCCCCGAATAGTTTATCGGCGTAAGCCATGTCAAAACCGACGCCGTCGTCACGAATGAAATATGCATTTTTTCCTTCAAGTTTTTCAACCCCGAATTCAATCCTGGCCTGATCATGGCCGCTTGAAAATTTCCAGGCATTGCTGAAGAGATTTTCAATGGCCACGCCCAATAAATAGCGGTCTCCATGGGCCTTAAGATTTGGGGTTATATCAAACGTCACCTTTCTTTCGGACCCGCTTTCCCTTAACGCCACAGAGACGTTCTCCGCAAGCGTACTCAGGTTTACCGGTTCGTGCCGCATCTCGGAACGGGTCAACCGCGACAGCCTCAAGAGATCGTCAATGAGGTGTCCCATACGCTGAGTACCCGATCTGATTCTGCCAAGATAGTCTTTGCCTTCTTCATCCAATTTTTCTTCATAATCCTCTAACAACACCTGGCTGAAACCATCAATCCCGCGAAGGGGCGCCCGTAGGTCATGGGATACGGAATAGGCAAAAGATTCAAGTTCTTTATTTGCCCCTTCCAGTTGATCCGTGCGTTTTTGCACACGCTGCTCAAGCTCAACGCTGAGTTCCCGATATTTTCCCTCACTCTCCCGCAGTGCTTCTTCCGCCTGCTTACGCTCGGAAATCTCTTCCTCAAGAGACCTGGTTCGAAAAGCCACCTGCCGCCTCAAAGAAAATGACCACAACAGCAGAACGGTTCCAATCACCATAAAAACAAGAATTATTACACCAATATATTTCAGGACGGTTTTCAGAGATAAACCCGGCGGTTCCAGAGCGCCGAACCATTTTTTGTAAATATTACTGTATTGATCCGATGTTTTTACGATGCTCAGGCCCTGGCTCAATCTTTCCAAAAGAGGCTGGTTCCCCTCAGTCACCGCAAAGCTGAAGGGCCGGTTGTAGGCCTCGATAACAATGGGCGACAATTCGAGGTTGCTGAGTTTCAGATTCTTGACGACAATCAATCCTACCAGTTTGGGCATCAGCGCAGCATCTCCTTTGCCTGAGGACAACAGTCTGAGGGCATCGGGGAGGCTGTTAATAAAGATCAATTGTTCAGGCCCTATGGTTCCGGTGGAAAGAAGATAATCATGGGCTTGATCCCCTTTCATTACAATGATCTTTTTCCCTCGGAGGTCATCGAGGGACCGTATTCTGCCTGCGTCTTTTCTCGTAAAAAAGGCGTCATAGGCGATGGTGTGCGGTACCGAGAAATCAAATTGCTCATCCCTTTCCTTTGAATAGGCCATCATGGGAAGGACATCGATGTTTCCATCCTTCAAAGCATTACGCGCCGGAGCCCATGTGTCCACATGGATTTTAAGCGCCAATCCCATCTCTTCCGCCACGGCTTTTATCAAATCGACACTGAAACCATCAGGATCTCCACTTTGATTCACAAATGTGTATGGGGAATAGTTGTCCACAATAATTGTCTTCAGCACCTTTTTATGAACAGATACGTCACTGACATGGGGTTGCTCTCCATTTTTAGCTTCGCCATACGTGTATAATGGGAGCAAAATCATGCAGGCGGCAGCGAGAAAAAAGAATCTTATTGCAGTATTGTATTTTGAGTTCCTTGTGACTGAAGTCATAATGGATCTCTCTATTTACCTGTTTATCTTCAATAAAACTTCTTCGTCCTTTATGACCAGGATAGTCCCTTCACCCATAGCCAATTCGGCCTTGGGTTCTTTAACTTCGTCGGCCATCCCCGTCCCGCGGCCCTGGAACTTTGTTGTAAAAACAGTTCAAATATCCCGCTTCCGGTTTCCTCATCCATGCCCTTGCCGTTATCCTCGATAATGAAAAAACCCGTACTCCTTTGCGTCTTGGGAACTATGTATGAGCCTCTGCGATTCTCATTAGTTGCCCCTTCTTGGTTAGATTATGTCTTGAAGGGCATTGTTTTCGTCACCAAAGACACCACATCAGTTTAGCATGACTTCACTCAAATCTGGAGACTTGGTTAAGGGTCACCGATTGAAACTTACGTGCATTAAGTTAACATCGCACAATCCCCGGCAATATGCAAGACTGGGAAATGTAATATTGACTTTCTTTGAAGGTTTTGAAATTTAAGGTTAATATAGGAAATGTTGAATCGGGCATTGCCGAACATAGCTGCATATCCAACCCTATTTCTTATCCAAAACCTCCATCAATTTCTGAGAAAGCTGCTCCATCTTGAAAGGTTTTTGAATGAAGGCATCACACCCACGTTTCAATA
>JABGPV010000284.1 GCA_018644785.1 Deltaproteobacteria bacterium | reverse complement strand
AGTTATGGATCTTTGGCAGATATTATAAGGCGATATGGTGCACATGATTTTATAGAAAAAGATCTTGAGGAATTATTTCGACGGATGGTTTATAATGCAATTTGTTCAAACAGTGACGACCATCTCAAAAATCACGGTTTTTTGTATGATCAGCAAGCGAAAGGTTGGCGTTTGTCTCCGGCATATGACATTGTTCCGGACAAGAATCCGCATGGCCAATTGGGCCTTGGTGTAGGCCCGGATGGAAGGAACGCCGGCTTTGATAACATAAGAAAAGGAGCCGGCAGGTTTGGATTAAATGGAGATGATGCTGAACATATAATTGGCGAAATTTGCAGCATCACGCAAAATTGGCAATCTTTTTTTGAAACTTGCGGGGTGCCGAAAACTGATATTGAAAAACTACAGCATAATTTTTCTCAGTTACATCAAAATTGATGCCCATGTAAAAAGTCCTTTTTACATGGATTTAGGAATTCAGGCACTGGTTCAGTTGAATAGGTAAAAAGACGTGTATCCAAAAATTACGCCCGTTAAAACAATCACTTATGTCAATTATCATGTTTTTTTCGAAAAGCACCGTAACCTATTGATATGATTGAATCACCTATTCAACTGAACCAGTGCAATCTCAGACCAGGTCCGAAATATCGCCCTGGTAACCACCGCCGTGGCCAAGGGGGATCTGACCGGCAAGATCACCATCGATGCCAAAGGGGAGATTCTCGATTTAAAAAACACCATCAACACCATGGTGGATCAGCTTTCCACTTTTGCAGGCGAGGTGACCCGAGTTGCACGCGAGGTGGGCACCGAAGGCAAACTGGGGGGCAAGGCCCTGGTTGCCGGGGCATCCGGAACCTGGAAAGACCTGACGGACAATGTAAATAATATGGCCGACAATCTCACCGACCAGGTTCGAAGGATATCGGCTGTGGTGAAAGCCGTGGCAAATGGAGACCTGGCAAAGACTCTGACTTTGCCCGCCCGGGGTGAAATCGCCGACCTCGTAGAGACCATAAACATCATGACGGGGACGCTTCAAACCTTTGCCGCTCAAGTCAGTCAGGTGGCACGTGAAGTGGGTGTGGAAGGGATGCTGGGAGGCCAGGCCCATGTGCCGGGTGCTCTGGGAGACTGGAAGGAATTGACGGAAAACGTCAATCAACTGGCTGCAAATCTTACCCTCCAGATGCGGGCCATCGGGGAGGTCGCGAAGGCCGTTGCCGGTGGCAACCTGGATCGCACCATTACGGTGGAAGCCCGGGGAGAAGTTGAAAATCTCAAGGACGACGTCAACACCATGATCAGCAACCTGCGTTACGCAGAACATGCGAACAGGCAGCAGGACTGGCTGAAAACCAATCTGGCGCGGTTTTCACAATTATTTCAAGGCGAGAGGGATGTCCGTAAAGTGACGACACGGATCCTTTCGGAACTTGCAAAAGCGCTTTCGGTTCAGCATGGGGCCTTCTATCTCAAAGACGCAACCGGCGATGAAGATATGTTCATGTTGATTTCAGGCTATGCTTTTAAGGACAGAAAACAGCTTTCCAACCGCATTCGACCCGGAGAAGGCCTGCTTGGCCAGTGCATTCTGGAAAAAGAGAGGATCGTGGTTCGGGAAGTACCGGCAGATTATGTGACCATAAGCTCGGGTCTGGGAAAAGCAGCGCCGTTGAACATCGTGGTGGTTCCGGTTCTGTTTGAGGGTAATATCACTGCCGTTATCGAACTGGCCGGATTTACACCTTTTGATGAAATCCAATTGTCGTTTCTGGATCAGTTTGCGGAAAACGCCGGTGTTATGCTCAACGCCATCGATGCCTCCACAAAAACGGAAAACCTGCTTTCTGAATCCCAGTCCATGACCGAGGAATTGAGGGCTCAGCAGGAAGAGCTGCAAGAGGCCAACAAAGCAATCGGAGCCAAGGCCGCGGAAGTGGAAGAGCAAAAGCATCAAGTTGAAGCAAGGAACAAACAGATCGAGGCCGCCCGAAAGGGCATCGAGGAAAAGGCAGCGCAACTGGACTCAGCTTCGAAGTATAAATCCGAGTTCTTGACCAACATGTCCCATGAGCTTAGAACCCCGCTCAACAGTCTGCTGATCCTGGCCCAGCTTCTTGGGGAAAACAGCGAGGGCAACCTGACGGAAAAACAGGTGGAATACGCGGAAACGATTCACGCCTCGGGCGCGGAACTCCTCAGCCTGATCAACGATGTCCTGGATATTTCCAAAATTGAGGCCGGGGCCGCCACAGTGGAAACCGATATCGTAAGACTGTCGGTCCTCGGTGAAGACCTTAAGCGCAATTTTGAACCCATGGCCCGGGAAAAGAATCTGAGATTTGATGCCCGGGTAGGCGATGATATCCCCGGAACCATCTACACCGATGAGAAAAGGCTTCGTCAGATTCTCAAGAATATGATCGGGAATGCCATAAAATTTACAGAAAAGGGTGATGTCTCGATCGAGGTGCAGAAGGCGGAATCGGGCTGGGACACAGATCATGAGGGCCTTTCTTCGGCAGATCATGTGATCAGTTTTTTGGTGACAGACACCGGGATCGGTATCCCTGATGAGAAACGGGACACCATCTTTGAAGCCTTTCATCAGGCGGACGGCAGCATCAGCCGCGATTTCGGAGGCACCGGTCTGGGCCTTGGGATCAGCAGGGAGATCGCAAGATTACTAAAAGGGCAACTCATGCTTTTAGAAAGTGTACCCGGACAGGGGAGCACGTTTGCGCTTTACCTGCCGCACAGCATCAGGGCGGGATCGCCTGCCGTAGAAGATGATCGTGCCGTCCAAGAAATATCTCCCCCGAAACCGGAGACCGGGCATTCCGCACAGAATAGAGTCCAAACAACTGCCGGTCAGACAGGCATTCCTGACGACCGGCATCAGATCCGGCCCGGAGAGGATATGGTACTGCTGGTCGTGGAAGATGATCCGGCTTTCGTAAAGGTGTTGACCGATCTGGCCCATTCGGAAGGTTTTAAGATTGCCGCCACGCCAAACGGTGAAGAGTGCATGGCCCTGGCCAAAGAATATGCCCCGGAAGGAATAATTTTGGACATCCGCCTGCCGGGCATGAACGGCTGGGCCGTGCTCGATCTTATAAAACATGATTCGAAGATAAGACATATTCCCGTTCATATCATTGCCGGGGAAGAGAATACCCGGAGAGGGCTGAGTCAGGGCGCCTTCAGCGTGAGGACAAAACCGGTAACAGCCGATGATATCAAAAAGGTTTTAAAATCTATAATTGAATTCAAGGACCGAAAAAAACGTCTCCTGGTCATTGAAGACAACGACATCGAGAGAAAAAACATCCTGGAACTGGTCAGCGCCGATGATATCGAGATTACGGAAGCGGCAACGGGCAAAGATGCCCTTGAAAAAATAAAGAAGAGGCTGTTTGACTGTATTGTTCTTGATCTGGGGCTGCCTGACATCAAGGGCGTTGAACTGCTTGAAAAACTGAGAAAAGATATTCCAAGGGAAACAGCGATCATTATCCATACCATGAAGGACCTTGGAGAAAAGGAAGTCCGGCAGCTTGAAAAAATGTCTGAAGCGATTGTCATGAAAAATGCGCTTACACCGGAACGGCTGCTGGATGAAACCACACTTTTCCTGCACCGGATTGCATCAGATCTTCCCGAATCCAAGCAGAAAATGCTCATGAAAACTGAAAAGGTCGAGGCTGTGCTGGTGGACAAAAAGATTCTCATTGTGGATGACGATATGCGTAACATATATGTAATTACCGACCTCCTGGAACAGAGGGGCGCAAAAGTGTTGTATGCCACGAACGGCAAGGAAGGGGTTGATCGGTTGTCTGAGAATCAGGATGTGGACCTGGTACTCATGGACATTATGATGCCGGTCATGGACGGTTTTGAAGCCATGCGCCTGATACGAGACGATAAAGCGTTCAAATCTCTCCCCATCATCGCCATTACCGCCAAGGCCATGAAAGGGGACCGTGAAGAATGTATCAAGGCCGGAGCATCGGACTATATCAGCAAGCCCTTTGATAAGGACCAGCTCCTTTCGCTGCTGAGGGTCTGGCTGTATTGATTGCGGATTTCGGATTGCGGATTTCGGATTGCGGACCGGGGGATTTTGGATTTGGAAAAAGGGGGGGCAACGCAGGTGGGCGCGAAGCTCTTGAGATAAATCTGCTGATCGAGGCCATTTACCGGTATTTTGGGTATGACTTCAGGAATTATGAGAGGGCAACTTTGAAGCGAAGGCTTTTGCAGCGGATGCAATCCGAGGGTCTCGCCAGTATATCGGGATTACAGGAAAAGGTGCTGCATGATCCCGAATGCATAAACCGCCTTTTGGGTGATCTGTCCATCACCGTATCTGCCCTGTTTCGCAATCCCGAAGTGTTCAAGGCGATTAGAGAAAAGATTGTACCTGTTTTGAAGACATATCCGTTTATCCGTATCTGGCAAGCCGGCTGCGCAAATGGCGAGGAAGTCTGGTCTCTGGCCGTATTGCTTGAGGAGGAAGGGCTGATGGACAGATGTCGGATATACGCGACCGATTTTAATGAAAAAGCGATCGAGCAGGCTGCCAGAGGGATTTTTCACACAGGGAGAATGAAAGACTATACCCGCAACTACATAGACGGTGGCGGCAAGGGTGATTTTTCCGAATATTACACCTCAAGATATGATAACGTAATTTTCCGTTCCCGGTTGAAAAATAATATCGTTTTTTCCCGGCATAATCTTGCTACTGACGGCCCGTTTAACGAATTTAATCTGATTTTGTGCCGCAATGTTATGATTTATTTTGATAAAAAGCTTCAGACCCGGGCACATGAGCTTTTTTACAGCAGCCTGTCCATGTTCGGCTTTTTGGTACTCGGGATGCAGGAATCGATACGGTTCACTCCGCATGAAAAGAATTATAAAGCTGAAAGTGGAATAGCAAAAATTTATAAGAAGGTGAAATGATTATGAAAGTTAACATTTTGCTAGTGGATGACAAACCTGAGAATCTGACCGCGTTGGAAGCGTCACTGGAGAATCCTGAGTATTCTCTTTTTAAAGCCCAATCCGGAGAGGAAGCTCTCAAGTATCTCATGGACGAGTATTTCGCGGTAATCCTGCTGGATATTCGAATGCCCGGAATGGACGGGCTGCAGACGGCCGAGATCATCAGACAAAGGGAAAAGACCCGTGACACGCCGATAATTTTCATTACTGCCGAACATACCGAAACCCCGAACATAAAGCGTGCTTATGAACTGAACGCATCGGATTTTATCTTTAAACCGTTTGACCGGTTTATTTTACAGACCAAAGTGGCGGTTTTTGCGGAGCTTTTTCGCAAAACGGCAATCCTGAAAGAACAGGGCCGGTTGCTGAAAGAAAGAAGCGATGAGTTGGACAGGGCACTTGCTGATGCCGAAAAGACCAGAGACAGGATTGACGGCATCATTAAATCCGTTGCCGATGGTTTAATCGTAACGGATGCGTACAACCGGGTTATCTTAATGAATCGGGCTGCTGAAGATTTGCTGGGTGTCCGTTTTAGCGATGTGATTGACCGACCCATTGATTTTGCCATCAGGGAAGAAACACTACGGGAAAAGGTAAAGCAGACCCTTGAAAGGAAAACCACCGGATACCTGTTCGATTTTGAGTTGCCGGGTGATGACCCGAAACACCCCAAGATTATGCGCGCCCGGACTTCGGTTATTCATGACCGGGAGGGCAAAGTCTCCGGCATTGTAACAACCATTCATGATGTGACCCACGAACGTGAGGTGGACCGGATGAAGACCGAGTTTATCTCCACGGCAGCCCATGAACTTAGGACACCACTCACATCCATCCAGGGGTTCTCAGAGATTCTTTTGATGCGGGAGGATCTCAAGCCCGAGGAGAAAAAGAAGTTTTTAACCTATATCAATCAACAGTCTGTGGGTTTGGCCGCCATCATAAATGATCTTCTGGATATATCCCGTATCGAGTCAGGCCGTGGCTTTGCCTTGAACAAACAGCCCTGCAACGTCGGTGAGGCCATCCAAGAGATAATTCCCTATTTTCGGGAACATTACACGAACCACCCGTTTGAGGTTGCCTTGCCGGAAAAACCTGTGCAATTGAATGTTGATAAAGAAAAAATGGGGCAGGTCCTGAAAAACCTTCTCAGCAACGCTGCCAAGTATTCACCGGAAGGCGGTCTAATCCGGG
>JABGPV010000283.1 GCA_018644785.1 Deltaproteobacteria bacterium | reverse complement strand
CGTCAAACAGGCCAAAGACAGGACTGAAATCTCTGTCTTTGTGCTCAAAGAGTTCTGACTTTAAGGGAAGCTTATAGGGAGACAGCCACAGTTCTTTGGTCAAAAAGTCCTTATCATATTGAAAATAGAGCCGGTGTTCGTCCTCGGCAAGCTGACCAACGGGGATAATTGTGTTTTCATCAAAGCGCAAAAGGACATTTAACCGGATCAAATTGAACCTCTTTTGGGAAGTTTATGCTTTCGCGCTTCAAGATCGTCAATTGATTTAGCAGAAGGAGGATGTAACAGATCGTCCATTTCATCAAGCCGCCCAAGCGCTGATAACAATTTCAAGAAATTTTCCAGCGAAATCCTGGCGGTTTGCTCAAACCGCCGCAGGGATGACTCGGAAACACCGGATCTTTCGGCCATGGTGGAACGTTTCCATTTGTTCAGGAGGCGCAGCTCTTTAACCCGCTTTGCCAGTATTTGTGCGATTTCTCCGGTTGTCTTTAACTCGAAATCCATAGCCACCCTAAAAGACCATATTTTATCGATATCGGAATATTTTTATTATAATGAATAATATATTGTCAATAAATATTGTGATGATACGATCATCCGGTTTCGGGTAACAAAAAATTATTGGGGCTATCTGTCGTTATTTTTGAAAAAAGCGATTGACTTCCTCGCAAACATACGACACCGCTTCAGTGGAGAGGTGGGGCCCCATGGGAAGGCTCAGGGTCTGCTCGGAAATGGCGGTCGAAATGGGATAGTTGTCTTTTAGATGATGTAATTCTGTATAAGCTTCCTGCTTGTACAAAGGTGCGGGGTAATGGATCAGGGTCCCAATCCCCCGCTTTTCGAGAAAAGCTTGAAGTTCATCACGCCGGGTCGATTTTATGGTAAAGAGGTGCCATATATGATGGTTTCCGTCTTCCACATGGGGCAAGACCAGTTCTCTGTCCCGTGCTTCGATCCGGTCTAAGTAAAGTTGTGCAATTTCAGACCGCCTCCGGTTCCATGGGTCCAAATGTTTCAGTTTGACGCGCAGAACCGCAGCCTGAAGTTCATCCAGCCGGCTGTTCATCCCCTTGAGGGCATTATAGTATTTCTTTTCCGAGCCATAATTCCTGGCTGTTCGAACGTAATCGGCCACGTTTGGATCATCCGTCACCACTGCACCCCCGTCGCCGAAGGCCCCGAGGTTTTTTCCAGGATAAAAGCTGAACCCCGCACCATCCCCTAAGGCGCCGGCATTGATGCCATGGTGATTTGCCCCGTGTGCCTGGGCCGCATCCTCCAGGAGTTTGAGATCGTGCTTCTTACAGATTGACTGGATGGCGGTCATGTTTGCCGTCTGACCGTAGAGATGCACCGCCATGACCGCCCCGGTTCCGGGGGTCAAGGCCGGTTCGATTCTGGAAGGATCCAGATTACAGGTGGCCGGATCAGGTTCTACCAGAACCGGTGTGGCCCCCACACGTGAAACCGCCAGGGCCGTGGCGATATAGGTGTTGGACGGAACGACCACTTCAACCCCGGGACCGATCCCGTGAGCCTTCAGAAGTAGTTCCAGAGCATCCATGCCGCTCCCGACGCCAACGCAGTGCCTGCATCCGCAGTAGGCCGCAAATTCCGCTTCAAAACGCCGGACATTCTCCCCCAGGATATACCATCCTCTCTTGAGAACGCCTTTGATTGCTGCGTCAATTTCGTCTTCAAGCGCCAGATAGGTCTCTTTAAGATCCAGGAACGGGATGTCCATACTTAAACCCCAACACGCTCAATTTCGCTGTTTACGTTCTTCAGTTTCCGAACGACAACAAGCAGGCTATCTTCAATGGCTTCATGGTACGTGAATCCCCGGTCCCGCGACTTACGGCTCGAGACTTCATAAGAGAGCTGATTCATAATGGGAGAATCCACAAGGGAGACTTCAAGATCTGGAATATGGGCACTGAACCCCTTGAAGGACGTCGTCCCAGATCGAAGGATCCCGGATGTCCATTTGAAGATCCACGATTTTCGCTTTGGTAGAATGGCCCGTTTCGGGGTTTTGAGCGTTCCTGCTGCAGCACATGAGGGTACAGTCCACCTGGCGCAGAACCTTTACAAGAGATGATCCGATGAAACCGGATGCACCGGTAACGAGTACCGTTTTTCCCTTATAATAGTCTGTTGTTTTCATGATGGTGCACTTTCACTTGACTTCCGACCAGCGGGTCCAGTCAAATCCGATTTTCGGATCATCATGCGGAATGCGAAGTTCGTCAGATGGATCATATTCCCGGTCGGTCACGTATATGATATGCATGGGTCCATTGATGATCCTGTAACCATGGGCGATTCCCGGGGGAATTTTGACGACCTTTCGCCCCAGAGTTTCTCCCATGAGAACCTCCATCAGTTTCCCATGTGTTGCTGAATCTTCACGCAAATCAAACAACCCCAGTCTCACATCCCCTACCAGGACGCACATCCAGTCTGTCTGCTTCCTGTGCAGGTGCCAGGCCTTGGCCACGCCGGTAAAAGACATGGAATAGCTTAACTGCGCAAAACTGTCCTGGAAAAAGTTGTCGGAACCTCTAATGATTTCCGAGAAAAGACCCCGCTCATCCGTGAACACCTTAAGTTCTTTAATTTCAATGCCATCGATCATTTCCGAATCCTTTCATACGACAGCGACCTCAGGGAAAAACGTAATGAATTTACCCCCTCCTTCACGATAACGTTTTTCCTTTTCCAGAATCTCCCGTTCATGGTTCCAGGCCAGGAGAAGCGTGTAGGGCGGGTCATCCTGGAGAAAATGGGTACGGGACTTGACAGGAATATGTGTCCCAGGGGTATATTTTCCGATCTTCGTCGGCGTTGTGTCCGACACGTAATCTATCAGATCGGGACCGATCTGTGAATAGATCAGAAGGGTTGTACTTTTAGAGGTCGCACCATATGCCGCAATCCGGTTGCCCTCGTCCTTAATTTTCACAAGGGTCTGTTTCAGGTTTTCGCATATCCTGTCCACATTTTCCCTGAACGAAACATATCCTTCAAATTCATGAAGATTCAAAGCTTTTTCCTGAGACAAGTGAGCCGATACATTTTCCCGCGCTGGATGGTTGCCCTCTCTCCTCAAATAATAGCGCATGGAGCCCCCATGCACTTCTTTCGGGACCATACCCACGAGCTGAAAACCATGTCGCCTGGCAAGCTGTGAGACCGCCAAGCCTGAAAAATAGTAGACATGTTCATCATAGATCTGATCAAAAGAGCCTTTTCTTATGATATCCGGTAAATAGGGGTCTTGGAAGAAAAATACGCCGTCGGGCTTCAACAGAACGCTGACCCCTTCAAATACCGAATTGATATCCTCGATATGACACATGACATTTGCGCCGCAGATGACATCAGCCTGACCGTGAAGTTTTCGAATTTCCAAGGCGGTCTCGGCGTTAAAAAACTTCCCAAGAACCTGAACCCCTTGTTCCTTTGCACGGGTCGCCACATTTGCCGAAGGTTCAATTCCCAGATGGGCGATGCCAAAGTCCGCAATATGCTTGAGCATGATCCCGTCATTACAGCCGAGCTCGATTACAAACGGGTCGAATCGACCGGAAACAAATGCTGCAATTTCTTCGGCCATTTCTCGAAAATGATCTTCCATGGCCGCTGATATGGATGAAAAATACGCATAGGAATCGTTAAACATCATGGTCGGCTCAACACAGGATTCAAGTTGCGCCATGAGGCATTTTGGGCACCAACCGAGTGACAACTCGTAGACATATTCCGGTGCATCCGGGTCGGTCACGAACCGGTTTGAAATGGGCATCTTTCCAAAAGGGATAACGGTTCTGGCCTCATGAAGGCATACTTTGCATTTGCCCATGGGTTTCTCCGATTCTTGTGTGTCCAAATTCTTGCTGATTTTTCTTACGGTACTCAAAACAGGGACCTATATTTTCAAGTAAAAGCCGTTTGACGTTAAAGGACGCTCTCTGAACTGATGACAAAGTGAGATTTTACTCTGTCAGGATTCTTATCCTTTTTCAAGAAAAAAGTCGGGCTTGGTTCTAACTTCGCCCACGTCCCTCTAAGCGGCTAATTTCAGGCGATTCCTTGGTCTTGCGGGATAATCCATCCTATCCAAGAGGAATTCAAAAAGGTCGTTCGGTTTAGCCTCAAAAAATCGTTCGGCAGCCGTTGTTCCGTCCCGTCTTCTGACGTAATAGTTGTGCATAACCGTAAGCGCCTGCAAATGTCGATTGCTCAGTCGATGAATTCCTTGGTGACGGAGGGCTAGTTGCGCATTCCTCCCTTCAACGCAGGAACTCGATCTTTGGAAAATTTGAGCGCAATCCCTATTAACCCACCAGAGCCATATGTGAGTGTCCAGGATAATCACTTTGGCAAATTCCAATCAGCCTCGGAAACACTGCTGATAATGTCGCCAAGGATGCGGGTTTTGCCGGCGATATCAGGATGGGGACTGCGACGCAGCGACTGACCTCCCCGAACATCGTCAAGTACCAAGAGGATGATCTCCAGTTGTTTGTTGGGTGGAAGTTTCGGTACATGCTTCAGGCTGCCGGACTGGTCTGTTTCAAGCATCAAGCGTTCCGCGTACATGATTTTGCCCTCACATTCATATTAATAGGGGACTAAGCTGTCTATCTGCATTCTCGAAAAATATCCCAAATTCCCTCATAGTTGTCAATCAATTCTTTAAATGATCGTAGGCAGGATGTCAGCCTACATACGATATCCCAAGCAGGAACAATAGCAAAAGATGCCTTCCTCACCATTGTTCAAACCGCCAAGAAGTTGGGGGTCAACGCTTTCGATTACATTAGCGACAGGGTTTCCAAAAAGTTCAGTATGCCGGCGCTATCTGATCTGATTATTGAAAAAGCGAAGCTACAACCCGGGTAGCTGTTCTCTTCACCAAATCATTAAAACAAGAATTTTACACCCCATCCTTCACAGCAATCATATTGCTGTCAGCCGTATGATGTTGTAAGATTATCCTGCTGTTACTCCCCCTTAAGGCTGCATCCCAATTTTTCGAATCCGATGAGGGGGCTGAATAGGATACGGTTTAGGCCTAAATAAAGCACCTTGGAAAGAAATCGGATTCCGGAGCATATCAAAAAGTTAGCTCAAGTTGGGTTTTGCTTCCGTAAGCGGACAAAACAGTCTGTTCGAGCGAAGCGATTTCTTCATCCGACAGGAAATCGAAGTGGCTCGCGCGTTTCCGTGCTGAGAGCCGGCCGTTGTTTTGGAGGCAGAAACGAATGAAGAGATCAATCTGCCGGTCAGGAACTCGTACAGGAACCACAAGCGCCGGACATATTCAAGAAGTTCTTCCTCCCCTGCCTTCTGAAACAAAATGCCTAGGATTGCGAAGTTCGTCCCGTCATACTTGAGCGCGAATTCGAGATGGTCGCCAAGCGAATCTCCCGGCCAGTACCTGGCCGTGTAGACCTCCTCGATGACGCCTTCGTTTGAATCTATTCGGTGGATACCGCTGGTTGTCACCAGGGACTTGTGCCGGTTCGGGATGACATCGAGTAAGGAAAATGGTTACAGACTTCCCTGTGCCAGAAGAGTCGTCACCTGTCGGGGTGAGGAGAATACGGTACGTATTTAACTTCTGACCTTAGGGCCTCGGAAAAAAATACATCCACCATCTTGCTTGTCCTTTGGCCCGTCTACTGCGTTACATCCACCGGCACATATCCACCAATATGCACCGGTGGATGCGCCTTGTATACGAACCAAAATACGGCGCAATCTGGCAGATTTATTTTTTTCCGAGCCCCTTATACTCAAACTACAGGATTTCCTGCCCGGTACTCTTAATTTCATCAATAAGGATTCCCCCTTCTGCATAGTCCTCAGGCGTAAAAGGGATGGGATCAATCCTGCTGTCTATTCCACGTCTTAAAGGGACAATAAGCCTTCTATCTGAATATCTGTCACCTTTAAATGAGGATGAAATAACAGCAATATCTATATCACTGTCTTCTCTTGACGTCCCTTTCATAATAGAACCAAACAACAATACTTTTTCGACAGAGATATTATTTTCTTTTAATCGTAATATATATTCTTTTATTAAATTGATGATTGAAGATTTTGAAGAAGCCATTTCTTTAACCTCTCAATCTGTTCAAGCTTATTTTTCGTAAATTCCACGGTGCTTTTCTTATAGAATGAGAACTTATCATCCGGATACCTTGCTTCAAGGTTGAAATCTGAA
>JABGPV010000282.1 GCA_018644785.1 Deltaproteobacteria bacterium | reverse complement strand
AAAAGCCTTTTCGGACGGCTGGTTGTATACCGGGGATCTGGCGGTCATGGACAGGGAGCGGTACGTGAATATTGTGGACCGAAAAAAGGACATGATCCTTACCGGTGGGGAGAACGTCTATTCATCGGAAGTGGAAAATGTTCTCTACACCCACCCCCATGTGCTGGAAGCGGCAGTTATCGGTGTACCGGATGCCCATTGGGGAGAAGCGGTCAAGGCCTGTGTGGTGTTGAAGGAAGAATGTTGGGTGGCCGAAGAGGAGATCATCACCTACTGTCGAAAGGATCTGGCGGGTTACAAGACACCCAAGAGTGTTGATTTTTTGAAGACCCTTCCCAAGACCGGTTCCGGTAAAATTTTCAAGAAAGGTCTCAGAGAGCCGTATCTTAAATAAAGTATTTTCATTTCACCCTGAACAGACCCATATCAAAATCCGGTTTTCCTTCATACTTTTTCATGAAAAGGGTTGGATATTGTTCTTTGGCCTCAAAAATATCCGGCCTAATGGGGATGCCCGCTTTTTGAAAGGCTTCCACGATCTGATTTGTAGAAGGGGGGCAACCCTTTATAGCAAACAGTTCACTGATATCCGGATTGTTTTTATTGGCCTGATAGATGCACTTGCCGATGAGAATGGTTTTCTTTTTCCCGGGGGTGGGCGCCATTGATTTTCCGGTCAGCACCTCCACGTCGTCCCATGGGTTTCCCTGCCAGGCCTGCGAAATGGCTGTGAGGATCATGCCATTGAGTAAAGAGCAATAGGTGCACATGGAAAGGTCATATTTTCGAAAGCTCAGCCCTTGGATTCCCATCCGTTTCATGGGAACAGGAAGGGCCTGGGATTCGTCCGGCGTATAGGGGAAAGCGTAATGATGCCTTGATGCCACCGCTTCGATTTTTTCTCCCACCACATCAGTGTCCGAGAGGTCAACGGGTCTCCCGGCCCCATGGGCAGTCTGAACCAGATAGGGAACTTCCGAAGGGTCGTAGCCAAGCGCCATGGCGCCCACCTTGTCGGCGGAAAGTACATCCCGGCTTCCGATGAGCAGGTTTTCCCGCCTGATTTTTCCATCAATGCCGGGCCCCCGTTCATTGGTGAAAATGCCGTCAATAAGGGTGAATCCGGTGGGCAGGATTTCCTGAAACCTGGCGATCATATAGTGAAGGTCTTTTTCCGTGTTGGCACTGTGGCATTTCTTTCGAGAATTGACGTCAATGGTTCCTTTGAGATTTTTGATCCCCAACGTAACAACCGTCTGAGCGTGGGTCTTGAGCACGGGAATGTTGATCACGAAGTCGGCTTTGAGAAAATCCGCGCTGAAATTAAGGGTTGTGCCGTCACAAAATTCGATTTTTTCAAAGGGTCGTTCAAACAGATTGACCACTTTGATCCCGTATTTTCGTTTCATGGTGTTGTAGCCGAGGGTCTCAAAGGCATGGGCGGGCGTTTCCCGGTCCTTCGGGTCAAACAGTACAATGCCCTCCCCAATGCGTATATCTTCAATGCCGCGCTCCTTGAGGAGAATAACCATGTCTTCCACCACCCGGCTCGTGGTAATGACACCATAGGCGGGAAAGATACCGAAACGACTCCAGAAAACGATATTGGGTTTGATAAATACGCTTGCGTTTGAAGGGAGGTGATCAAGTCCCTGGCTGAGATCAACAACCTTTTTCACTGAATCCAGTGGTTTCTCATAACGTACGATGGAAACGGTTTGTTTCTTTGAATCTGTAGGCATGGAATGTAATCCTTTTGGCTTGGATTGCGTTATTTGAAATCCTCAAACATGTCCATCATTTCCCGTTTCAGGCCATTGGATACAGAAGAGAGCTGATTCTCGGCCAGCATCACAAACTCGCCGCGGCTTCTAACCAGGAGCTTTCCCGCTGCATCCACAATTTCGCCTCGAACCTCAATTTTTGAGTAGCCCGGTTCATCGAGGATTTTGCCCCTCGCGGTCAATGGTATGCTGAGGGGAACCGGTTTGATATATTTGATTTCCATTTTCCGGGTAACCAGGAAAGTCTTTTTGAAATAAAGCACCGTCCAGGACATCACTTCGTCTAGGAGCGTGGAGATAATGCCGCCATGGGCCATGTTTTCCCATCCCTCATGGTTTCGCTCTAACGTAATGTCCGAGCAGACCATGTCTCCCAAACGGTAAAACTGCATGTTCAGTCCGATGGGATTGTCGGTACCACATGCAAAACAATGGTGCCCTTGAAGCTTTGGGATGGGTCCCCTGTTTTTGTCTGTACTCATAAATGCGCTCCGCCTGGATTGGCTCCGTCATGAACCGGGCCAACACAACCATTACGGTATGGGTTTTTCAGATTTTGCGGCTTCCTTCTAACGCCGAATACTTAAGAAAGTCAAGAATTCATTGGATTTTCCAATTGGAAAAAGATCTGGATCGTGGGAAGAAGGCATTGGATTTTTGTTTTCATTGAAACCCTTTTGTGGTAGATTGGACATGTTTTTCTAAGTTTCCCCTGGTCTTTGGAGGGTGTTTATGACGGTAGATGGAGAACTGAAAGGTATTTTTACCCAGGATGATCTTGAAAAACTTTTCCCCGTGGGGCGGGCGGACGCGTTTTTTGAATCATTGTTCGGGGATGCTGAAGAAGGCGCTTTTGACATTGGGCTGGTGTTTAAAGCGCACCGTGGAAATGAACTCCATTTTGAGTTTCAATTGCGCCAGCGCCCTGGAAAATGCCTGGCATGCAACCTCACTTACGGACTGCCCAAGGTGTTTAAGCGCCACCCGGTGATTGATGTGAGTGGTCTGGCGGGTGAAATTGAGAAACGGTTGAATGGGAAATTCCGGTGTGGCCAGTGGGAACTGGGCGCCACTCGGGAAGTATCCAACGATCTTCATGTGATTCCCCTGGTTATTTCACTGGAAAATAAAGCCGGATAGGCGTGTGTTCATTCACAATTCAGGCTTTTTCCGCCAGGGTGGTGAACCAGGTCATGTCATGGTCCCATTCCTTCAAGGTGTGATACCCAAGGCTTTTCAACTGCGTTTTGAGATCTCTGGATTGGCTCCTCATTTGCCCAGAAATGATCAGTGTTTGGGGTTTGGCGGGGGTATATTTTTCCAGAAAATCTCGAATTACATCATGCTGAATGTTGGCGACCAGAAGGTCTGCCTTCTCTTCGGTAAAATCTTCCGCTTTTCCCTCAACGGCCCTCACCTGGGTTCCCAGTCCATTTAATTCAACATTCCGGGCAGCCGTCTTGACGCAAAGGGGGTTGAAGTCTACGGCTAGCGTTTTCTCAGCACCCAAAAGAACTGCGGCGATGGCCAGAATGCCGGTTCCTGTTCCTAAATCAAGCACATGGCCCATACGGGTCCTTTTTTCCAGCAAAGAAAGCGCTTCCAGACAGGTTTGGGTTGTGGGGTGAAGACAGTTGCCGAAGACCACGCCGGGATCCAGTAGAATTTTTATGTATCCTTCTGCAGCATGGGTTTCCAGCCAGGGCGGGACCACCAGGAACGGCCCGATCTTCAAAGTATCCAATCCGCCTCCCTGCCAATCTTCGTAGGTGAAATGATAGCTGTCTTCGAGACGCAGTTCCCGGCGGCTTTTCAGCAACCCGGCCACCTGATTTTCAGCGGGGGCTGAAAAGAACAGAAATGCGCTGTTTCCCTCCACCCAGTTTCCCATGAAGGTCCCGCCGAGAGCCGTTTCATTCGATTCCGTCAGGGTGCCGCTGACCAGATAGATATACAGATCTTCAGGTTTTGAAACCATAAGGCTATGTCTCTTTTTGCGTGTTGCCCTGGTCTTTTTCCAATAACGGCTTGCAGATTTCTTTCAGTTCTTTCTTCTCCCGTTTTTCTGCCATGGACTGAGAGGTGTGCAATCCCACCAGGCGGGCCACCAGCAGGGCAATGTAAAGCTGACCCACGATGGCTTCAAGGCTTGCAGCGGCTTTGGCCGGCGGTGAAAGGGGAATAATGTCGCCGTACCCAAGGGTTGTAAGTGTAATGAAACTGAAATAAGACAGGTTATCGTTTAAGAACCCATACTGGCCGAGATAGTCCATACGGGTGAGAACATGCCCGCCAACGCTGAAAGATCCCGGTATGAGCAATTCGATCAGTCCATAACCGATGGCCCACACAAAACCAAGCAGAAAATATACACATGCGGATCCGTAAATGAGGTCCATGGTGACACTTTCCTCGGCTACGATATGGATGAGGATGGAAACGGCCACAAACCCGAAAAAAGCCATGCCAAACGCATATAACACCAGGCCCAGGTAGAATTCATTTTTTGCAAAATCGGTCCAGCCCAGAAAAAAGATAGGTGCCACCAGCAGGATGCCGGAGATCAGGATTTTACGGTTGCCGCTAATGGAGTAAAGGGCCGTCAAAAGGGCTATGGTGAACAGTACGTCCAGGAAATTCAGTCCAAATTGACCGAATTGCTTTAGGATGGGGTCAATAGCGGCAAGCATGAACAGGAAAATCAGAAGGGTTTTGAACTTGAATCGAGTGCTTAAAAAGCGGATCATGGGGACCTCCTTGTACAGTGTTGTTCAGTGAGTGGCGGATATTGATCTGTGCTTTCAAAATGGGTTTCAACAGATCATTTTGCAGCCGTCGCTGTCAAGGGTTTGTTGGGCGTCAGGAGGAGATAGAGGTTTTGTTCATGGTTTCAATCATGACAATGGCATCATTCTTTGAATTCCGATTGACATATTTAAGACCTTGTTTTAATGAATACCCGTACTTAAGCATCAAATTAATCTTTTGGATTGTTTTGGAGGAGTGTGAGATGAGGTGCACAGGCTGGTTTGTGATGGCTTGCGTCAGTTGTTTGCTATTCATCCTTTATTTTTCAAGTGGGGCATTGGCCAAAGGAAAAAAGGTCTATACGCTGGAACAATGTGTCAAGGAGGCCCTGACCAATAACTGGAAGCTGAAAGCCAAAAAAGAACAGATCAATCAGGCAGAGTATGTGAAGAACCAGGCGAGAGCGGATTTTCTGCCCAAGTTAAGCACATCTTATGGTTACAGACGATATGGTATGGAGCAGGAGGTCTTTTTTACAGGTCTGGGTGGACCCATTGAAATAGGAAGCCAGAATAATTATCAATGGAAAGGAAGGGTTACTCAGCCGGTTTTTACCGGATTTGCCATATTAAGTAACTATCGCCTTTCAGAATTGGGCATTGATCAATCACAGCTGGAGGTCCAGACCCAGGAACTGAATCTGGCCCTGGAAGCCAAGGCGGCCTATTTCAATATCCTGACGGCGGACATGGCGGTAGAAACTGCCGAAAAGGCGGCGGAAGCCCTGGAGGGCCACGCGGAAGTGGCCCGCAATTTCTACAAGGTGGGGATGATTCCGATTAACGATCTGCTGGAATCGGAAGTTAACGCCAGCAATTCCAAACATGATTTGACCTCTGCCAGGAATCAGGCCAGGCTGGCGCGGTCCAATTTCAATGCGGTTCTATCAAGGCCGGTAAACGCGGAAGTGGAAGTTGAAGAAATCAAGGTGCATAATCCGGAAAAAGGTGATTTTCAGGAGTATGTGGAGATTGCATTTAAAAACCGGCCGGAGATGAAGTTGATTGATGTGAATCTCCTTCAGACGGATCAGCAGATCAGGTTAAGTCGGAGCAAATACTATCCTGAAGTGGTGCTTACGTGGGATTACATAAAGCAAGGGGATACGCCGTCGGTGTCAGGTGGGGATTTTCATCAGGCCAGCAACTGGGAAGCGGCCGTAGGGCTGGAATGGACTTTTTGGGAATGGGGCAAGACCTATTATTCAGTGAAGCAGCAGCAAAGTGTAAAAAACGAAGTTCTCAAGACCAAAATGGAGCTGGAACAGCAGATACAACTCCAAATAAAGGATGCCGTTTTAGACCTTAAAACCGCCGAAGAAAACGTCCCCATTACAAAAAAAGCGGTGGCGCAGGGTGAAGAGAATCTGCGGGTGAGCCAGGAGCGTTACAAGGCCCAGGTCAGCACCTCCACCGAGGTTCTGGACGCGCAACGATACCTGACCCGGGCAAGGGTCAACCATTTCCGTTCGCTTTTTGAGTACCATCTCGCCCGGGCAAGGCTTTTCAGAGCAATGGGCACATACTAGATGATACAGCTATTTCACCTTTCCAAGAAATATGGCCCCCATATTGCCCTGGACGATATCAATCTCAGGATTGAAAAAGGGGAATTTGTTTTTGTCACGGGACCCAGCGGTGCAGGAAAAACAACCCTTCTGAGATTGCTTTTTGGCGCCGAGAAACCGGAGCGAGGCTATATCCTGATTAATTCAATCAATTTGGTC
>JABGPV010000281.1 GCA_018644785.1 Deltaproteobacteria bacterium | reverse complement strand
CTGGCACAAAAAGCGCGGGAAGGCGCCCTGGCCGTAGAAGAGGTTACCGACGGCACTTTTACCATCAGCAATGTCAGCATGCTCGACATGGATGGATTCACACCGGTACTTAATCCACCGGAGACCGGAATCCTCGGCGTTGGCCGCGTGATCGAAAAACCGGCCGTATTTAATGGTGAGATAACCATCCGGCACATGATGACGCTCAGTCTCACCTTTGATCACAGAGTCGTGGACGGTGCGCCGGCCATGACTTTTTTAAAGGACCTGGCCCGCACCCTGGCGCAGCCCATGCTGATCATGGCCTAGCACCCAAGTTTAAGCCATAAATTCGTATTTAATGAGGTGAAATAATGCACGATGTGATGATCATCGGCGGCGGATCAGGTGGCTATGCAGCCGCGATCCGCGCGGCCCAGTTGGGAGCGAAGGTTGTATTGGCTGAATGTGCCGAAACAGGCGGCACCTGCGTAAATCGGGGATGCATTCCCAGCAAGGTTTGGCTGAGGGCGGGCGATTTGCTTGACCGGCTTAAGACAGGAAAAGAGTTCGGTATCAATGCCTCCCTTGAAGAGATTGATTTTAAGACGCTTACGGAGCGAAAAAGCGGGGTTTCGGCGGAAATCCGCATGGGCATGGAAGCCCTGTTAAAAAACAACGGTGTTGAGGTCGTTAAAGGACGCGCTGTTATAAAAAGCCCGCAGGAAGTGGATGTGGAGGATCGGGTCATTGAAACGAAAAAAATCATTGTCGCCACGGGCAGCGCCATATGCGCATGGGAGATACCGGGGTTAAAAGAGATCGCCATGACCACGGACGACGTGTTGGAAATGACGGCGGTGCCCGAGTCGATACTGGTCTGTGGTTCCGGCCATATCGAAGTTGAAATGGCTTTTTTGCTCAATACATTCGGGTGCAACGTCGTCATGGCGGCCGGGTCTGCGAGAATCTTACCCAAAGAAGATTCAGAAACAAGCCAGAGAATTGCCCAGGCGTTAAGGGAGGCGGGCGTGGAGATTATTCCCCGTGCATCTCTTGAGTCCGTAGAAACGACCCAAACAGGAACGGACTGCAAGCTTTCGGGTCCCAAGGAGCAAAGTGTCAAGGTGGAAAAAGTCCTGGTTTCCAAAAGGGAGCCCAATGTTTCCGGCTTGGGTTTGGGAAAGCTCGGTGTGATGTTAAATGAAGATAAAGGCATCCGGGTAAACGATTATCTGGAGACCTCGGTTAAAGGGGTTTTTGCCATTGGCGATGCAACCGGCGGTTGGATGCTCAGCCACGGGGCTTCGTCCATGGCTGTTTTTGCCGCTGAAAATGCCATGGGAGCGAACAATTGCTATCCATTTAATCTTATTCCCAGGTGCCTGTGGACGCAGCCTGAGATGGGCGCGGTGGGGCTTTCGGAAGAAGATGCGGAAAAAAGAGGCTACGATGTGGAAACCGGGGCTTTTCCGTATGCCATCAACGGGTTGGCCATGGTTCGCAACCAGGTCGACGGCGCCGTTAAAATTGTCTCGGATGCCCGTTATGGTGAAATTTTAGGTGTGCATATGGTCGGTTCCAATGCCACCGAAATCATCGGTGAGGGGGTAATGGCCATGCAACTGGAAGCCACGGTTCAGGAACTGGCCCGCGGCATCCGGGTCCATCCCACCTTTTCGGAAGCGGTGGTCGACGCGGCCCGGGATGCGGGTAACTGGGCACTATATCTGCCCAGGGGCTGATATTTTAATCGTCATGGCCAATGTGGCGGTGACGGTTCCCATTCGCATAAATTAGAACCGTTTTTTGGAGAAAGGAGGCGGTAACCCCATACCGGTAAATCGAAGATATCTGGTCAAACCGTTTTATCAACAGGAAAAAGAAGGAGGGAAACAATGGACCTGACGAATGAACAATTGATTGAGATGTACACCACCATGGTCAAGATTCGAACCTTTGAAAATCGGGTTGCCGAGCTTTTTGCAGGCGGCAAAATTCCGGGTTTTGTCCACCTGTATGTGGGTGAAGAGGCGGTTGCCACCGGTGTTTGCGCGAATTTGGCCGACAAGGATTATATTACCAGCACCCACCGCGGCCACGGACATCTCATTGCCAAGGGTGGCGACATCAAGCTGATGATGGCTGAGCTGTTCGGCAAAAAAACCGGTTACTGCAAGGGAAAAGGCGGTTCCATGCATATCGCCGATCTTGATCTTGGCATTATGGGCGCCAACGGTATCGTGGGCGGCGGCCCGCCTTTGGCTTCCGGGGCTGCGCTGGCCTGCCAGTATCTGGGCAACGACGGTGTGGCGGTTTGCTTTTTCGGCGATGGCGCCTCCAATCAGGGAACCACCCATGAGGCCATGAACCTGGCCAGCTGCTGGAAACTGCCGGTGGTGTTTGTCAATGAAAACAACATGTACGGTATCTCTTCCTGCACGCGGGACTCTATGTGTGTTCCCAACGTGGCCGACCGCGCGGGGGGATACGGTATCCCCGGTGTGGTGGTGGACGGCAATGATGTTGTGGCCGTTTGGGAAGCGGCCGCCGAAGGTATCAACCGTGCACGCCAGGGCAAGGGACCGTCTTTAGTTGAATGCAAAACCTATCGCCACCGGGGGCATTTTGAAGGAGATCCCTGTGCCTATCGCGAAGATGCGGAACTTGAAGAGTGGAAAGAAAAAGACCCGATTCCGCGGTTGGAACGGAAGCTGGTGGAGATGGAGGTGCTGACCGGGAATAGAATTGAAGAGATTAAGGGGGCGCTTCAGAACGATCTGGTCGCAGCCGAACAATTTGCCGAAGAAAGCCCGTTCCCCGATGTGTCCGAACTGACAGAGGATGTGTATACTTAGCGCCTTATCCCTTGAACCCTGTCAAAACAACAAGAAAGCCCCTGGGTAAGGCTTAGTGTTTCAAGCTAAAAACACAAATCCAAAAGGAGGATTAATAATGTCGAATATGACTTTCGCGCAAGCGATAAAAGATGCCCATGTGGTTGAAATGGAACGTGATCCCAATATTTATGTCGCCGGTGAGGATGTGGGGGTTTTTGGTGGATGTTTCGGCGTAACGGCTGGCCTGCTCGAGCAGTTTGGCGAAAAGCGGGTGAAAGATACCCCCATTACCGAAAGCGCTATCGTCGGTACAGCGGTAGGCGCGGCAAGCGTCGGTCTCCGGCCGGTTATTGAATTGATGTTTGTCGATTTTATCGGCGTGGCCCTGGACCAACTCTGTAACCAGGCTGCAAAGAACAAATATATGTTCGGCGGCAAAGCCAAAATTCCCATGGTCATGCGTACCGCATGCGGTGCCGGGATCGGGGCCGCCGCCCAGCACTCCCAATGTTTGGAAGCCCTGTTCATGCATCTTCCGGGACTGAAGGTGGTCATGCCCAGCACACCCTATGATGCCAAGGGGCTTTTGATCGAAGCGATTCGCGACGACAACCCGGTGGTTTTCCTGGAACATAAAATGCTTTATGCCATGGAAGGGGAGGTCCCTGAAGGGGCTTACACCATCCCCTTCGGCGAGGCTGATATCAAGCGTGAAGGCGAGGACGTCACCGTCGTGGCAACGGCCAACATGGTCCATACCGCTTTGGGTGCGGCTGAAACGCTTGCCGCCGAGGGGATCAGCCTGGAGGTGGTGGACCCGCGTACTCTCTATCCGCTGGACGGGGAGACGATTTTCGCATCGGTTAAAAAGACCCATCGACTGGTGATCTTGCACGAAGAGGTGAAATTCGCCGGATCAGGGGCTGAAATAGCCGCCCAGGTGGCTGAAGAAGCCTTTGACTATCTGGATGCACCGATTTTGCGGGTGGCCGCACCTTTTTGTCCGGTTCCCTTTTCTCCGCCGTTGGAGAAGGCCTACGTACCGAGCGAGCAGCAGCTCATCGATGCGGTCAGGAAAGTGATGGCGTAATTTTTTAAAACCAAAAAGAAAGGCTTAAACATGTCATTGGTGGGCATCATCGCCAATCCCGCCTCGGGAAAGGATATCCGTCGGCTTGTCGCCTACGGCAGCGTGTTCGACAACCAGGAAAAAATCCGTATCGTGCGCCGCGTCCTTCTGGGCCTTCAAGCCGCCGGCATCCATCGCATCGCTTATATGTCGGATTACCACGGGATTGTGGAGCTGGCCCTGGACGGGTTGCAAGTCGACCTGTCGGCTGAAAGGCTGCAGTTCGACACCAAGGCGGACCAGCGCGATTCCATCAGGGCGGCGAAGTTGTTGGCCCGGCGAGGGGCCGGCTGTATTGTCACCCTGGGTGGTGACGGCACCAACCGGGTAGTGGCCAAGGGGGCCGGTCAGGTTCCTATTTTGCCCCTGTCAACCGGGACCAACAATGTCTTTCCCCTTATGATCGAAGGAACAGTGGCAGGTCTTGCGGCCGGCCTGATCGCCATGGGGAAAGTACCCCGGAAAGAGGGAACCTTTCAATCGACCCGCCTGGAGGTTGTAATCGAAGGCAAAGTCGTCGATATGGCACTGGTAGATGCGGTGGTCAGTACGGATGCGTTTATCGGGTCCCGCGCCATATGGAAAATGGATAAAGTCAGACAGATTTTTTTAAACCGCACAAGTCCGGCCAGCATCGGCTTTTCTTCCATCGGCGGGATGCTTCGATCCATCTCGCCAGAGGAGCCTGCCGGCATGCATCTGAGAATAGGCAACAATGGGCAGCCGGTCACAGCGCCCATCGCTCCCGGCATTATTGAAACCGTGTCGGTCAAGGACATGCAATTGATGGCGCCCGGGGAAAGTGCGGACATTAATTTTATACCCTCCGTAGTGGCGTTGGATGGGGAACGGGAGGTGGAAATCAGGAAGGGGCAACAAGCAGCGATACGACTTTCAGTGGATGGTCCCCTGGTCGTGGATGTGGAGCGGACAATGATATTTGCAATGGAAAGGAAAATTTTTGCATCGTAAATTCCGATTAGCACGAATAACACAAATTATAAAATAAGGAGACAGAAATGGCTTTAAAAGCAGCGTTTATATTTTTAGCACCGGAGGTTGATCCTGATAAAGATCGGCAAACAGTGATTACGCCGCAAGTCGAGTTGACCGTGGTTGCGGCCAATAACTATAAAGAAGCTGAAAGGGTGGCCCTTAAATTAATTGAAGAAGGGATAGCGGCCATCGAATTATGCGGTGGGTTCGGCAATAGAGGAACAGCGCGCATTGCCGAAGCCGTTGCTGGAAAAGCCGCTGTGGGCGTGGTTCGTTTTGATGGTCATCCCGGCCTGGGCGGGAAAAGCGGCGACGAACTGTTTTAATTGTGGAACGATTTCTGTGTCTGCCAATGGGACAGGCATTGCAGGCTGGATTGCCTGCAATGCTTGTCCCGTGTCGTTACAATCGAATGAAGAAGGGCGATCGTCTTCTTTTTATGAAGAAATAATGATAAAAGTAAATTCTTCAGTCCCGCCATATTCTTTTCAGTAAAGCAGATAGAGGGTTATCTTACCAATTCTGTCGGCCCTTCCACACCAGCAGCTGTGAGGGTTATGCCGACCAGGCAGCCTGTCACCGGCCCTTTGCCAATTCCAAAACCCGGCCCCGAAATGGGCAACTGCCCATTTTTGCCAAACATGGCAAATATCATGTTGATTCGAAAGCAGATGCAATTGTATCCGGTACGCCCAAAATCAGTGGCCTCTAACCGGACCAGGCGGAAATTTAAGAAATTGTGAGTTGAAAGATTAACGAACAAAATTTACAATCAATCATCAGGAGGATGCAAAGATGCCTAAAGCAGAAGTATTTGACAAATATTACAAGGATTACGATAATTGGTTTTTTAAGAATGAATTGGCATATAAGGCGGAACTCAAGCTAATTAGAAAACTGATCCCAAAAGGAAAAGGATTGGAAGTTGGTGTTGGGACAGGGAAATTTGCAATTCCCTTCGGTATAAAAGACGGCGTTGATCCATCTGATAAAATGGCTGAAATTGCTGAAGAAAAAGGCATAAAAGTTGTCAAAGGTGTTGCGGAAGATCTTCCATATGATGACAATAGTTTTGATTATGTTCTGCTTGTCACCACCATCTGCTTTGTAGATGATCCTTTGAAAACACTGGAAGAGGCAAGGAGAGTTGTCAAATCAGATGGACATATTATCATAGGGTTTGTAGATAGAGAAAGCACAATCGGGCAAGAATATGAAAAATATAAAGATCAGAGTAAATTTTACAGTGCCGCCATATTTTATTCGTCAAAAGAGATAGAAGATTATCTTGAAAATTCGGGCTTTAGCGAGATAGAGTCCTACCAAACGCTCTTCCACCCGCTCAATGAAATAACAGAGGTTGAACCGGTTACAAAGGGTTATGGG
>JABGPV010000280.1 GCA_018644785.1 Deltaproteobacteria bacterium | reverse complement strand
TACTTCCATGTATTCCTGCGGTTACAATTTTCGCCTTCCTTGAACTCGAACAAATTTTCTCATTCGTGGACGGACACAAGTTATGCATCCGTGGTGAAAAAGAGTGCGATATAACTAAATTTAATAGTTCCAAAATCAATAGTATGTGATATACCTTCGGGCATGAATATCGATGCTGTCACATTACCGGATACCCCCGGCGACCTTAAGGAAATCATTATTGAGGGATAGATATGGGATCGGCTTTATCGAAAGTATCTAGTGTATGGGGCAAGTCAAATCAGGCTAAGTGGTTTGCTCGATTGTTGCTGTTATGCGTCCTTCTTGCGCTCTATGTGCTTTTCTTTCCGCTTTTGCACCAGACCTTTGGCTGGATTAGCGTTTCTTTTTCGTGGTGCTTCATTGGCCTTTCAGTTTGGTTCTGGGGACTCCGAGGAGGGGTGCTGGCCGCTCTTCTTAACTATCCTCTAAATATGGTTCTTTTGAAAAATATAGGCGCTGAACTGCAGGGAGGCCTTCCGGCATTTATTCTCATGGTTTCGGTTGCAGCAATTTTGGGGAGGTTAAGAGACCTGAGCTTGCGACTCCGGGAACAACTTGAAGTGCGTAAGAAGACTGAGGAAGCTCTGCGCGATTCTCAAGATGCGCTGGAACAACGGGTGGCAGAACGCACCGCCGATCTGAAAACTGCCAATAAACAACTCAGGCGTGAAATTACTGAGCGAAGGCACACGGAAGCGGCACTGCGGGAATCTGAGGAAAAACTGAAACAATCCGTTTCGCTTCTCTCTGCAACTCTCGACTCAACTGCAGACGGTATTTTAGCGGTGAATGGAGAGGGAAAGATAGTAAGTTTTAACAAGATATTTGTGGAGATGTGGCGGATACCCGACTCTGTTATAGCAACGAAAGACAGTGATCAAGCGCTGGTATTTGTTTTGGATCAGTTAAAGGAGCCTGAAAGTTTTCTTAAGAAAGTAAGGGAGCTATACTCCCAACTGGCTGAGGAGAGCTTTGATGTCCTTGAGTTTAAAGATGGAAGGATTTTTGAACGCTACTCACAAGCGCAAAGGATAAAGAGCAAGAGTGTAGGCAGAGTATGGAGCTTTCGGGATGTAACGGACCGCAAGCGGGCAGAGGAGGCACTAAGGGAAAGCGAACAGAAATACCGGGATCTTGTGGACAACACCTCTGACCTTTTCTATCGTACAGATGTGGAAGGAAAGCTTGTTTTTATATCTCCGTCAACCCACAAATTATCCGGTTATACAGTAGAAGAAGCCATTGGGATGAAGGTGGCTGAAGAGGTCTATGCCAATCCTGAAGTACGTGCCCTTTTTTTAGCAAAACTTCAAGAAGATGGTTATGTTGAACATTTTGAGGCGCAGCTGAAACGCAAAGACGGGTCCAGTTGGTGGGCTTCCACAAATGCACATTTCTTCAAGGGTCAGGACGGAAACATTAAGGGTGTTGAAGGAATAATTAGGGACATTACCTCACAAAAAAAGGCTGAGAAAGATCGAGAAGACTTGGAAACCCAACTCCAACGTGCACAGAAAATGGAAGCGATAGGAACGCTCGCTGGAGGGGTGGCACACGATCTCAACAATATCCTGGGTGGTCTTGTAAGTTATCCTGAATTGTTATTATTACAACTCCCTGAAGACAGCCCTTTAAGAAAATCAATCCTCACAATACAAAAGTCAGGAGAAAAAGCAGCAGCGGTTGTTCAGGATCTATTAACATTGGCGAGGAGGGGTGTTGTTGTCACTGAGGTGGTTAACCTGAATAATGTTATCTCTGAATATTTGAAAAGCCCCGAGCATGAAAAACTTCAATCCTACCATCCCGGAGTTCATATAGAGACCCGTCTTGAAGCAGATATCCTCAACATATTGGGATCATCGACGCACCTTTCCAAAACCGTCATGAACCTGGTTTCCAACGCTGCCGAGGCCATGCCCGAAGGCGGGAACCTGATTGTATCCACGGAGAACCGATACATTGATAGACCCATAAAAGGTTATGACGATGTAAGGGAGGGTGATTATGTTGTTCTCACGATCTCCGATACCGGGACAGGTATTGCCTCCGATGATTTGGACAAGATATTTGAACCGTTCTATACCAAGAAAAAGATGGGAAGAAGCGGAACGGGCCTGGGCATGGCAGTGGTATGGGGAACGGTAAAGGATCATAACGGATATATCCATGTTCAAAGTACTGAAGGGAAAGGAACCACTTTCACACTTTATTTTCCGGTGACCCGAAAATCGATTGAAGAGAGATCCGAAATATCTCTGAAAGATTATATGGGGAAAGGCGAAGCAATTCTGGTTGTGGATGATGTGGAAGAGCAAAGAAATATAGCCTCCAGCATGTTAAAAGAGTTGGGTTATTCGGTGGTTTCGGTTCCTGGTGGGGAAGAAGCTGTTGAATATCTTAAGACCAACAGAGTCCATTTATTGCTATTGGATATGATTATGGACCCGGGGATGGATGGCCTTGACACCTACAAAAAAATCCTCCAAATACATCCTGGGCAAAAGGCAATCATTGCCAGCGGATTTTCTGAAACAGACCGTGTCAAAGAAGTTCAGAGTCTTGGTGCAGGAGCGTATATAAGAAAACCGCTGTTGTTGGAAAAGGTTGGAGTTGCTGTAAAGGAAGAACTGGAGAAATAGGTAATTTGTAACCTTTAGTTCAATTGAAGCTTCCCGCGAACCATCTATTTAGAAAAGGGTCATCCATTAAAAGGCGAGTCAAGAGAAAAAACACCTCCCCATAAGAAAAATTCTATTTTTTTCTTGATTCCAAAACTGCCGTTCAAATGAGTTAAACGTAGACCTGACCCCTTTCCTGCCCCCACCTAATACCTGCCATACTCCTTGGTGGTGGTTATCCAGGCATCCACGTTTTCGGGTTTGGCATGATCGATCAGGGCGCCGCCGCTCATGATGTACCCGCCATCCGTGCCGCAGTTGTCGATGAGCATCTTAGTGTGATCCCTCACCTGGTCAACCGTGCCCGTTGCCAGCAGGGAGTTGGGCATGTTTCCCATGAGGCAGACCGTGTCGCCTAAGATTTTTTTGGCCTGTATCAGATCCGTGCCCTCAAAATGATATATGCATTTCCCTTTGGGAACATCTCGGATGACCTCCAGACGGGTATTGTACAACCCTTCGATCAGCAGATAGGGGGTGCAACCGCCTTCCACCAGGTCCAGGATGAGCTGCTGCAGGCTCGGCCAATAGAATTCCTCGAATTGTTTCAGGCTCATGAAACTGTCTGTACCCTTGTGGAGGGGGATGAAAACACGGGGATTCCCCTTTGCTTTTGCGCCGTTAACGCCGATCCGACTCATGAAAGGGGCCAGTTGATTCACCGCCCGCTTTAAATTTTCGGGTTGCAGGAGCAGGTCCATGGCCGCCCCGGCCGTACCGCGGAGATTGTCGGCCACCAGATCGTAAGGCGCAAGGACTGTTTGCTCTTTGATGGAAGGGAAGCCGGAGTCTTTTAATTCCTGGGCAAATGCACCAAAAGTTTTGGCCCATGCCACCTGCTTTCGGGAGGTCTCAAGCAGCGTCTCCAACGCCGTCACAATATCGGGGTCGGCCAAAGCCGGCAGCACCGACGGCCAGACATAACCCAATGCCGCCGTCTCAAGGGGGGGCAATTTTGCGAGCCCCCCGAGATTCCCTGCGAGACGGGGAAGAATCTTGCGCAGGAAAAAATCCCCGGGGTTTGAAAACAAGTCTTCGTATTCATCCTCTTTCATGTACTCCGCCTCCACGAACTGGAACGACTGATCGTCGGGAACCCCGTGGCCGGGCCATTTCATGGCTTTGAAATCCAAATCCGACAGCACTTCGTCCATGGAATAAATCGTGAAGTTGACACTGTAGGTGGCATCGGGGGCAAAATCATAAATGGTCTTTCGCCAGGCTTCCACCGCTTTTTCCGGAACCGTATAGGCTTCCCGCGGGGAAATGCCGCTGTAGTAGCAATTGAAAAACGCAAATAAGGGAACAATCGGCACACGGTCCGGCTCTTTCAATGCCATGGCATCCAGCAGACGTTTTTCCCGTTCCTGATATTTCTGTACATTCGATATTTCCATAATTTCAATCCTTTGATCATCTTAAACTTGAAACATCTAAGGGCCTAAATCCATTTCCGGCAGAACTTGACCGCTTCCATGGCATCTCGCCCAAAGCCGTCCGCGCCGGTATGGGCCATCACCTGTTTATCGATCTGACCGCCACCGATCATGAATCGGATATGGCCCGGGCTTTCGTCTCGGATGGCCTGAATCGTCTCTTTCATGGCATCGTAAACCAGCGTCAAAAACCCGCTGAGCCCCACCACCCGTGGCTTAAATGTCCGGACCGCTTCCACAAACCGTTCCACCGGGACATCCACGCCCAGATCCAGCACCTCATAGCCATTCACATCCAGCATGGTCGTCACAATATCTTTACCGATATCGTGAATATCCCCGGCAACCGTCCCGATCAACACACGACCTTTTTTTTCGCCCTTCACGTCTGCCGTCAAAAGGGGCGTCACCCGTTCGGCAATACTTTTCAGCATTCTGCCCGCCAGGATCAATTCGGGAATGAAATAGGTCTCTTCTTCAAACAGGCGGCCCACTTCACCCATGGCCCGTTTTGACGCATCAAGAATTTCCATGGGGTCTGTATTATGCTCAATCAAGCTTTCGGTAAGTTCGAGCACCCGGTCTCTTTTCATGTCCACCAGAGATGACACCAGGTCCTCAAGGGCCCCCGCTTCTTCCGACGAGTCGGTGGGATCCACCGCACCCGAAGTCGCAGCCTTCGGCCCTGAGACCAGGCCCGTCCTCGACAATGCGCTTTTCAGACGCTCAAAAGCATCGGATATGGCGTCTGCATCTGCGTCCGGCATTCCCTTCGGTTCCCCCCCGATAACCCCTGACCGATGGGCCTGGATGTATCGCAGGCAATCCGGGTCCGCGCCCAGCACCAGATCCGTACCGTAAATGATGTTTCGAAGCCCCCGATCCGCAGGATCCATAATAGCGCTGTCCAGGCCCGCTTCAATGGCCAGGGCGGCAAACGCCTGGTTAATGAGCGTGCGCGAGGGTTGGCCGAAGGAGATATTGCTGAGGCCGCAAATGATGTGAACCTCCGGAAACTGCACCCTGATCTCGCGAATGGTTTCAAGGGCGATGCGACCGCTGTCGCCCCTGGTGGCAATGGTGGTGATAAGGGGATCCACAAAGAGCTGATTATCCCTTAATCCGCCTTCCCGCGCCATGGACACCAGCCGGCCCACGATATCCAGTCGTTCCCGGCTGGTTTCCGGAACGCCGTTGTCATCGAGAGCCAGGAGCGCCAGGTCCGTGCCGTGCTCGCATGCAATGGGCAAGACCTCTTCAATGCGGTTGCGCTCGCCGCTGACCGAATTAATCATGGGGAGACGCGCCGCCGATTGAATGCCGCTCAAAAGGGCCTGTGGATTCGGACTGTCGAGACAAAGCCGGGTTTTCGTAACGGACTGAATGGTTTCCACCAGCCAGGCCATATCCCGGGGTTCTTCCTGGGGGTGGGTGCCCGCATTCACATCCAGGTAATCGGCGCCCCCTTCAACCTGGGTCATTGCCAGGGTTTGAATTATTTTGGTGTTTCGATCCCGGATCGCTTTTCCCACCGTTTCACGGGTCCCGTTTATTTTTTCGCCGATGATAATCATTCTATTCTCTCCTCTTCAATCAGGGCCTCATCTAAACCGGAATCATTGTCCATATTGCTCCCCTTTTTTTGCCTAACCGCCACCCAGATAATCCTCAACGATGGCTGGATCCTTCAACAGCACGTCCGATTCCCCCTCTCGAACCACCCGGCCGTTTTCCAGGACATACGCATGCCGGCTGATGCGAAGCGCAGCCCTGGCGTTTTGCTCCACCAGGGCAATGGAGACCCCTTCCCGGTTGAGCCGCACAATGGTCTGCATGATTTCACCGATGACTAGCGGCGCCAACCCCATGGAGGGTTCATCCAGCATGAGCAGTTTCGGTTGACTCATGAGCGCCCTGCCGATGGAAACCATCTGCTGTTCGCCCCCTGAAAGGGTACCCGAGACCTGTGCGGAACGTTCTTTCAAGCGTGGAAAGAGTGCATATACCTCCTCCAGCCGGGATTCGATTTTTTCACGGCCCTTTTTCCGGTAATGAAGGTACGCGCCCAGGGTCAGATTATCCACGACACTGAGACTGGTAAACAACTGCCGACCCTCGGGAACCATGGAGATTCCCTTTTTGACAATGGCGGCGGCGGAAAGCCCTTCGATGGACTCTCCCTCGAATCGGATATTCCCTTTGGCCGT
>JABGPV010000028.1 GCA_018644785.1 Deltaproteobacteria bacterium | reverse complement strand
CATGTGGGGCTTTCGGGCAAAGAAGATCGCCTGCCCGGTGAGATCTCGGGGGGAGAACAGGAACGGGTGGCCATAGCCAGGGCGGTGGTGAACAACCCCACCATCCTCCTGGCCGATGAGCCCACCGGCAACCTGGATACCCGAACAAGCCGTGAGATCATCGGTCTCTTCCATGCCCTGAACGGGGAAGGGATCACCATTCTTATGGTGACCCACAATGCGGAATTCTCAAGGGAGGCCCATCGGACCCTCTGCGTTTCCGATGGACTGATCAGGGAGCAGGAGCGTCCCCGGAACGTCGTGGAATACCCCTTCGAGCTGAAGGCAGGCGTGGATCAGTACCCGGCGGAAAATGTTGCAGTCCAGTAGAAATCATAGGGTCAGAGGGTATCCGGGACCCTGCGAAACGGCATTCCCGGATAATCCCCCGGCAGATTAAAGGAGATGAATTATGGATAAAGGATTTTTATTTTCAAAGAAAATGTGGGCTCTCATCATGGTCCTTTTGGTGGTTCTCATGGCTGCTGCGGCCTTTGCCCTTCAGTTCAGTGAAGAGAGGGTCCGGTCTCAACCGGCGGTGGAGCGCAGAGTCTCCGGCAATTCCTCGGATCCCGAAACAGGGGTTTCCAAGGCGGTTTTTAAGGTGAGCAATATGTCCTGTTCCGGGTGTATTTCTTCCATCAAGGGCGCCCTTGCGGGCTTTCCCGGGATAGAGGATGTTATTGTGGATCTGGGGGGCGGCAAGGCGGAAGTCTACTACCGCCAGGGGGGCGGCGCCGATGTGACCCAAATGGCAGGGGCCATCACCGCGAGTGGTTACCCGGCCAAGACCGTCAAGGTCTTTTCCGCCGAGGAAATCAGGAAGGAGAGGGGACTGGCCGCTTCAAAATCAAAATACTATATCGCTTCGGTGAGCGGGTACGATATTGCCAGAGCGGATTTTGACATGGAGATGAATGCGGCTCGGAAAAAGTACCGGAAGGATTATGGAGAAGATCTGTTCACCACCCCCCGGGGAGAGGCCCTGGAAGCCAGACTTCAGGGGCAGATTCTATCGACTCTCATCGAACAGGGGACCCTCCTGCAGGAGATCAATCGTTCCGGTTACCGCGTCGACGATGGGGCGTTCGAAGCCGAATATAAGGCCTACGTAGAGAAAAACGGCACGAGTGAACAGGCCCTTCAACAGTCTGTTAAAGATGCGGGATACAGCTATGACTATTTCAGGAAAAGGTTTGAAATGGGGGTGTTGATCAACCGATTCATCGACGAAAAGGTCCTGGCCGGAGCAACGAGTCCCGGTGAAAAGCAGCAGGCCTTTACAACATGGTTCAACAACGCCAGGGCCCAGGCGGAAGTGGCCTACTACGATAAGGGCCTTGAACGGGCCATCCGGAAACAGAGCGCTTCGGGCGGCGGTTGCTGCCCCGTGAAATAGTGTCACAGAGGGAGGTAAAGCAATGAAAAAATCACAAAGCACTTCAAGTGGAACCATTGCCCCGGTTTGCGGTATGTGCGCGAAACCGGATCAACCAAATCCCATGACTTCCCATGAGGGCCAAACCTTGAAACCCGAAACCGTTGGAAAACGGGGCTGGTGGGCGCGCTATGTGGCGCGTCTGAAAAAGCATGAAGGAGACGTCCGGTCCTGTTGTCATTGACGGAATTCCCCGGTGAAGAGCTGGGGAAATAACGCCAACATGGATGGGGAATAATTGCCGAGTTTCTCGGAAAGTAAGAAATGGGAGATAATGAATGAAAATCTTAGGGATGATACTGAGCGCATTGGGCGCATTCGGGTTTGTTTTTTATACCATTATATTGTCAACTGGGGATAATTATACGGAAGCGGGTTTAATATGGCCGATCTGCCTGTGGGTGGGCCTCACTATTGTGGGTATTATCATCATGTCAAGACCCAGAAAAAAGCCGTTTCCCTACAATTAGTTGATCAAATATTGTGACGGTAGATCCTATATATCCCTTTTTCGTCACCCAAAAAGGGCCGGAAATTGATATTTTTTTAAATTTCTGATGAAAGGAGAGACAAAAGGATGATGGAGATCATTGTTGTGGTCGCCCTTGTGGGACTGGCACTGGTTTTTTTGACAAGGAATCTGTACAATAGGCTTAATGGCAATTCAACCTGTTGTTGTAAAGGAACGGTATGTCTAAAAAAGGAAAAGACGGATACGTAAAAAAGGAAACCATGATGGTGGTGGTTTTTGTGGCCCTTGCGGTGGGTTTTCTGGGCGGGGTTTTCTACAGTGCCTACAAGTCTGCGCCCGGGAAAGAGGCACCGTCGGGTCAGTCGCAGGTTTCAAATGTGCAGGCATCCGGGATTTCGGAGCTGGAGAAAGAAACTGCGCTTCATCCCGATAATGTGGCGGCCTGGGTTCAATTGGGGAACCTTTATTTTGACGCCAACCAGGTTGATAAGGCCATTTCAGCCTATAAACGCTCCCTGGCGCTTGACCCCGACAATCCCAACGTGCTGACGGACCTGGGGGTGATGTACCGCCGAAAAGGCCAACCGCTGGAAGCCATCAAGGCGTTTGACAGAGCGATTCAGAAAAATCCCCGCCAGGAGCCGGCCTATTTTAATAAAGGGGTGGTGTTTCTACATGATTTGAACGATACCGATAAGGCCATCAAAGCGTGGGAAGAACTGGTTCTGGTGAATCCCGGGGCCAAAGTCCAGAACGGAGAACTGGTTGTTGATCTCATTAAGAACATCAAAGCGAAGAAGACCCCTTGAGAAGACCGGCAACATGAAAAGAACAGAAGCTTGTGATCCGACGGGGGAGAAAGGAGCATGAGCTTTTTCTCTGAAGGGGGATGCCGATAAATAATGTCTTCATTAATTAAGAATAGAAATACTGCATTGTACCGTCATTAATTACGGCAACAGACGCTTCATCCGCATAATCATTTTTAAGTGCAAAAAGCGGGGTGCAGGTAAAAAATTTAGCTGAAAATAATATTCCAGGTGCGGAAGAAACCTTCGCCGACGTTTGGGTCATTTACAGACCCCGGCGGTCAGTTTTTATGAAGGATGTGGAGAGCCAGGAGATTGAGCTGTTCAGAAAACACGAAAGAACCAGGCGGCCTCTAGAAAATGATTCTTTTATTGAAACACTCGGAATGCTCCTTGATCGAAATCTTAAACTTCAAAAACCGGGGCCAAAAATGAGAGATAAGGTGTCCCCGGAATTCCCACGTATCCCGGTCGGGCGTGAAGAGAAATTTTAAGTGGTTTCGATTTGAAAAGCCTCATTCAGAGGTATGACGGTGATCCTGTCGTCAAGAGCGTATTTTTGATCCCCGGGATAGACGACCCACAAATGCTCCAGTCGCAGATCTTCAATGGCGATATGCATCGATCTCTTACGCCCGGGCGCATCGGCGTATTTGAACTCAAAACCGTGTCGTTTTCCCCGGATCTGCACCATGAGATCCAGTTCGGCACCTGCGTGTGTTGCCCAGTAATATACATCTCTGACGCGGAAGGCATGAATAATTTGATCAAGCGCAAACCCTTCCCATGAGGCGCCGATTTTCGGATTGCCCTGCAGTTCGGGAAGATTTGGAATTTGAAGCAGGCTGTGAAATAGACCGCTGTCTCGAATATAAATCTTAGGTGCTTTGACCTGGCGCTTTTTGAGATTTTCAAACCACGGCGGCAACACGCGTATCATATAAGCGCCGGAAAGGATATCGAGGTACCTCCGAGCGGTATTTTCAGCTGTACCGAGAGACCGTGCAAATTCCGATGCATTCCATACCTGCCCGTGATAGTGAGCCACCATGATCCAGAATCGGCGGAGGGTTTCCGCGGGAATGGTGATCCCAAACTGGGGAATATCCCTTTCAAGAAATGTACGGATGAAGTTTTCACGCCACCCGAGACTGTCGGAATCAGAATCAGCCAGAAAAGATCTGGGCAAACCGCCTCTTAACCACAACTGAACACGGTGCCGCCCTCCCACTTCCCGGAGTTGAAAACCTGACAGATCAACGAATCCGATTCTCCCAGCCAGTGATTCAGAAACACCCTTGATAAGATGTGGAGATGCGGAGCCCAGAAGCAAAAACCGCGCGTGTTTTCCGGGTCGGTCTGCAAGCACCCGGAGCAGTTCAAATAATTCCGGTTTTCTTTGAACCTCGTCTATGATCACCATGCCGGAGAGCTCCTGTAGCGCCTGCATTGGAGCAGAAAGGCGCTGGATATCAACAGGGTTTTCCAGGTCAAAGTATGTGGATGGCTCCTGTTCAGCCATGAACCGTGCCAGAGTGGTTTTGCCGCATTGCCGAGGGCCGAGAAGTGCCGTGACCGGGTGTACCCGAAAAGAAGCTTCAATTTGGCTGATGGGGGCTGGTCTGGGAATCATGCGGCTACATTAATCCTTGAAAATCTTCATGTCAAGTGCTGATTTTCAAGTTAAAACCATCCCAGCGCTGGTCAACCCCCGGGCACTCAAAATGGGTCGGCATTTTCCGGCGCAGCCTTTCCCACGAATTGGGGACACTCTATTGCGTGGCGTATGACAATGGGGACCCGAAAATGCAGAAACGGGAAAAGGAGTCGGACTGCAACCATAACCGACTGAAAAAAACCGGACGTAGGATGCCAACGAAAAAGAACTGATCCTCAAAAGCTCATTTTTTCCTTGACTTGAAATTCCGGAGGACGTACAGAAAATATAATATGATTTTATCGTGATTTAATGACTATTGCCATCAGCGTCCTTTTTTCATCTTCAGTTTAAAGAGGAAAGAATATGACCCACGGCATCCGAAAACCCCGCTTCTCAAGAGAGAACGGGGTTTTTTTGTTGGGTTGAAAACGGAACTGTTCCATCATGGGAATTTATAGAAAGCTCGTTTCAGAACAAAGTGTACAATAACTTATTGGAAAAAATTCTTAAACGCATGAATGGGTTATTAAATTTAGCAAATATCCTCGAATCGCTTTTCTGCATATCATGATAGTGTGGAGATATGCAGAACTACAGAATTACTTGTTCCCGGCGGCTTCGCCGCCGGGAATCGCGGTGCTGACTGCGTCAAGTACCTTGACCGGACACCGCGCACCGCACAATCAAGCTTCGCTTGCTTGAACGGCACGCGGTGCCGGTCAGCACCGCGATTATGTTCTTACAAATCCCAAACCCAAAGGAGAAAATCAAAATGGATATTTTTACTCTTTTAAATGCATTTGGTAGCCTTGCGAGTCTCATTTCTCTTTATCGTACAAATGGCGTAGACAAAATCAGAGAACAAACCAAACCTAAAGGTGGCAACGTGTATGTCGAAGAGATCAATGAAACCTTGATTTTATCCGACACTGTAGATATAGAAATAAAATACCTAAAAGTTATTGATAACGATATTTTAGATGCCCTCTGTAATAAAGTCGAGAATGCTAAAACTCGCTTCGTTGAAGCCCTAAACGACCAGAGATATACACCTGCTGATATAGCCAAGGAAGAAACAGTTCTAAGCCTCGAAGTATGCGAAGCCCTACAAACCATCAAACGATTAAATCGAGGCCAACTTCCAAACATAGAACAACTAAATTATGCTTGGGAGAGTTTCACTTGCGGAGGTTAACATCGATATCAACGTTTCTCCAAAGCTTTCTTCAGTAATGACCGCATCCCATGGCAGAGTGATGTCAATTTCCGTTACGGGTCTTCTGTTAGTTCTCATATATACCCTACCATTGGCTTTATCTACGAGCTTTGCAGCAGCTGTAAAGCCGTTTCCTTCTTTTTTGAAGCATAGAATGATTTTGGCACGATTAGGTATTTCTATTCCACAAAAGTCGAAACTCATGACAATCTCCTTTCACATAACATCAGGTTTGAGAAGGACGGCTGAAAAAATGCCGCCTCTCAACCTGGGCGGTGGCTGTCTCATAATTGAGAAGAAATCATAGAGGGCATGTTGGAAACCCATTAACCCTGAAGAATTTTCCGGGGACCAAAGAAGAAGATATATGATGAATCAAATCCCGCATGCGTACTTATCGGGACGAGCTACCTTTCGCAATTGTTGGCGAATATCACCACGCGCCACCGTCAAATGGGACTTGACAAATCAATATGAAGGGTTATAATCAACTCACTAAAACTATTTAACGGGTATTATATGACACGAAAGACGCTTGGAAAAGATGGGTTGCCGCTATCGTTGCGACAAAAAATGGCTAAGGTGGGTCTGAATATCAAACTGGCCAGAAAGCGACGAGGTTTAACAATGCAGGACATGGCCGAACGCATGTTTGTCACACGAAAGACGCTCAACCGGCTTGAATCCGGAGATGCGGGTGTGAGTTTCGGCATCCTGGCGGCGGCGCTTTTGACGTTGGGCCTTGAAAACGATCTAAGCCATCTGGCGAAACCCGAAAACGACCTCACCGCAAACATAATTGACAAGCAAAGCTATGATCAAAAAAAACGCATTCGACCTTCCCGTAAAGTCGATCTGGATTTTTAGCTGAAAAACCCATGGCAAAGCAGAATGACGCATATGTATTCATTCATTTAAACGGGAAGTGGGTTCCCTGCGGATACTTGACCATTCAGGAAGACAATCGAGACATCCTTTCCACGTTCCAGTACGGTAAAAAGTACCTACAGCGCATAGACGCCATATCCATTGACCCGGTTCAGCTTCCCCTAAGTGACGCCCTTTTCAGATCGACACCCAAAGCACCCCTTTTCGGAGGAATACGGGATACAATGCCTGATGGATGGGGCAGGCACCTCCTTGACAGAGCAGCGGACCCCCAATCACCGGGAGAATTTGAATATCTGACCGCCATTCCAGTCGAGGACCGAATCGGCGCTCTAGGTTTTGGCAGTTCTTTGGAGCAGGGTCCAGGCCCGATTGATCCGGGGTGGGCCAATTATCCGCCCCATGGAGCGGAACTTGATCTGGACAGCATGATTAAAGCCGTGGATGAGATTACAAATGAAAAAAAGATTTCACCTGAATATCGCCGGTTCCTTGTTCGGGGATCTTCCTTAGGGGGCGCACAGCCAAAAGCGCCCATAACGCATGAAGGCCGAATGTGGATGGCTAAGTTCAGCAGACAGTATGATGCATGGAGCACATGCCGCATTGAAAATGCAAACCTGCACCTTGCCCGAATGTGCGGCATTGTTGTTCCTAAAGCAAAAACCATTTCAGTGGCCGGCAGGGATGTTTTCTTGATTTTAAGATTTGACCGCGATCTCAACGGAAACAGAATCCCCTTTATTTCTGCCGCTACACTGCTGGGAACGGATCAATTAACGGAAGGAACCTATCAGGATATTGCCGTTCAGATGAGAAAATACTGCGCTTCGACATCCATTCACAAAGATCTAAAACAGCTTTTTATGCGAATGGTTTTCAACGTATTGTGCAACAACACCGATGACCATCTCAAAAATCACGGGTTTATCCATATTTCAGGCCAAGGTTGGCGGCTTTCGCCTGCCTACGATATTGTTCCACAACCGGACATGGGGCCTGAAGAGCCCCGGAGATTAACCCTCGGCTTGGGAATGAACGGCAGCCGGGAGGCGACCCTGCAAAACGCCTTATCTTCCCGCGGTGTTTTTGGTTTGCCAGAGGAAGACGGTGAAAAGATCATAGATCAAATGAAAACGAAGTTTCTGTCCCAGTGGGAAGAGGTATATTCGGAATATCATGTCCCTCCGGAAAACTTTCCGGGACTGGCCGAAGCGTTTGTCAATCATCTGCGGTAATGTAATGGCAGCATTGCACAACTGTCCAGAATATAGAAATGTCGGAGATCTGAAAGAAAAACTTAAGAACAGATTGAAATCATTAACAAACAAAGAACCGCAAAGTTAATTACTGCCCCAACATCACAATGCACCTGATCAGCTACAGCCCGCGGCTTCCGCTGCCAGGTGATTGCCGTCCCATCATCAAGGTTTTCGGGCGTGAGAGCATCGTCCGTTAGATACGCCTTCCTGTTTTTCTCCATACAATTAGAGATCTATTCTTATACGGAAAAAAAGACTTGACATTAAAGTGAAAATGCTATCTATTAAACAACAGAATGTCCAGTTTAATAGATAGGAATATTTGATAAAGGGGTTTTCTATGAAAATCAGTGAAGATCAAAAGCGGGAAAACAGGAAAAAAATCCTCCGGTCCGCAGTGGGCGCGATCACGGAAAAGGGGATGAAAGGGGCGACCATGCGTGAGATCGCCCGGAAGGCGGGTCTCGGAGATGCCACCATTTACAACTATTTCCCCACAAAGGAAGCGATCGTATACGCCTATTATGAGGCGCAACTGGATGTCAGTGTCGAGCGGTTGAGATCGATCGCCGGTTTCAATGAATTCAGTCTGCAGGAGCAGCTTCAGGCCTTCTTTGAGACCCAATTGGACCTTTTTTTGCCGGATCGCGAATTCGTCGACGTTAGTTTCAGGGCCATCACTTTTTCCCTGACCCACGACTATCAGTATCTAAAGCCGATTCGAAAAAGGTTCTTCCGTATTATTTCCGACCTGTTCGAAGCGGCCATCGAGGTGAGTGAAATTCCGGATCAGGTTTTTCTGGAGTTGACCTATCATTTTTTTTGGGACTACTACGTGGGCCTTATTTTTTACTGGTTGAGAGACCGTTCGAACCAATTCCAGGACACCACCATCCTCCTGGATAAAAGCCTGGATCTGGCCGTGGCCCTTATGAAGGCGGGTGTTGTCAACAAAGTTCTTGACATGGCATCGTTCCTCTTCAGGCATCACATTATTGATCGTTTGGACATGATCAAGGACCGCGTGGAAATCGTGCACAAGGTGAAACGGCAGTTCATGGGGGGTGGTGATGGCGGAAGAGATTCCCAGGGGTAAGTGGCAGAGGGGGTTGACCGGGAGTAAAACAGCGGCCAGGATGAGCCGAAAGGCTCTTAAATATCTTGCCCGGAAGCCCTTTTTGACGGAGGAGAAAAGGCAGGAGGAGAGAAAGGCTCTGAATCGGGAAAATGCCGTTTTGCTGTTTGAAGGGCTGAGTCTTCTCAGGGGAACGGCTCTGAAAATGGCCCAGCTCCTGAGCATGGAACTGGATATTTTTCCTCCCGAAATCACAAAGGAACTTCAAAAATCCTACCACAGGGTCCCTCCCATTAACCGGGCGCTTGTCCGAAAAACCATGCAAAACGCCCTGGGAAAACCGCCTGAGCTGATCTTTGAGGCCTTTGAACCCACCGCCTTTGCCGCCGCGAGTCTGGGCCAGGTCCACCGGGCTACCACTCGAGACGGGGACAGGCTGGCCGTGAAAATTCAATACCCCGGCATCCGGGAGACCATTCAGAACGACGTTCAACTGATGAGATCGGTCTTACGGCCTTTACCCGAGTACCGGATGATTGTACCGGCCATAGAAGAGATCGAGACACGGCTGCTGGAAGAGACCGATTATCGCCGGGAGCTGGAAAATATGGCTTTTTTCAAAGAGCGCCTGCGCATGGATCGGATCATTGTGCCGGCCCCCTACGGCGATTATAGTACCGATACGGTTCTTTCGGCGGAACATGTAAGCGGCCTGACCCTCAACGAGTGGCTGAATACCGGACCCGACCGGCGGAAACGGGACCGGCTCGCACAGACCCTTCACGACCTGTTTATTTTTGGCCTTTACCGGTTGCACCGTATTCATGCGGACCCGAATCCGGGAAATTTCATTGTGAACGGCGATAAGAAAATCGGTCTGGTGGATTTCGGATGCGTCAAACGGTTTGATCCGGAATTTGTCGCGCTCTATGGTGAATTGCCCCAAACAGCCCTTCAGGGGGGACGATCCGATTATATGCGTCTGTTGAAAGCGCTTAATATCGCCGGGCCGGCCATGGCGCCGGAAGTTGAAGATCACATGTTCAAGGTGTTTCACGAAACCGGTCAGTGGCTCGGAAAGTTGTACCAAGAGGAATATTTTGATTTCAAAACCAATCCGGATTTCATCGCCGCGGGAAAAAAAATGATGGCCCGGACCTTTGAATTGAGAAAACACATGGACATCAACACCAACTTCATCTTTCTTCACAGGACCCGTTACGGGTTGCTGCGCCTGTTTGAGCAGATGGGGGCACGGGTCTCCTTTAGGAACCCTTATGAATATTCGTGAAACCAAAACCCTTTGATCGATTACGAGACCATTAAGGAGGAGAACAATGGATATGGAACAGCACTGGAAGACCATCCGCAACATTGTCAATCAGGCCCTCAAGACCAACCGTTTTTGCGCCGTAGCCACGGTGAACCCTGACGGTTCCCCGCGGATTTCGCCCATCGGTTCCCTCATTCTCGGTGAGGCGGGGAAGGCCTTCTATTTCGAAGAGTTCCCCAAGAATATGCGGCAGAATCTCGACCGGGATCAACGGATATGCGTTCTGGCCGTGACCGGTGGATTTTTGTTTTGGCTGAAGGCCCTGTTTAGAGGACGATTTGATGCCCTTCCCGGGTTGAGGCTCATGGGCCGGGCCGGCGGCAGGAGAAAGGCGACCGAAGAGGAGGTGACGCAATGGCAAAAACGGGTCAGGCCATTTCGGAGATTAAAGGGATATAAACTGCTTTGGAAAGATATGCGTCATGTGCGCGACGTCACGTTCGACGCGGCGGAACCCCTGCGCCTGGGACCCATGGCTCGCGGACTGTGGGAGGGCGATAAAAGGCGTGTATGAATGGATTTGTGTGGTTAGGGGCTGTGCCGTTCTACTGGCCGCCTTCCAACGCCCGTCGAACCAGCAACGTCATACCGTTTTTGATGTTTTTCGGGTCATGATTTGCGGCCGGGTTGCTGGAAATGCAGGTCTCTTCCAGAGCCCGGATCCGTTTTCCAGTTTTTCTTATCCGGATAATCCTGGTGAAAACAATTGCGGATAGTTTACATAAGGATGGAAAGTCGTGCATTCCATAAATGGGGGATTCTTTTCCCGGGGGAAGCGGAAATTTCTCAAAATAATCTGTCACAATTGTGGTCCCGAAAAGGTCTGAATGGATAAAGGGTCATTTTCTCACATGGAGAGAACACAATGGCCCATTTCCAATTCACCACCGGGGAGGGGGAATTTTATGAAGGCTGAAAGGAATATACTTGAAGAATATCAAAATGCGGATATGGCGAGGAGACTGCATTTATATCTCCAGTTTCGGGATTATCGGGAGGCGTTCCTGGTTTTGGATTTGAAAGGCTCGGAATACGGGGAAAAAGAGTCTTTCATGAGTTGCCGAACCCATGAAGAGGTCGGAAAAATCCGTCAGCCAAGTCGATGGCGGAGGTTTCTCATTCATGGATTCGCATTCAGGTAGTTTTGTGGTAATCAAGGCTGGAAGAACTGAAATGATAGCCGGGGCATCCTGAAAACATGAGGAGAGGTACAGAATGGAAACCGCGCTGGAAACCCTTTCGGAACAGGCCAGGGAGGGCGACAAAAAGGCCCTGGAAGAATTGGTGAAGTCCATTCAGGATCGGATTTACGGGTTGAGCATCCGGATGCTCTACTATCCCGCCGATGCCGAGGATGCGACCCAGGAGATATTGATCAAAATAATCACCCACCTTGACCGGTTTCGGGGCGAAAGCCGGTTTATAACCTGGGCCTACCGGATCGCATCAAACCACCTTATTTCCACTCGCAAACGTCGGGCGGAACGGTGGGGATGGACATTTGAGATATATGAGCAGGGGGTTGACGAAGGATTGGCTTACCCGGGCGAGGCATCATTTGATGAACCGGAGAAGGAACTTCTCGTTGAAGAGATGCGGCTCGCATGTATGCAGGGGATGTTGCTCTGCATGAAGCGGGAGACCCGGATCGTCTATATCCTGGGCGAGATCTTCGGGTTTACGGGCATGGAAGGGAGTGAAATTCTGAACATCACGCCTGAAACCTTCAGGCAGCGCCTTTCCCGCGGGCGGAAGAAGCTGAGGGACTTCATGGACCGAAAATGCAGCCTCTTCAACCCGGACAACCCCTGCCGCTGCGAACGACAGATCGCCTGCGACATTGAGAAGAGACGTCTCATTGATCCGGAACATCTCCTTTTCGCGGTGCATCCATGTCATGCAAGGCAAAATGAAGATGCCGTAAACGGCCTGGATGAAATTCGCGAAATGCTTCGGATTGCCATGCTCTTCAGGCGTCAACCCGAATATGCCGCGCCGGATGATTTCGCGGGCATCGTGAAACAAATGGTGGATTCGGGAAAAATTAATATTTTATTAAACTAGCTGAAGGGGAGGTCGGGAAATGACGGAAATTGAGCAGGGTGTATGGGATTTCATGCAGAATCATCTGGGTTATTCCGATGAAGAGATGAAAACGTTCAGGGAAAACCCGAGAAATGCGGATGTCCTAAAAAAAGCCGCCGCACTGATGGACAAAACAATCGTATTGGAGGTGGTGGAATCAAAGGGGTGCAACAGTCAGCACAAGGTGGGGGACAAATTCTATTTTGACGGGGCGGGGAACCTGATCACCAAAATGAACCCGGAAAAGATCTGTATCTACGCCTTGAATTCAATGGCATCGCCGATTTTTGTTGCCAATGAGCTTTTTTACGCAGGGGTCGACCCCAATGAGATGCGATTCAAAAGGGCCAGCTGTTTCGATGTGGGGGTGCAATGCGGCGGCTGGGGTCAAATCGTCATGGAGATCCGGGTGGAAGATCGGAAAAAATGAACCGGGGCTTTCCATGAACGGACATGTGATGCTTGAAAAGAATTGAAATCAGACTGAAAAAGCCTCGCCGTCTACTCCCAGGGCCTGGTCTTCGGTAAGACCCACGGCGGCCACTTCCGGATCTCCGTAGAGACAGTCGGGAATATACGAAGAAGCCTTGAAAAAACGCAATATGCTTCTCCGCTATGATTCGCCTTCTTTGTATCCCGGCATCCGGAAGCAGGGGTCATCAAGCCGGTTAGAGAGAAACGCCTCTGCAACCTGTTCCACATCGCCGACAATTCCGCTGATCAGTCTGATGCCGGCGGATTGAAGCATTTTGTCAAATACTTCACTGATGCCGCAGCAGATGATGGCATCGGGGTTCAGATTTTTTACGATCTCGAACCGTTCGGATTGGGAGTAGACATCAAAAGAAATCTCTCTCTTTTCAACGCCGGATTTCCCCTCGAAATCAACAATTAAAAGACGGGTGCAGGTATCCAGCACCGGTGAAACTCTATTATGGAATATGGGTATGGCAATTCGAATCATTTCCCATCACCAAAACGAGCCTGTTTCGTCTATTTTTATACTATCCCTCGAGTGCTCAGTGGCATCCGCAGGTTGAGGCAAGTTCGGATTTGTATTCCGTATGGGCCAGGGACCACCAGAGTTCGTTGACCTGCATATCTTCATCTATTTTGGCAAATGCCATCTTATCGGATGCATGAAAATGACTGCAGGGAAAGGCCCGGTCCAAAAGGATCTCAGCTTGACCCTGTTCTGACGCCTGGTCCATCATGTCCAACTCATTCAAATTCACACCATGATCGGGGTTGCCCTGGGGTGCAAAAAAAACGGATGCCGACAATCGGTGTGTATCCGGGGTATCCACGCACTCAAATAGTTGGTTACCGGTATGGACGTATTGGAATCCCGGAGAGCGTGTGATGCGCAGCCGAACCGGTTTGGCTTTGCTGTAAAAGGCATACATGGACAAAAGCCTGTCAAAAACAGGATGCCCCAGTTCCCAGCCGGGCACCGATCGGCCGGTTTCACCTTTCGCGTATCGCCGACTTTTATTAATGAGGTCAAAGTTCAGTACGGTTTCCTCGGGATAGACGCAGCGCATGGTATCCAGGCTATCCAGCGTAAAACACGCCATGGTGTCATCCTCATTCACCCTGTATTCCATGGCGGCCACATTGAACAGGGAATCGGGGATTTTTTCCTTCTCTTCAAACCGGGGCGTATGGGTATCATCGAAAAACCCGCTCTGGCTTAAGTATTGTTCCTCATAGGAGAAGGCGTCAAAAACGGTTGCGTCATGGAATGGATAGCACTTTATGGAAAAGAAACCCTGTTTTGTTGCGGGACTGTTTTCATCAACCCCGGCGTCCACCAGCTGGAGCTGATAGGCGCCTTGAGCATGCGAAAGCCACACATACCAGGCCGGAGCGTCTCCCCAGATCTGACTGACCGCCTCCACTCCCAGCAAGTCCTTCAGGTTGTCAACCCACGATGTGGTCACCAACATATTGTTGATTTTTTCCTGAAAGAAGCTCTCGCACTCAGTGATTGTATCCGCCATGCTTTTCAAACAACTCCTTTACGATCTCGTTTTTCTCCCGCCCTTCGGTGTCGATGCCGTGTTTTTGGGCGGTCGCCATCAAAATATCATCCGGATAGGCAAGGGTAAGGGCATAGCTGGAATCATAAGAGTCAAAAAATTCATCAAATGCCAGGTTCTCCTGTGCTTCTTTAACACCCTCCCCAAAGCCTTCAACAACCTTCCCGATCTGCTCGAGAAAGTATCTTCTGCAGAATGTTCTTTTGCTCTTATCCACCATATCTATTTCGCCCTATTTTTTTTGAGAGGCCATCCCTCAAAAAAATCCGCCTGAACCATGATAATGCTCAAAAAAAGAATGACCCATACAAGGGATGTGTCGCCGGGCTGGGCAATACCGGGCACTTTTGCCAGGAAAAAAGTCGCCAGGGGAGAATAGTAAAACCAGTAAAACAGCATGCCCCCGCCCACAGCGAGAATGGTCCGTATAACGGCACTCAGCGCGAGGCTATTCGTATTGGGAAAATTGTTGAAATAATTTTTCAGAATAAACGCCGCCAGGATAAAAAATCCGCATATTTCCCCGGCATGGAGGAAACGGAAATCCGGGCCGTCGGTGTACTGCCCTCCCATAAACGGTTCATCCCAATAATAGTTCATAATACTCATCAGGACATAGAGAATGATGATACCCAAGCCAACGGTTACGATAAAGACCACCAGCCCTTTTGCCCAGGTGGATTCTCCGTCCTTTTCCAGATATTTCCACGGATAACCTTCCCACAATAAATCTGAGACGATGATCCAGAACAGGACGCAAAGGACAAGGCCAAGCCCGAAAAAGGCGCTGCCGGTACCGGCAAGTTCCGCCCACCAGGATATCACGCCGGCCTTGTCCTGGGCCGGGTAGAAAAGATAACAGACATGGGGATGAAACATGAGGGTATAGACGATGACGGTGAAAAAGGTGACGGCAAAGAATTTGGACCATGCTGTAACAGCCCGACTGTTTGTGTGCCAGGGCCATCGGCCGAAACCGGTACTCCAGAAAAGCGCTATCAGCAAAAATGCGGTGCAATAATAAACAATGGCGGTGGATGCGTTTTCCCGGGCATTAAATATTTCAGCACCCTGACCACCCGAAGCAATGATCGATTGAGGGCTGAAATAAGCGATGCCGAATTTTCCGATAAAGCCCCAGAAGACAACGTAAACCAGGAAAAGCATCAGCAAAAAGGCAACAACGGTCATCAGTATCCCCCGTTGGACCCGTCCCAATGTTTCCGGAAATGGATAGCCACCGGCAACATTGTTTAAAAACACGATGGCGGCAAGAAATCCAACGACCAGCGAAAAACCATACATGGGGGTATACAATTTCATGACGGTATTCGGGTTCATGAAAATATACCATAGCAGCCATACAATACAAAAAATTGCCACCAGATTAATCAATCCAAAAAGATAATTGAATCTTTGCCCTGTTTCCGCATCCGTATTCATCTGCTCGACCCTCCATCAGTGGAATGAGGGGAAAAGGCGATTTCTAGATCCACCCTTCCCCCCATTAGCATTGCCTATTAAAAAACCAGTAAAAATGACGATTAGAAAACAATGTGGTCGCCGTTGGTCAAAAAGGCGTTACTCCCAGTGGCCACTGAAGACTGTTTTGCATATGTCTTATATTTATTGGTTCCTTTGACGACGGGAACACCGGCGGCGGCGGCCTTTTCAGCCCAGATCCATCCGGTGCAGTGGTTGCAGGCCAGCTTTTGGATTTTGAATGCCTTCACGCCTTTGATGATATCATCAAATTTGGGGTCCCATGTCTCAAAGAGCGTAATGTGTAAACCGCCGTAGCATCCGTAAGGCTTATACCCCTTGAAATTCTTCCGTGCGTAAGAGAACAGTGAAAGGATTCCCGGATGACAGCAGCCGGTCACGGTGACGATTCCCTTGTCTTTAACGTTGAAATAAAGGACATTTTCTCCCCGTACCCGCAGCAGAATGGGAACGTCGAAATCTTTTATGGCCATACCTGGAATGGGATTGTAGATACCATCTTTTTCGCCCTCCGGTTTACACAAAACCAGTTTTCCGGTATGGGGGACATCATTTTTGCAGATCTGGACCTCTTTGCCCTCTTTGTTTTTAGCCGACAGGTGCGCGCCCTTTAACAGTTTCATATCTTCCGGATAATAGGTTGCCGGCGCATAAATGGTAATATTGGGGTTGTGTTTCAGTGTCGACTCAATTCCCCAGTAATGGTCCAGATGCCAGTGGGAGAGGACCATGAATTCTATCTCACCGCTCTTCAACATGTCGGGTATGCCGTTCATCTCGTAGATATAATCCACCCAGTCGTTGTTCCAGCCTGAGTCCAGGAGAATTTTTCTCTTTTTACCATCCAGTTGGGTCACCGTTACCAGGGCCATATAGCCACCGGCATTGTCCCAGTCCCACGGAATGGTGTACTGATTGGTCATGGCGCCACCATAATCCACGATGTGCTTTTTCAAGTTGTCATTGTCGAACCAACTGGTTTCACTGAGCACATCAATGCGCACGTCTTTTACTTGGCCAAAATCAACCTTTTTCCGTGCATGGGCCTCACGGGTCAGTGCCCCTGGTCCGGTCAAGGAAGCCGCAACGCCCGTGGCCGCCAAGGATTTTAAAAATGTTCTTCGTTTCATTGTTTTCCCTCCCTTTTTTATTGGCAATGGTTGTTTGCTAGCCCGGCTCTTTTTCTATACCCATCCTCAGATTGTAGAGCAGGGACGTAATCGTACTGCTCTCAGCATCGGTCAGATCAAGCCCGTGATTTTGCATCTTTTGAACCACCAGATACCAGTCATCACGTGTCTGACCCGCCTTTTCAGGATCGGCAACTGAAATGTGACATCCCAGGCATTTTTGCTGATAAAGAGCATAAGCCTTCGTATAATTCATTTTCTTACCTTTATCCTCCTGCATGGCAACGCTGTTGCTTCCAAACATGAGAAAGCCGAACAGCAAGCCCCCTGCACCCATAAGCATCCAAACGAGTTTCTTGAAGCCCAACGCTTTTTTCATTTCTACGCCCTCCTTTAGAGTTTTGTCATGGAGATGGTTGATGAAAGCACCCCCTGCCGAAAAAGATGACGCCCGCCGGAATTGGTGCCGAACTGCGTCAAAATTGCCTGACGTCCATATGAAGGACATTAGCAAAAAACATACCGAAGTAATGTTATATAAACCATGTATCCTATCTGTTTGGAATTAAAAGATATTGAAATAAATGCTTGATTTTTGATTCTAAATGATAAATATTCAGGGAACATTCTGCGCCATTAACGTCCTTGTAGAGGGAACAAAGTGAACCCGAATAACCCACAACCCCGCCATTGCGTTAATAAATCCATTCCGACGTCGAAGATTCATAAACAAGATTCTAAGAAAGCGGCCCCGTCTGACAAAAGCCTCGACGATCAGTATCAGATCATACTGGACAACATCACGGATGGTGTATTCGCGTTGGATTTGAACTGGCGTGTCACTTACTTTAATCGCGCCGCGGAAAAAATTACCGGAATTCCCATAAATGAGGCGGTTGGCCGGCCATGCTTTGAAGTTTTCCGCAGCAATGTCTGCGAAAGTAATTGCGTTCTCCGCGAAACCATGGACACCGGTTCCCCGATATTGAATAGACCCATCTATATCCTTCGTGCCGACAAAAAACGTATCCCCATCAGTACCACAACGACCCTTTTGAGAGATGGCAATAAGAAAACCATCGGGGGTGTGGTGACCTTCAGAGATTTGAGTGATATCAGCGAATTAAGAAAAAGTCTTTTCAAGCAACACTCCTATGAGGATATCGTGAGTAAAAGTGCTGAGATGAACAAGATTTTTTCAATCCTGCCTCAGATCTCCCAAAGTCACAGCACGGTATTGATTGAGGGGGCCAGCGGTACGGGGAAGGAACTCGTTGCCCGTGCGATTCACAACAACAGCCTAACTAAAAATGGACCTTTTGTGGCCGTCAACTGCGGGGCATTGCCGGATACTCTGGTGGAATCCGAGCTTTTTGGTTACAAGGCGGGCGCTTTCACCGATGCTAAAACGGACAAGCCCGGAAGGTTTGAACAAGCCCGGGACGGTACCCTTCTGTTGGACGAGATCGGAGACATATCGTCATCCATGCAGGTCCGTCTTTTGCGGGTTCTTGAAAATAAGACCTATGAACCCCTGGGCTCCAATGAACCGATCAGTACCAACGCCAGAATCATTGCCGCTACGCACAGCAATCTGGAAGAGCTGGTTAGAACCGGAGCATTCAGGAAGGATTTATACTACCGGATTAACGTTGTGAAGCTTTCCCTGCCGTCATTGGCGGATCGAAAAGAAGACATCCCTCTTCTGGCGGATCATTTCATTGAACGCTTTAATCATCTGACGGGAAAGAACATTGCAGGGATGTCCCAGAGAGCCATGGCCACGCTGATGCTGCACGATTGGCCCGGCAACATACGCGAACTGGAAAATGCCATAGAGCATGCCTTTGTTCTCTGCAGGGAGAATATCATCCGCGTTGCCTGCCTTCCGGATCATATCCTTCCATCAACAGCACTGAACCCGATTTTACCGGGATTGACGCTTAAGGAAATAGAGAAGCGCGCCATCCGCCAGGCCCTTGAAAGAAATCAGGGGAAAAAAGTCGCTACGGCCAAAGAACTCGGAATAGACAAAAACACCCTTCGTCGTAAGATACTTCGATTCGGTATCTGATCCCCAAGCCTGCCTTCCGATCAGGTAAAGCGACAGGTTTGAAGGCCGTTACGCGTTGGCTTCCTTCTTAAACAACGTTAACTTAAAAAGGAGGTTTCAAATGAACGGTGTCCCCCCTTTCCAATGGTAATGAAAAATTCAATCCCGTTCCTGGAATTGACAGCGCGAATTCGGCCCCCGTGTCGCTCGATGATTTTTTTGGTGATGGCAAGGCCGAGGCCTGTTCCCGCTTCTTTCACACCCGCCACCCGGTAGAAAGGTTCGAAGAGGTTTTCCAGTTCATCATCGGTCAACTTTCCGTAGGTGTTGAAAATACGCAATTGCAGACAATCCGGTTCCCGGGCCACATGGACCGAAATCCGCCCCCCCTGGGGAACGTACTTGACGGCGTTGTCCAACAGGTTGGAAAGGGCGGATTCAAGACTCTTTCGGTCCCCTTCCATGAACACCTCTTCGGGGATCTCAACCATGGATTCCACTCTCTTTTTCTCCATGGTGGTTTCAAAACGCAAGAGCAGCCCATGAAGCATCGACGACAGGTCCAGAGACACTTTTTCAAAGGCTCCCTCGTGAATGTCCAGTTTTGAAAACTCCAGAATGCGGCCGATAAGGCGGTCCAGTTCTCCAATGTCTTCGCAAATATGGTTGAGATGTTTTTCCGTTTCCCCCGATTTTCCCTTTTTCATCTGTTCGCGCATGATTTCTTCTGCGATCCGGATTCTGGCCAGGGGGCTTCGCAATTCATGGGACACATTGGCCGTCAACTCCTTTCCGCCACTGATCATCCGCTCAAGCCTTTCCGCCATCAAATTGAAAGTGGCCCCCAGCTGTGCAATTTCGTCCCTCCCTTTCACGGAGGTCCGGTGGGACAGGTCCCCCCTGGAAAAGCGGATGGCTGATTTTCTCAATCTGTTTAACGGCTTGGTGATGAGTCTTGCAACCGGGATCACCAGTAGCGCGATAACGGCTCCGATCACCAGCAACCCCACGGCGAACCCCCATCTGTGGCGGGAACTGTCAATGGTTTCAAACAGGGAGTGGAGATGAACAATTTGACCATCCGCCAGTTGAATGGGGATGGATATATAAAGCCCGCGACCTTTTCGAAAGGCCCGCTCGATTTCAAAAACACCCGTTTCCCCGTCAATTTCCACACGACGCCGTTTTTCCGGAGCCTTTGGTATGACGCCGTCAAAGGACTTGAAAAGGGGCTTTTCATGGGAATCAGTGACCCAGAACCTGGCCCCGTAGATCTCCCCCATTCGTACGGTGAAATCCCGAAGAACCCCTTCTGCGGAGGCGGGCGAAAGGGTATGGGAGCGGACCTTTTCCTCCAGATACGCTTTTACCAGGGTGGCGTGGCCTTTTGCGTATTGCTCAAAGCGCTCACGGAAATGCTTTCCCGGAAAATAAATGAACAGAGCAAACGTCAGCAGCTGTGTCAGCACCAGAATGGCCAGGAAACAGAAGAATATTTTGGTATAAAGTCGTCCGATCTTCATTTCGTATCCACAAATATATAACCGGCGCCCCAGACCGTTTTGATGCGCTCGGGAGAGCGGGGGTTGGATTCCACTTTTGCACGCAACTTGCTGATGTGCACATCAATACTTCTGTCAAAGGCCATGAAATCTCGACCCTTGGCCATGTTCATGAGCTGATCGCGGCTGAGGGTTCTGTTGGGATGTTCCATCAAAACCTTCAGTATTTCGAATTCGGTTGAGGACAATGCCACTTCTTCATTTTCCACCTTGACCACCCGTTTTGCTTTGTTCAGAATCAGCCCCCCCGCCTCGATCAAGTGATTCCCATTCTGCCCCGCGTCTCCCTTAATTGCTAGAGCGGATCTTCGCAGAACCGCCCTGATACGGGCCAGCAGTTCCCGTGGGTTGAAGGGTTTGGGGAGATAATCGTCGGCGCCGAGCTCAAGGCCCACAATGCGATCCGCATCTTCCCCTCTGGCGGTGAGCATGATCACGGGAACCGTAAAGGCGGTTCGGATCTCCCTTAAGATGTCAAATCCGTCTTTATGGGGCAGCATGATGTCCAGCAGGACGATATGGGGGTTTTCGGTTTTGATGGCCGATAAGACCCGCCTGCCGTCCGGAAGCGTTGCGGTCTGAAACCCGAATTCCGTCAGGTACTCGGTCAAAAGTGCCCGAAGCTTTTGGTCATCATCTACGATCAAAACCTTTTTGTCCATATAAGTCCCCGCTATTTTTCAATTTTTTACATTCTTTAACATTTTTTAACATCCATCACAAACATTCTTTACGTTCCGGGTCTATGCTGAAAACAAAACGGCGCACACAGCGTCAAAACATCAGAAAAAGGAGGGGTTGTCATGCTGAAAAAAAGATCTTTGATTGTGGGGCTGGCTCTGTTGGGGGCCATCGTGATTGCTGGAACGGGTTTTGTGGGATGCCAAAAACCATCCATGTTTTGTGGCGGCGGGTTTCACGGCAAAGAATTTCCGAAACATGTTCTCGAAAAAATTGACTCGGCGGTTGAAACGCTTGATCTTAGGAAAGATCAACAGGCACGGTACGAAGAAATTCGGATAAAGGTTGAAAATGAACTGGTTGAGGTGGGCAATCAAAGAGAGATATTCTTTGAAAAAGTGAAAAGCGAAATGGGCAAAGAGAATCCTGATTTGACCGTTCTTTCAGGGCTTGTGAAATCTCAAGTGGAAAATCTTCCGAATCGTGTGGGTATGTTCATTGATGATTTCATGTCATTTTATGAGGTTCTGGATGAAAACCAAAAGGCTGTAATCACAACGCACTTAAAGAAGAAGTTCCAAAAACTCGAGGCGTTCAAGGCATTTTTATCCTCTTAGAAAACATAGGGTTTCCCTGGGGAGTGAACTTTTCCCAGGGAAACCATGACGCATCCCGAAAACCCAAAAACCACACAGGAGATTCGGAGAAAAAGGAATTCACCACAATGAAGAAAGGAAATATCATGATAGAATATCTCTCAAGACGGGAATTTATCGGCAAAAGCGCGCTGATGGCAGGGGGTGCGCTGGGGAGCCTGGCAGTGGGAAGGCGCGTGGCTTTGGCTGAAATCGGATCTGACGCCGGAGTCAAATTTCTGGAAAGCCGATGCAATGAAAACCAACAGGATTCAAAAATCCTGGTCGCCTACGCCAGTCGATGCGGCTCCACGGGAGGCGTCGCCGGAAGCATAGCAGGGACCCTTTGCGACAGGGGAGCATCGGTGGACGTGCTCCAGGTAGATAGTGTTTCAGACCTGACGTCCTATCATGGCATTGTGATCGGAAGCGCCATTCGCAGTGACCGCTGGTTGCCCGAAGCATCAGATTTCGTAGAGGCGCATCAGAACGTTCTTCGCCACATCCCCGTGGCCTATTTTCTCACGTGTCTGACACTGGTCCGTTCCACGGAGGAGAATCGGAAAAAGGCGACCGGCTTCCTGGAACCTCTCCGAGAGAAAACACCCCATGTGATACCCGTGGACACAGGTCTCTTTGCGGGCGCCCTGGCATATGATAAGCTTTCCTTCCCGGTACGAATCATCATGAAAATGAAAATGCAGGGAAAAGATGTGGCAGAAGGGGACTACAGGGACTGGGGATCCATCAGATCCTGGGCGAGGCGCATTGCCCCCGTGCTGATCAACAAACATAACAACACTCGGATCAAGGCATCATAAAGGTTCCGGAGCCGGCGCCCACGGCGCTCGTATTCGGGAACCTCCCATCCGAGGCCCTTAGTCCAGATCCAGTTTTGCTTTGCATTGATTACATTTTACAACGCCACGGAAAACTTTATTGCCGCATTCAGGACAGAAATAGCGGGCTTCTTCATCCATGACCCATTTTTCCGTGCCGAATTTTCGTCGATAGGGGACAGACCGTAAAATGACCTTTTTTCCGACAGCCATGGGGAAATCGTCAATATGCCGGCAAGGAAATTCATCGCATTCATGACATCCGGTGTACCCCTTTTCTATGGTGCATTCTCTGATCTCACACTGCCTGCAATGCATAAACAACTCATCAGAAAAACAGCCGCTGCATCGAATATCCTCTGGTGAAAGATCTTTACTGTTGGGAAGCGTGCCTTTACCGGAAACCCCTCCTTTGTATAGACCCGCCAGCCTTTCCTTGAATTTTTGGTTGTTGTCGCGATCTGCCATATAAATGGCACAGACGCCGCAATATAGCCCGCAAGGAGAGACGAATTTCGGATTTATTTTCATGATTCTGTTCCTTGTCATGGTTTGACCTCAGATTGGCCCCTTTGTTGGTTATCCGATTTGGGTGGGGCCGATGAAATACAGCGATTGGTTGGGCATCAGCCCCTCTATTTAGTGCCCGAACGAAAACTGTCTTTTTTGCCAATCTCTGCGTCAGAGAAAAATTTGAATCCTCGAAATATTCAATATATTCCTGCGGTTAAAATTTTGATCTTCCTTGACCTTGACGAAAAATCCTAGTTTTCGTTCAGACACTATTTAGTGAAGTATTTTTTTGTAAATACCAGAGGTGTCGCTAATAGGACGAGCATTATTGTGTTAAAAACAATGTTAAATGTAACACCGTATATGGCAGAAATTGCCGTATCGGCACAGTACCAGATGCCGGTTCCAAATGCCAGGCCGTTCCAAGCCCATCTCTCACGAGTTTTAAACGGGTAAAAAGCCCAAAATGCTATCAATGTTCCCCACCCTGCAATCACTGCTCCCAAGACGCCATATATCCAACCCTGGAATTTCAATGTGTTCTCAGGCAATTCTGCATTCACCCAAAAAATTGGATCAATCTGTTTATTAAAGAGAAAATCCATCAAACTTGATTGACTGAAAAAGGTTAAAAAAAGTCCAAAACCAACCAGATAAATACCAACTATTAGAAGCCATTTTTGCCAAAAATTGAAATTTCCCACTTCGAATAACCTCTACCAAGAAGTCTTTTAATCCTTGATAAAAAGGGATCGTCAAGCCTTCATCATTGCACTTCGCCGGAAAGCAAAGCCCGACCTTTCTTCGCCGTATGCGTATGCACAAACACCCACTTCTTATCAATCCCGGTGCTCCTGGCCAACGAATCCGCAATACTATGCATAATTACGGCAACATCAGCATTGGTCAAAAAATTGGGCACATATAGATCAACAAAAATCGGATGCCCCTCAGCCTTTTTCCCCATGCAGTTGATCGCCTCAAACCGTTGCCAATAACAGGTAAGCAGCTTGCGATCTAATCCGCTGTCCCGTGAGACGTCTTGGCTCAGGCGGTCAAGAACGGCATCCACGTTTACCTCCAGCGCCGGGGGTGCGGTAACGCGGACCATGGGATCACCGGGAAGCAACCCCCCGGAGGCCTCGGCGAATCCGACCATCACGAACAACAGACACGGAACCGAATATACTAGCCGACACAACATCGCCCACATAATTTTTTATCTCCTTGCAAAGATGGGGTAAAGAATCTCTCCGAGTCTTTTCTCAGTCCCGATTCTTTTGGGCCATGGCCTGTAAATCCCGATTGATAAATTTCCGGGGCACCAGCGTTACCCGCTGGCAATTCCCTAGTGGGCTTTCATCCACCAGAAGAGGGCACTCGTAAGCTTCTTCCAGGGTTTTGAAGGTGAATACCTCCGCGGGCAGGCCCATTTTAACAATCCGTCCTTTTTTGAGCAGCATGAGGCGGTTACCGTACATGGCCGCCAGGTTGATATCGTGGGATACCATCACAATGGTGAGGCCTTTTTCCTCCCGCAGCTTTTCCATCAGATCCATGATCCGCACCTGATGGGCCAGATCCAGGGCCGCCGTGGGTTCATCAAGCAGGATGATCTGCGGTTCCTGGCAGATGGCTCTGGCAATGAATACCCTTTGACGTTCCCCACCGCTCAACTGATCCATTTTTCGCTCGGCCAGGGATTCCACTCTTGTAAAGGCCATGGCTTCTTCAGCTATTCTGATATCCAGATCCCCTTCCAGTCCTAAAAGACCCATACGGGGTGTTCGGGCCATGAGGATTAATTCTCTGACGGTAAACGGAAGATCTTCGGGAACGGTCTGGGGGACCAGGGCCATGATCTTTGCCAGAGAACGTCGGGAGTATTTTGCCATGGGGAGCCCTGCAATTTCAAGGTTTCCCCTCTTAAATGGCGTGATGGCGGATAGGATTTTCAGCAAAGTGGTCTTTCCCGAACCGTTGGGACCGATAACGATGAAAAATTCCCCTTTGGGCACGGAAAAGGAAACATCCTGAAGTACCGACAGGGATCCATAGGCGGCATGCAGGGAGGTGGCTTGGATAGATGGTTTCATGACGATTTTTTTAGCAATATGATGAAAAGGGGTGCACCGATCATAGCGGTTACGACGCCGGCGGGCATTTCCCCCTGTTCCGGCAATGTCCTGGCCAGAATGTCACAAAGCACCACATAGGCGCTCCCCCCCAGCAGGCAGGCGGGAACCAGCACCCGGTGGTCCGGTCCTACAATAAGCCTCAGCAGGTGTGGAATGACCAGCCCCACAAAGCCGATGGGTCCGCAGGCAGCTACCGTGGCGCTGACCATGATGGAGGTCGCCACCAGAAGGATTGCGGTGATGACTTTAATGTTGACCCCCATGGTCTGGGCCAGTTCTTTGCCCATGAGAAAGAGGTTCATGGTATTGGAAAGACAGAAAATCAAAACGGTACAGGGCACCACCACCGCAGCCAGCAGCCAGACCTGTGGAAGGTCCGCCATGGACAGATCCCCCATGAGCCAGAAGATGATGTTGTGAAGGCGGTCGTCCTGGGTGATGGATATGAGAAACATGATAAACGCCCCGCAGAACGCATTGACCATGACCCCCGATAGAAGAAGGATGTTTTTTTTCAGCATGGTTTTGCCCGACGTCATAAACAGAAGAAGCAACAGGGTGGCCATGCTGCCGGCAAAAGCGGCGAGGCTTACGCCGGGAAAAGGGGACATGCCCGTCAGGATGCCGAGAATGGCCCCGATGCCCGATCCGCTTGAAATACCCAGGATATAGGGCTCGGCAAGAGGATTCCGAAGCAGGGCCTGAAAAACCAGTCCCCCAAGCGAAAGGGCTGCGCCGACCAGCGTCGCCAGAAACACCCGGGGCAGGCGGATGCGCCAGACAATGGTTTCAAGCATGGCGTCTGCCTTCTCTATGCCCAAAAGAGAGAATAAGGTCTCTTTGAAGTTGCTGCCGGTAGACCCCACGGAGATGCCTATAACCATGGTTACGGCGAGAACAAAGAGGAGCAGAATCGATATGATCCATATGCGTTTTAAAACGTGCGGCCTTTGGGTTTTCACGGTTTTTTCCTGTAGAGATCCGGGTGAATCGCTTCAGCAACCCGTTCCAGGCCATCAATGAGCCGGGGCGTGGGACGGTCGCAGAGATTGGAATCCAGAAGCAGGATGCGATTGTCCCGAACAGCGGGCATGAATGGCCATTTGGACCATTGTTTTTTGACACTCTTAAAACTGGCCCCCCTGGCCATGGAGGTGATAATCATAACGTCGGGGGAAAGGCCCAGTACCTGTTCACGGCTGTATCTTGGGTAGGCCACAGGGCCCTCTGCAAGATTTCTGCCCCCGGCCATGACGATCAATTCGTGAATATAGGTCTGGGTGCCCGCGGAAACAATGGGCGACACGCCGATTTGAAAAAAAACGCGGGGCTTGTGGGGTGATGTGGCCACCAGGGATTTCACCCGTTCCATGCGGGTGCGCATATCGGAAACAATGGCTTTCGCCTTTTGATCCGCGCCCAGGAGATGGCCCAGTTGAATAACGGTTTCAAGGACGGCGTTCAGGTCTCTGGGATCAACGGCATAGACGGGTATGCCCAAGTGTTCCAGCTTTCTGACCACCGCTATGGGGTTCCCATCCTTAATGCCGATACAGAGATCCGGCTTCAGGGCAACGATTTTTTCAAGATCCAGGTGAACATAGGAACCCACGCTAGGCAGCTTTTCAGCTGCAGCCGGAAAATCGCTGAACCGTGTGACTCCTTTCAGAAGATCCTCTTTGCCCAGGGCAAAAATGATTTCAGTAATGCTTGGGGCCAGGGAAACAACCCGTTTGAGATCGTCCGGAACGGTCATTTTCCGGCCCAGTTCGTCCGTCAGCACCCGGGCGTTGGGCTGTTGTCCATGAAATGCAAAAAGGCCCGAAAGGAAAAAGAAAACAGTCACGAGGAGTGTCTTTCTTGCGGTAGAGGCAAGCTGTAAAGCGCATCGAAGCATTTTACCCTCTCGTTATTCTCATCTTTAGGAAGTCAGAATATAGCGGTAGCCTGGTTTTTTTGAAAGAACTTTTTTACGAACAAGAAAAAATGATTTTTTTGATCCGGCCGTCGTAGCCACTTTGGCGGAGTCAGCAGCCCTTTTCTTCCGGTCTGGGTTCGTGTACCTTCCGGATCTGAACGGGAATTCACATGGGGACATTTTTAACTTGCATTTCATCATGTTATTGTTTATAAAACTTGGATATTTTTTTTGCTTGGATTTTCGAGAAGCGTTCTTAAGTTGTTTTGTGAAGATCATTTAAACGTCGATGTTGACATGTATGAGGCATCTTGGGAAGTGATCGTTTCACTTCAGATGCCTTATTTTCTTTGATGGTTGTCCTCATGGAAGTATTTTCTGTCGGTATAAAAGGCAAGGATGTTCACCCGGTGGAGGCGGAAACCCTTTCGGCTGCCGAGGCGCTGGAGCATCTGAAAGTGGGTGGACTGGACCGTGTGGTGGCGGTGAAGGCGAACGGGATCCTTCAGGATCTTTCGACTGAATTGGGTGCAAACACGGAGTTGGAACCCATTTACCGCCATTCTGATGAGGGTTTGGAAATCCTTCGACACAGCACTTCGCATGTGATGGCCATGGCCGTTAGAGAACTCTTTCCCGGCGTGAAAGTGACCATCGGACCCGCTGTGAAAGATGGATTCTACTACGATTTTGATTACGAGCGGCCTTTCAAAGAGGATGATCTTCAGCATGTGGAAGAAAAGATGAATGAGATCATTGCGGCTGATCTTCCCTTTACCAGAAAAGAGATGGCCGTTTCGGAGGCAGTGGCGTTCTTCAAAGCGCAGGGTGAGGATTACAAGGTTGAACTCATCGAAGACCTGGGGGCGGAGACGGTCTCCCTATACACCCAGGGGAGTTTTACGGACCTGTGTCTCGGGCCGCATATTCCTTCCACCGGCATGATTAAGGCGTTTCATTTGATCAAGGTGGCCGGTGCATATTGGCGGGGCGATGAACATCGGCCCATGTTGAGCCGCATATACGGTGTGGGTTTTTCCGACCGGAAGCAGCTGAAAAAGCATCTACATATGTTGGAGGAGGCCCGAAAACGGAACCATGTGAAGCTCGGGACCCAGCTGGAACTTTTCAGTACCTATGAAGAAGTGGGTGCGGGAATGGTTGTCTGGCACCCCAACGGCGCCATGTTGCGTTACCTTCTGGAGGATTTTGAGATTTCGGAGCATCTCAAAAGAGGCTATGAGCTGGCGAGAGGCCCGGAGATCCTGAAGACGGACTTGTGGAAAAAATCCGGGCATTTTGACAACTACCGCGAAAACATGTATTTCACCGAAATTGATGGGCAGTCCTATGGCATAAAACCTATGAATTGCCTTTCCCACATGCTGATTTTCGGCTCCAAAATCAGAAGTTATCGTGATTTGCCCAAGCGGTATTTTGAATTGGGAACGGTC
>JABGPV010000279.1 GCA_018644785.1 Deltaproteobacteria bacterium | reverse complement strand
TGGGCTTATCAGTAACCGTACCGACCAACAACGGTGCTTTACATTTTCCGCACAACGGCTTTTCACCCATCCGACTTTTCGGAATCCGGTTCTTTGTGCCGCATTCATGACATGTCGCGATAATGCTTTCCCTGTTCATTATTCGTCCCTTTTGCGAATTATCCAGTGTCCACAAATGAGAAAATTTGTTCGAGTTCAAGGAAGGCGATAATTGTAACCGCAGGAATACATTTTAGTATTTCGAGGATTACAATTTGAGCCTGACGCCGAAATCGGGCAAATTGGCCATTTGTGGATGGGCACTACCTAAAAAATCGGAGTTTACATTATTACGAAATGGTGATAGGGGAAAGATCGCTAATTTCTTGTCTTTTGGATGGAGAGAATCATGTTAAACAAAAAAGATCTGGAATATTTCAAAGGTTTTCTTGAAAAAAGGTTAGATGGACTCCTTGACGAAGCCACGAAGACCGTCAGCGGTATGACAGACCATCGGGATAACTATGCCGACCCCACAGACAGGGCCACACTGGAATCAGAGAGAAATTTCACGCTGAGAATCAGGGACAGGGAAAGAAAACTGATTGTAAAAATAAAAGAGGCCTTGAGCAGAATTGAGAACAGAACTTTCGGCATCTGCGAAGAATGTGGCGAGGACATTTCAGAGCAACGACTGAACGCACGCCCGGTCACCACCCTGTGTATCAACTGCAAAAAAAGCCAGGAAAGCGAAGAAAAGTTGAAGGGGCTGTAGTATCCCTATCCCCCGATTACCAGGCTGATCATTTAACAGGAACAGGCGTGCGGAACTCTGAAAGGTAAAAGCTGTCCCTTGTCATAGGAAAGGCTCCGTGTCTGAGACCACGAGAACGCGACAACAGAGGAAGAGAAAGTTTCAGGAAGTTCATGCAGAGGTCATTACGACCCATGTCAACGCCGATTTTGACGCCCTCTCCTCCATGTTGGCCGCCAGCAAACTCTATCCTGAAGCATCTTTAGCTTTTCCCGGCTCTCAGGAAAAAAATCTCAGAAATTTTTTTCTGAATTCCACCTTCTACCTCCTGAATATCACCAAAGTAAAAAAAATCGACATCGATGCCGTCAAACGGCTGATTCTGGTGGACACCCGTCAAAAGGGCCGTATCGGAGACTTTGCCCGCCTGGCGGATCGCGAAGATGTGGAAATCCACATATACGACCATCACCCCGCTGCCTCGGACGACGTACACGGCCAGCTGGAAGTCATCCGTAAAATCGGCTCGAACACGGCATTGATGATTGACATTATTCGAAAAAGGCATATCCCTGTTTCCCCGGAAGAGGCCACTGTCATGTGTCTGGGGATTCACGAAGATACGGGAAGCTTTACGTTCTCTTCCACCACCAGCCAGGACTATGACGCGGCGGCCTGGCTTGCCGCCCAGGGCGCCGACCACAATGTTATCTCGGACATGCTGACCCGTGAGCTGACCACCGAGAACCTCTGGCTGCTCAATGACCTGATACAATCGGCCACCACCCGGATGATTAACGGGACTGAAATTGTCATCAGCAAGGTCATCACGGATGAATTTGTACCGGACTTCGCTGTTCTGGTACACCGCTTCATGGAAATGGAGAGCCTGAAGGTGGTCTTTGCGCTGGCCCAGATGGAAAACCGCATTTTCCTGGTGGCCCGAAGCCGGGTCGACACCGTGGATGCAGCGGAGATTGCCAGCGCATTCGGCGGGGGCGGACATCCGGAGGCGGCCTCGGCAACCATCAAAGACCAGACATTGATCCAGGTGGAACGGTCACTGGATGCCCTTTTGTACAGCCGTATCGGGCAAAGCGGAAATGCCAGGGACATGATGTCTTCGCCGGTCATCGGAATTCGTCCGGCAGACAGCGTTGACAAAGCGGCCGATTACATGACCCGTTACAACATCAATGTACTGATGGTGATGGATGATGACGGCCTCTCCGGTTACGTCACCCGTCAGATTGTTGAAAAAGCGGCTTACCTCGGACTCGGAGACCGAAACGTGTGCGACTACATGAACATTGAATTCGCCACCGTTCATCCGGATGCACCCCTCAAACAAATCCAGGATCTGATTATTCGCGGCAGGCTGAGAATCCTTCCGGTGGTTGAAAACAAGCAGGTAAAAGGGGTTATCACCCGAACGGATCTTCTGAACATCCTGGTGGGAAACCCGCTGGTCCCCGATGCCCTCCAGGACAGCAAGAAAGGTGGTTCGGTGGTCCGAAAACGGAATCTTTCCGGAATGCTCAAAGAACGGCTGCCAAAAAGGGTGGTCACCCTTTTAAGAGAACTCGGGGACGTTGCCGATTCTCTCGGATACGGCATCTATCTTGTGGGCGGGTTGGTCAGGGACATCTTTCTGAAATTTGACAACCTGGATGTGGATATCGTCATTGAGGGAAACGGTATCAAGTTTGCGCGTGAATTTGCCAAAGAACATCCGGTCCGAGTGCGAAGCCACCAGAAATTCGGTACCGCTGTGCTGATTTTCAAAGACCGATTCAAGGTGGATGTGGCCACTGCAAGGATTGAATATTATAAGTCCCCGGGAGCACCACCCATCGTTGAAACAAGCTCATTGAAACTGGATCTGTATCGCCGGGATTTCACAGTGAACACGTTGGCCGTCAGTTTAAGCAAACGGTCTTTCGGCACCCTCATCGACTATTTTAGCGCTCAGAAGGATATCAAGGACAAAGCGCTGCGGGTCCTGCATAACTTAAGCTTTGTGGAAGATCCCACGCGCATGTTCCGGGCCATACGATTTGAACAACGGTTCGGCTTTACCATTGGAAAACTGACCCTTGCCCTCATAAAAACCGCTGCAAAAATGGATTGGACCGACAGCCTGGCATCACGCAGGATTCTGGGGGAGCTGAAACTCATCCTCAAGGAAGAAGATCCCATCAGTACCCTCGTGCGGCTGAAGGAATTTAATCTTCTGAAATTTGCATCTCCCCATCTCGATCTGAATGATGCCATCAAAAGCCTGCTCGAAGAAATTACTGAAGTCATCGCCTGGTATCATCTCCTTTTTCTGGAAGAACCCATAACAGAATGGAAGGTCTACTGGTATGGGCTCACCAGCGGAATTGACACGGATATTTTCAGGAGATTAACCCATGAGATAGGGGCCGAATGCCTCTCCCCCCGGGGCATGGCGGAACAACAACTCATGAATACCCTTTTCAGATTCGACGGAACTGACTATGAGCTCTTTGCCATACTCAGATCCCATGATACGGAAATGCTGCTGTATTTGATGGCAAAAGCAAAAAAGAGCGGATGAAGCGTTTGATCTCCCATTTTTTCACACAGTTGAAAGGAAAAAAGATTCGCCTCAACGGTGATGATCTGTTAAGGATGGGGTTCACATCGGGACCCATCTTCAGAGAAATTTTTGAAAGGCTCCTGGAAGCCCGAATGAATCAGCTGACACAGAAAAAGGAAGATGAAATTGCGCTTGTCAAACAGGAATTTGGAGACCTGAGGTCAAAAAGATGAACGTCGAACATCGAACGTCCAACATCCAACATCGAATAGAAACCAAACATCAACTTTAGGGCCTTATCACCTGGTTTTCTGTCACAAAAAACAAGAAGTTCATTGACTGAAAAACCTAAAACTTTAAACATTAAACTTTAAACTTTAAACTGCGGCTTGCCGCGTTAGACACTTTAGATCACTTTTACGGAAAGGGGAACAAGAGGGAATGGCAAAAGGGAAAATCGTAAGCGGCATGAGACCCACCGGCAAACTACATCTCGGACATTTGCGCGGTGCTCTGCTTAACTGGAAAAAGCTTCAGGAAGAGTTTCAGTGTTTCTATTTTATCGCAGACTGGCATGCGCTGACCAGTGACTATGCCAATACGGAAATCATCAAAGAAAGCACCTATGAAATTATCATGGATTGGATTTCCGTGGGACTTGACCCTGAACAATCCACATTTTTTATTCAGTCTGATATCAAAGAACATGCGGAGCTCTATCTGCTCTTTTCCATGCTGACCCCGCTGCCCTGGCTGGAGCGAAATCCCACCTACAAGGAACAGCTGAAGGAACTGAGCCACAAGGATATTTTCACCTATGGTTTCTTAGGCTATCCGGTGCTTCAGGCTGCGGATATATTGATGTACAAAGCCATCGGGGTTCCGGTGGGAGAAGACCAGGCGCCCCATGTGGAGTTGACACGGGAAATTGCCAGGCGGTTCAACCATATATACGGCGACATATTTCCCGTCCCCAAGGTTCTGTTAACACCCACATCAAAAATTCTGGGCACGGACCGTCGAAAAATGAGCAAAAGCTACGGCAATGCCATTTTCCTCACGGATACGGACAAGGAAATTGACAATAAGGTCGGGCAGATGATTACGGATCCCCAGCGGGCACGGAAAACAGACCCGGGAGATCCGGAAATCTGTAACGTTTTTTCCTTCCATGAAATCTACACCGACGAAAACACCTGCGAAGAAATTAAGGAAGGGTGCAAATCGGCTGAAATCGGGTGTGTCCAATGTAAAAAAATGATGGCCGAAGGCCTCAAAGAAGGACTCGCTCCCATAAAGGCCAAAAGAAAAGAGCTGGAAAGCCAGTTGGACAAAGTCAAAGAAATCATAAACGACGGCAATGACCACGCCCGTTCCATTGCCAGGGAGACCATGAACCAGGTAAGGGAGGCAGTCAAAATCTAACCCTTAACAATAAATCGGAGTGATGGACTACAAAGTCAAATTGGAAATGTTCGAGGGTCCCCTGGACCTTTTACTTCACCTGATTCACAAAAATGAGGTGGATATATTTGACATCCCCATTTCAAGCATCACGGACCAGTATCTTGATTACCTGGAGCTGATGAAATCCCTGGAAATGAGCATTGCCGGAGATTTCCTGGTAATGGCGTCCACGCTCATTCACATTAAATCCAGAATGCTGCTGCCGGGCCGAAATGAAGGGGATGAAGAGGAAGACCCCCGCCTTGAAATTACCAGACCGCTTCTGGAATACATGCAGCTCAAGGAAATGGCACAAGAACTTTCAGAGCGGGAAATTCTGGGCAGAGATGTCTTTGCCAGAGGGGATGCCACCTCTTTTGATGAATATCCGGATATGATGCCGAAACCGGATGTGACCCTCTTTCAACTGATAGATGCATTCCGTCGTGTGGTGTCCCTTGGGGAGGACCCTGGGAATCTCACGGTTTCCCTGGAAAAGTGGTCGGTGAAGGATAAAGTCGAGAGCATTATTGCCCTGCTGAGAGAAAAACCCGATATTTTTTTTGAAGAAATCTTTGCAGGAAACCAGGATATATCGGAATTGGTGGTCACCTTTCTTGCCCTTCTGGAACTGGTCCATATGGGCTTGATTAAGGTTTTTCAGCCTTCTCAACAGAGCCGGATCCGGCTTTCGGCCTGCTTTGATGAAGGCAATCCATCCGTTTACAGGGGCGAGGATGGAAAAACAGCTTAAATTAATTATTGAATCCCTTTTGTTTGCCACTGATAAGCCGTTGCGGGTCCGCGATATTCAAGGGTGTCTGCCTGACACAGGATTACCTGAGATTGAGGAAGCACTGGAGACGCTCAGGCATGAATATGACGCCATGGACCGGAGCTTTGCCCTCAAAGAGGTGGCCGAAGGGTATCAAATCAGGACAAAGCCGGATTATGCCCCCCATGTGCTCCGGATGACAAAGCGGTCTGCCGCCAGATTATCCACTGCCGCCATGGAAACCCTGGCGATCATCGCCTACAAACAACCGGTGATTCGACAGGAGATCGAACAATTCAGGGGTGTGGATACCGGCGGAATTCTGAGAACACTCCTGGAAAAGAACCTGATTCGGATTATGGGCCGAAAGAACCTTCCCGGCCGGCCGTTGATCTATGGCACAACCCGGAAGTTTCTGGAAGTCTTCGATCTCCATAGTCTTGAATCCCTTCCCAAACTAAAAGAGATAAAGGAGTTCGGAATCGGTGAAGCGCAAGCGACCCAGACCCACAAAAACGAAACCCCGGCGGCATCAACCGTTCAGGAAGACGCGGTCAAAACAGAAACCGGGAGCACAGATTCCGAGTTCTGAAAAGGAAACCTCATTCACCCCCCTTTCACGTCCCGAAAAGCCCTTCAATCCTGAAGAACCCTGGCGGCTCAACCGCATATTGTCTTCAGCGGGGTTAACATCGAGACGAAAAGCCGATCAATGGATACTCTCCGGCCGAATCATGGTTAACGGAAAACCGGTCAAAGCACTTGGCACAACAGCATTCTGGGGGAAAGACGACATTCGTGTGGACGGACAAAAAATTCCATTACCCCCTCAAAAACATTATCTGATGCTGAACAAGCCCTTCGGCACCATCT
>JABGPV010000278.1 GCA_018644785.1 Deltaproteobacteria bacterium | reverse complement strand
CTTTACCAGCATTGACTCCAGCATGGGTGTGTCTTTCAAAAAGCGCTTATTCTCCTCATCGGTGCAGAAATCCATGGTCGGTTCAACCATGGCGCGATTGTACCAGCTGCGGTCAAAAAGTACAATCTCCCCCCCGGATGGGAGTTGTTGAATATATCTCTGAAAATACCACTGCGTCTTTTCCCTGTCGCTGGGTTTCAGAAGTGCCACAACCCGAGCACCCCTTGGATTCAAATGCTCAATAATCCTTTTTATGGTCCCACCCTTACCGGCGGCATCCCGTCCTTCAAATAACATTAATACACGCTGTTCGTTAGCAATGACATGCTTTTGCCATTTCAACAGCTCGATTTGCAGCTTATGCAACTCCTCTTCGTATTCAAGGGTGAATTTTTTGACCCAAATGGATTCGCGATTCTTCTTTTTGCCCTTGTCTCTGTTTTTAAAGGCCGTGTGTTCGAGTAACTTCTTCTTAGGCTTTTTGGATTTCTTTTTATTCTTTTTCGACATTCCCCCCCCATTCGGCTAATTGGATAGCGTTTGCTATTTGCGAGTTGTTATTTTCCAGTTGATCAGAGTTCGGGTTTAGCGAACCACATGAGAGAGCATCATCGGTCCGGGTTTGCCAGCATCATGCCAGAGATTTACCATATTTTCTTACCTGTTTTTCCATTAATTTTAATTCTTTGTTTCCCGGAACCACAATATCCGGATCAGTGGCAAAATTCAGTTTTCGGCTTCTGCCTTTGTAGCGAACGGAATTGAGGATCACCTTCATGGTTTCGCGTCGGGCGAGATGCTTATCGTCGGATCGGATGATGTACCACGGCACTTTTTTAGTATGCGTTTTTTTCAACAGGATATATTTCTTCTCGGTAAAATCGTCCCATACTTCCTGGGCCTGCAAATCCACTTCGGAAAGCTTCCACTGCCTTAATGGATCATTTTTCCTTCTTTTAAAGCGTCTGGCCTGTTCTTTTTTGGTCACCGAAAAGTAGAGCTTCAGCAGGATGGTCCGGCCCGCATCTTCAACGAAATTATTTTCGTAGGTTACTACTTTTTTCATGAATCGCCTGTATTGGGCGGCAGTACAAAATCCCATCACCGGCTCAACCATGGCCCGGTTGTACCAACTTCTGTCAAACAGAACGATCTCGCCTGCATGGGGGAACTGTTCGACATATCGTTTGATATGGAGCTCGGTCTTCTGGTGGTCACTCGGTTTGCCCAAAGCAACCACACGATACCTCTTTTCATTCATATACCGGGTAATCCGCCGGATTGTACCGCCTTTGCCGGAGGCATCCCGCCCGTCAAACAGAATAACCATCTTCTTTTTGGTCTTCTCCAGATGGCGCTGCAGCTTTATCAGTTCCGCCTGGTAGGGTTTCAACTCTTCTGAATTGTAGTATTTCTCCAGTACCGCCTGGACGATTTCTTCTTTATCTTTCTTATTTAACACTTTGAGGATTTTTCGAATCCGCTTGTCAGGTTTGCTGGATTTGATTTTCGATTCGACTTTTCTTACAACATCTCTGATCTGCGCCGTCGAATTAGCCACTTTCCTTTGTGAATCCTTTTTCTTATTCTTTTTTTTTCCGTCAGGTTTCATGGCATCTCCAATCAATTTAATTTCTGTCCTGTTTGAAACATTTCTGAATAAATATCAGGCAGGTGATTATCTTTCAGGCTTTTGACAACCTCTTCTACCCGATAGGGGATGCGAAAATGTTTAACGCTTATTCTCTCTGAAGATACCTCAAGGATTGCAAAAGAAGCCCGTGGATCTCCGTCAAACATCCGCCCCACACTCCCCGGATTGATGAAATGAACCCCGTCAACAATTTTATGATACGGGACATGAGAATGTCCCATAATGTGAATGTGATAGGGTGCGTCGTTTGCCAGTTCAACAAAACGGCCCTCGGCATCATGGGGAAATAGGGTTTCATCCGCATCATCGAAAGTTCCATGAAAGACGCCGATTTGAATCGCACCTAAACTCAAATCCGCTTGCTTCGGCAAGGACTTCAAATATTCTATGTTATCAGGAAGCAGCTTTTCAGACGTCCAGAAGTACATGACCCGTTTTTCCTTTTTTTTGGGTCTTCTTAGCTTTTCGCCCTTTAAGATCCTTAAGATTCGCCGGTCCGTATTGCCTAGGATGCAGATGGTTTTTCTTCTTTGACGAAACCATTTGATGGTCTCATTGGGAAATGTGCTGTAAACCATAAAATCACCTGTATTGATGATGAAATCGAACCAATCCGGACGGAACTGTTTTACAACAGCGTTAAAGGCCGGATAATTTGCATGAATATCGCCCAGCAACAGTATCTTCTTCATGATAGTGCTTCATTTAGGAAAACGTCTCCCGGAGCTTTTTGGAAAAAGCCTTGATTTCCTGGATTAATCTTTCATAGTTCTTCTTTTTTGGCTTTTTCCCTTTACTTTTCAACATGCCACTCAGCGCGTCGGCATTCCTGATAATATCTTCCTTAACCTCTTTTGAAAGGTTGCCCGCTATTGGTTCCAGATCCTTAAGACGGGATTTGAGTTTGTTGGATTTGATTTTCAATTCAATATAGGGTTCCAGATATTTCTTTTTCCCCAAAGGCTTTAAACTTTCCCTGGCCTTCTTTAAACGCTTATTGAGAACTTTTACTCGTTTGCTCAAATTCCCATTGATGCCAACGATCCCTTTTTCATCGCCAGGCGTGGCCTTTTCAGAAAACTGTTCAGGCATTTTCCCATAATATTCAGTCACAGCATCCTTGATTTGTTTTGCGTAACGTTCGCCGATGGATTCGATCTCCATCAGTTTTTCCACCGGCGTTTCATCAAGTTGCTTAATGGTGGTGATCCCATGCTTGTTGAGCAATTTCATGCGTGACGGACCGATGTGTTTCAACTGAGTCAGATCGTGTTTTTTCATGGCACTCTCCTTGATGACTTATTTCCTGGAACCTTTTCAAAACAAAGAAAAAGCGGCGCATTGAAACGGGATTCTCATGATTACAGGGGGATTTCAGTGTTTCAACTTCAGACCCTGGAAAAGTTTATATCACGCTAAGCCACAAAGGCGCCAATAAATTCGAAAAAACTGTTTTTAGAGCGTTGCGGCTGGCCGCTTGCGTGAGACTTTTTGGGTTGCGGCTCTGGCGGCCAAATTGGCGGTGAGTGAGCAATAAAAATCTCCTACCTACGCCAATATCCGATCGGCAGCACCATAACCGGTGACAACCCCGATCTCCATACTGGCGCGGAAATAACCGTCACCGATAAAATGAAGCTGCCCATGTTCCTTTTTAAGCAGATCCCGCAGCCGCACCTGGGCTCTAAGGGCGCCTTCAGGCAGTTGTACGGCCGCCTGTTGCCAGCGGAAAACTTCTGCAAACAGTAAATCGTCTTGAAGTTCGGGCCACAAAGAGCTTAATTCATCCAGAACGACGGCGCGGATCCGACCGTCGCCGTTCTTATACAATTTACGGCTGGCATCGGCGGATAGGATGGCAGTTAACAGTCCTTTACCTTGGGGCACACGGCCGGAGCCCTTGAGATGATCGAAAATTACGGTGGCCACATGGGGGAATTCTTCCCTGAGCATGGCACAAATCATGGCGGAACCAGCGGGCGGTTTTTTTAATGCCAGAGCAACAACCAAGCAGGGTTCGTATACGACCCCACGGCATAGATCCGTTGCCAAAGACGATAGAGATGTGTAAATATCGGGAACCAGCGGTGGGGGAAGCGCAAACACAATGTGATCGAAGTGTCCGCTTCCGGGGCTTTCTCCGCCCCAGTCCACTCGCCAGGCACCGGTGGCCATGTTCCGGTTGACCCCAACCACCGGGGTATTAAACCGCACCGTCATCTTTTCAGCCAGTTTCCGGGCCACCGTTCCCATCCCGGAGTTGAAGCAGAAAATTTTGAATCGAACCAGTTTTCGAATGGTGGCCAAAAAGGCGGCCTTTGAATTTTTTTCCGGATTTCCGAGGAAAAGCTCGCTGAAGACCGGCCAGGCAATGTGGGTTAGCAAATCTTCACGGCCGTTTCGCAAAAGGTATTCCGCAGCGCTCTCCTGCTCCAATTGGAATGTTTTGTCATCGGGTCGATTCAAATCGAGATGTTTACCCAGTGAAACGGCTCGCATAAAGATCTTAACCAGCCTGACCTTGCTTTTAAACGGCAATAGCTTCAAACGCATAAAATCGACCGGCGTGCCGATCTCCATTGGGTGGGGCCAGCCTTCTTTATAGATGACCGAATTGCCCGGAGCCTCAACCAAATCGCCCGACAGACCCAACTCGTCAACCAAAGCCAGAAATTTCTTGTGAAATTCCGGAATCGTATAGGCGCCCGTATCCATCACGAAGCCGTCTTTTTCATGGGCATGGGTCCTGCCACCGGCAAAGGCCTCGCTTTCAAAAACCACCGGTTTCAGCCCGGCCCTGACAAGCTTGTACCCACAACTCAAACCCGCAATCCCGGCCCCCACAATGGCAACATTCATTTTTTACCCATCTCTCCCACATAGGTCAGCGGCAGTTCGGCCGTATCCTTGACGGTTTTTAACACAATGGTGGTGCGGGTGGATTGCACGCCTTCCAGACAGTGGATATGTTCGGTCAAAAGGTCTCCCAGGGTTCCGGTATCCGGCGCCCGAATCTTGACCATCAGGCAATCTTCACCGGCAATGTGGTGAACCTCCTGAACCTCCGGTATTTCCGCCAACAAAAGCGCCGCATCGGGTTGGCCCCGCCTGATGTTCACCTTAACAAAAACATACGCCAACAATCCCATCCCCAGCATACGGGGTTCAAGATCAATCCGATAGCCTCTAATCACACCCAAGGCCTTGAGTTTCTTGATCCGCTCGAAAATCGCCGAGGTCGCCATCCCCGCACAACGGGCCATGGCGCTATTCGACACCCGTGCATCCTTCTGCAACATTCTCAGAATTTTCAAATCAATTTCGTCTAACATTCTAAATGAATAAAATTATACAGAATAATTGTCAAGAATATAATAATATTCATGACAGATATTCGTATAAAGTTTCAAATTAACGAAAACAGTCTTCCAGATGGTCAGGGTCAAACAGGCGCTTTGCAGCCGATTTCCCTATGCTTTCTTTCACGAAACGGGCTGATTTTCCATTATACTCGGCGTGGTTGATACTTGTTAAAAATCCCCGGGTATGTCAGTATATCTCAATTCAATATGATGGTATAAACACACATGTTTTCGTTCAAACCAATCTCGGAAATATAGCAAATGATGACACTCAGGTAAATAGCTGACAAGGTGAAATCCCCATGGAAGACAGACGGACATTTCTGAAGAAAAGCACAATAACAGCCCTAGCGGCGGCAGCCACAGCGGCAACGCTGCCCACATTATCCTCATGCGTTACCATCAGTACCATCAAGGCAAAAGTTCCCATGAAGCCAAACGGAATAAAGAAAGCGGCCGTCCTGTGGTACAGCCAGACCGGCAACACCCAAAAATGCGGCAAAGTTCTTGCGGAAACCCTTGAACATAAAGGGATCACGGTTGATTACGGAGATCTACGCAATTTCGATAATGGAAAAATTGCCGATGCTGATCTCATCATAATCGGATCCCCTGTTTTTTATTATGATACCCCGGATTATGTCAAAGATTTCATCCGGTCCCTCCCCGATCTTAAAGGAATTCCCGTGGCCGCATACGTCACTTTCGGCGGACCTGAAGGGAACCAGCACAATGCCGCCTGCTCCATCCTGGAGGGGTTGGCCCAAAAAAACGGCGTGCCCGTGGGCCTGGAAGCTTTTATGAGTATCAGTTCCTACCCGCTTTCCTTTAAGAAAAAAGAAAACGCCCTGAAAACAGGCCAAAACACCATATTGCCGGACCGCAAAACCTATGAGAGGGTCCGTGAATATGCCGCCTTTGTCAAAAGCCAGGTTGAACAAAGAAAGACATCCGAATTCAGGAAAACCCTGACCTTAAGAGAATTTTCCACTTTTTTCGGCCCCGAATGGTGGACCAAGCGATCCGTGGACAATCATTCCATTATCGAGCAAGAATGTGTGGCATGCGGCACCTGTGTTCAGAAATGCCCAACCGGTTCCATCGACCTGGATACCTTTACCATCAACACATCCTCCTGTGTTCTCTGTTTCGGATGCCTCAATAATTGTGAATACCAGGCAGTGAATATGGAGTACAAAAATGAAAGGCTCATCAGCTTTCAGGCGTATCTGAAAAAAAACAATCTGAAATTCCAACTCCCTGTTGAAGAAAAAGCTTAGGGAACTGGAAGAAAATAATATACGCATATCCTGCAGAGCTTTTGTTCGTCATCAAGGCGTGATGGCAGGTGCATAGTGAGCTATGTGCCTGTTATCACAACGTAGAAG
>JABGPV010000277.1 GCA_018644785.1 Deltaproteobacteria bacterium | reverse complement strand
TTTACCCCGCGAGTCTGTCAATCTTCAGGTTTTCTCTCGGTAGTTTTCTAAAAAAAGAATCCCTCAAAATTGATGATGAAAATATTTTTCTTTCCCATCAATCCAATCCTCAAATAACCTCAAAAACGAGTCCTCATTTCCGTCAAATCAAATCTTTCTGGAAAGAAAAAGACACATAGAGGGACACATAAAATAAAAAGGGGTTAAGCCAAGTTGGCCTAACCCCTTGTTTTTATTGGCGGGGACGACGAGACTCGAACTCGCGACCTCCGGCGTGACAGGCCGGCGTTCTAACCAAAACTGAACTACGCCCCCATGTTATCGAAAACGGCCCTTTTTAAGCAGTCGGTTGATCCTTTTGATAGCACCTATTAAAAGTGGTAGGCGGAACGGGATTTGAACCCGTGACCCCCGGCTTGTAAGGCCGGTGCTCTCCCACTGAGCTACCCGCCTGAACCAAAGCTCAGTTGGATATAATTAGCAAGTTTGGTTGATCCTGTCAAGACAAAATCCGAAATCAATGCGCGGTAACAGTGGTTTCAACTTCTTTTTCGGGTTTGTCAAGATTTGTGAAGCAAAAGGGCTGAACCTCCGCTTCCGGCGCAAACAATTCCTGCCCGTCCTCCAGTATCAGGGCTTCTTTCAAAACCTCATCCACATGCTCTACAGGAATTAGCTCCACTTTTCGCAATATCCTTTTAGGGACGTCCACAATGTCTTTTTTGTTCTCCATGGGGATCAGAACCTTCGTGACCCCGCCCCGGTGAGCGGCCAGGATCTTTTCTTTGAGCCCGCCGATGGGCAGTACCCTTCCCCGAAGCGTTATTTCTCCTGTCATGGCAATGCTGCAGCGGACAGGATATCGCGTTAACGCCGATACAATGGAAGTCGCCAGCGTAACGCCTGCCGACGGCCCGTCCTTGGGAGTGGCGCCTTCTGGGACATGGATATGGATATCAATTTTTTCATAAAAATCATCCGGTAATTTGAGTGCCCTTGCCTTTGATCGGACATAACTCAAGGCAGCCTGAGCTGATTCCTGCATAACCTCACCCAGCTTGCCGGTGAGGGATAACTGTCCCTTTCCCGGCATAACCGTCACTTCCGTTTGCAGTAACTCTCCCCCCACATCCGTCCATGCCAGGCCCGTAGTAAGGCCAATAATGTCTTTTTCCTCCGTTCTGCCATAACGGTATTTGGGTACGCCCAGGTATTTCTGAATGGATTGAACCTTGATGGTGATCCGGGTGCTTTCCCCCTTCAGCACAACCTCTTTGGCGACCTTTCGGCAAATGGATGAAATCTCGCGTTCAAGATTCCTAACGCCCGCTTCGCTGGTATAGGTTTGGATGATCGTTAAAATAGCCTTGTCGGTAAAGGCGATGTTTTCCGGGTCAAGTCCGTTTTGTTCAACCTGTTTCTTGACGAGAAACTGTTTTGCAATATTTAATTTCTCAATTTCCGTATAACCGGCCAACCGGATAATCTCCATTCTGTCCTGCAGGGGTATGGGAATATTATGCAGGTTATTGGCCGTGGTGATAAAAAAAACGTCCGAGAGATCATAATCGAGGTCCAGATAGTGGTCATTAAAGGCCACATTCTGTTCCGGATCAAGTACTTCCAGCAGCGCAGAAGATGGATCACCCCTGAAATCAGTGCTCATCTTGTCCACTTCATCCAGGCAGAATACGGGATTGTTGGATTTTGCCTTTTTCAGAAACTGAATGATCTTTCCGGGCATTGCTCCGATATAGGTTCGCCTGTGCCCCCTGACTTCAGCTTCATCCCGAACCCCTCCAAGGGAAAGGCGTACGTAATTCCGGCCCGTGGCCCGGGCCACCGATTTAGCCAGTGACGTTTTACCGACACCGGGGGGGCCCACCAGGCAGAGGATAGGACCTCTCATTTTCTTAGTGAGGCGTTGAACCGCCAGATATTCCAGAATTCGCTCTTTGGGTTTTTCCAGCCCGTAATGGTCTTCGTTCAGGATGATCTCGGCTTCCGCGATGTCAAATTTCTTCCGGCTCTTTTCAAACCAGGGCAGGTCAATGATCCAATCAATATAATTTCGCACCACGGCGGCTTCCGCCGACATGGGGGACATCATCTTGAGTTTTTTGAATTCTTGCCTTATCCGCTGGTGGGCCTCCCTGGAAACTCTTTTACGTTTGATTTTCTTTTCCAGATCCGCCAGTTCGGCTTTGAAGTCGTCCTTGGCCCCCATCTCCTTTTGAATGGCGCGGATCTGCTCATTGAGATAATAGTCTTTCTGGGTCTTCTCCATCTGCTTTTTGACACGCGTCCGCAACCGTTGTTCGATGCGAAGGATATCCACCTCATTTCCCAACTCGCCATACAGCCGTTCGAGCCGCTTGTTGGGGTTCATGGTTTCCAGGATACCCTGCTTTTCCGAAACTTTCATTGCCAAATGACCGGCAATGGTATCGGCCAGACGTCCGGGGTCTTCAATGGCGGTCACAGCCGAAACAATTTCTTTGCCGATCTTCGTATTCAGTTTTGCATATTCTTCAAAGCTGGTATTGATACTGCGCATCAGGGCTTCCGTTTCCAGGTCCGAAACAGAAAGCTCCTCGCATTTGCTGATCTCAACCATGAAAAAGCCCTGCTTATCCATGAAATTATCTATCCTGCCGCGCTCCTTCCCTTCAATGAGGGCTTTGACGGTGCCGTCAGGCAACTTTAGCAACTGAAGGACTGCCCCCAACGTCCCAAAGGAATAGATATCCTTGGGTGTCGGGTCATCTACGCCGGCATCCGCCTGGGCTGACAAGAAAACCTCTTTTTCATGGGAAAGCGCATATTCGAGCGCTTTAATTGATTTTTTACGCCCCACGAAAAGGGGCACAACCACGTTGGGAAAAACCACCACATCCCTCAAAGGGAGAAGGGGGTAATAGAATTTCTCGTCAACACCGCTTTTATCTTGAATATCTTTCTTTATGGTATTCAGCATTTTTTATCCAAATTTTGCTTGGTTTTCATATACCAACAGGGGCGGTTCACCCTTGGTGACAACCTCTTCATTGATGATGCATTCCCGAATTTCCGGAATCGATGGAATGTCGTACATAATTTCCAACATGAGCGATTCAAGAATCGCCCGCAAGCCCCTGGCCCCTGATTTTCGCTTCAGCGCTGCTTCAGCTACGGCGGTCAGGACTTCTTCCGTAAATTTCAGTTCCACGTCTTCCAGTTCAAACAGTTTTTTGTACTGTTTGGTCAGGGCATTTTTAGGCTCCGTGAGGATACGGACAAGGGCATCCAGGCTCAGTTCGTTCAAAGTAGTCACAATGGGGATACGGCCGATGAATTCGGGAATCAGACCAAACTTGATCAGATCTTCCGGTTGAACGAGCGTCATGATTTTATTGATATCGACGTCGCCCTTCCCCTTGATGTCCGCCTCAAACCCCATGAATTTGCTTCCGATGCGATTCCTGATGATCCTGTCCATGCCGTTGAAGGTTCCACCACAGATGAACAGAATATTGCTGGTGTCTACTTTGACAAAATCCTGCTGCGGGTGTTTTCTCCCGCCCTTGGGCGGCACATTTGCCAGGGTACCCTCGATTATTTTCAAAAGCGCCTGCTGCACCCCTTCACCGGAGACATCGCGCGTGATGGACGGACTGTCCGATTTTCGGGCGATCTTGTCGATCTCATCAATATAAACAATGCCTTTACACGCCGACTCCACATCATAATCCGCCATCTGGACCAGGTTTAAAATGATATTTTCGACGTCTTCACCCACATAGCCGGCTTCCGTCAATGTCGTGGCATCCGCAATGGTAAAGGGTACTTTCAGTATCCTGGCAAGGGTTTGGGCGAGGAGCGTCTTTCCTGAACCCGTAGGCCCGATGAGCAGGATATTGCTCTTTTCGATCTCAACCCCTTCCATATCCACTTTGGTGTTGATCCGTTTGTAGTGGTTGTGAACAGCCACAGAAAGGACCTTCTTTGCTTTGTCCTGTTCTATGACATACTCGTCCAGGGTTTCCTTGATCTCAACGGGCTTTAAGAGCTGAGGCCCGTCTTCTTCATCCTCCTGGTTGTATTCTTCCGCAATAATTTCGTTGCAAAGCTGTATACATTCGTCACAAATATATACCGAAGGGCCTGCAATGAGCTTTTTTACCTCATCCTGGCTCTTTCCACAAAAAGAACACAGCAGGTCATCATTGGAAATATCGTTTTTGCCCATGACCTTCTTTCCTATTTTTCGTCGGTTAACGAATCTTTGATTTCTCTTTTATGAATAATCTTGTCGATAATACCGTATTCTTTAGCCTGCTGGCTGTCCATAAAAAAATCACGTTCCGTATCTTTGCGGATTCTTTTGATATCCGTACCCGTATGGTCGGCAAGAATCCGATTGAGGGTGTCCCTGATTTTGAGTATTTCCCTGGCGTGTATGTCAATATCCGTAGCCTGCCCCTGAGCACCCCCCAGCGGCTGGTGAATCATGATTCTGGAATGGGGAAGGGCATACCGTTTATCCTTTGCTCCGGCCGCCAGAAGCAAAGCGGCCATGCTGGCGGCCATCCCCATGCAGATGGTGGCCACATCGGGTTTAATATACTGCATGGTATCATAGATGGCCATTCCGGATGTCACGGAACCACCAGGGGAATTGATGTACATATGGATGTCTTTATCCGGGTCTTCAGATTCCAGAAAAAGCAGCTGTGCAATGATGGTATTGGCCATTGGATCGGCCACCTGATCCGTAATAAATATAATGCGGTCTTTGAGTAACCGGGAATAAATATCATAAGCCCTTTCACCGCGGCTTGATTGTTCAATCACCATTGGGATTAACATAATAGGTCTACTGAGCCTCCTTTTCGTCGCTTTTGTCCGGCGTCAGCGCACCGGCCGCCACCTCTTTAATCTTGGCGTTTTCCACGAGGTAGTCCAATGTTTTTTCCTCGAGCATCTGTTCCTGTAAAATGTCCACTTCCCCGCGTGCTTCGTAATATTTTCTGATGGTCTCTACGTCTTGCCCCATGCCCTGGGCCATTTTTTCGAGCCCTTCCGTAAATTCATCATCGCTGATGGTGACATCGTCCTGCCGGGCAATCTGGCCCAGAATAAGCCTCTCCTTGACACGACTTTCAGAAGCAGGGCCAAACTGCTGTTTCAACATTTCGGGCGAAATACCTGCCTTTTCAAAACTTGCCCCGCTTCTCTCAAAATTTGCCTGGAGGCTCTTGACGGAAAACGCCACTTCGGCGTCCACCAGTGTCTGGGGAACTTCAAACTCAGTTCCCTCGGATATCTTTCCAAGCAGTCGCCGCTTCAAATCCTGTTCCACGCGGGTTTTTTCCTGGGCAACAACATTTTTTTCAATTTCTTCCTTGAGCCCTTTCAGATCCTCGAAATCAGCACCGAGATTCTTGGCAAACTCGTCATTCAGCTCCGGAAGATTTCGTTCTTTGATATCCGTCACCAAAACCTCGAAACGAACGGTTTTTCCCTTCAGGTTGTCGTTGAAGTAATCTTCCTCAAAATCGACGACCACGTCCTTTTTGTCATCCTTGTTGAGCCCGATGAGTGCTTCATCAATACTTTTGTGGAAATCGCCTTTCCCCACGTTCAGCAGGAAGTTCTCATCCTTGATCCCGTCGAGGGGCGCGTCGTTTTCGAAACCCTGATAATTGATAACGGCAAAATCACCGTCCTGGATCGGCCGGGGCTCTGCAAGGGATTCAAGTTTTCCATTGCCTTCTCTGATCTGTTCAAGTTTTTTCAAAACTTCATTTTCGCCAATGGACACTATTTCCTTCTCAGCCTCCAAGCCCAGGTAGTCTTTTACTTCAAACTTGGGCCGGACTTCCATGGTTGCCGAGTAAACAAATTTTTCGTTCAGTTTAACCTCGCCTTTTTCGAGCTGAGGCTGGTTCAAAGGGAACGCACCTGTCTCCTCCACCGCTTTCGGAAAAGACTCATTGACCAGTTCGCTGGCCACATCAGCCTCTACCTGACTTCCGAAGTAGGACTCCAGGATTTTCCTGGGAACCTTTCCTGGCCTGAATCCGGGAATTTTCGTCTGCTTCCCTATCTTCCCGTAGGCGGTATTGAGTTTCTTGTTAACTTCCTTTGCATCAATCTCCACGGACAACTTCTTTTTGACCTGGCTGATGTCTTCCAAGCTGGCTTTCATGGTCATCCTCATCCTCTTTCACATGTTGACATTTCACAATATATTATGGGCACCTAAGGTTACCCGCATCTGCTAGAACCTGGAAGTCCCACCACCGTGAGGTGAAAAACTAACAATGATTTTCTTGATTTCAAGGCACATTTAAAGTTCGTGCCTAATGCACACCATAATTTCCAAAGGTCTCATTCGGATATCGTTTCAATGCTGGTGCGAGAGAGGGGACTCGAACCCCT
>JABGPV010000276.1 GCA_018644785.1 Deltaproteobacteria bacterium | reverse complement strand
AAAACCTACCGCATATCAGACCCGTTTACACCAGGAGATAAAAAAAGTCGTGGTCACGGGCTTTCGCGCCGCGATGACCGAAGGGCCGGGACCGAACCTTGTTGAAAATCCCATAACCGGCACTTCGTTTCTGGCCGAACCCGTGCCTGTGGATGTGGTAAGGCAGATGAACAAAGTCTTATTCAGTGACCTCTTGGAGGGGAAGCAGTGGACACTGGTATCTCCCGGCCAGGCCAGGGGTGTGTTGGCAAGTATCATTGACGGGGACAAAAAAATGGAAAAAACCCCGCGGGAAATGCTGCAGTCCGTGGGGAAAACCTTCGAAGCCGATGCGGTTCTTACCGGCCGTATTTATCGTTGGCAGAAACGCGTTGGCAGTGATTTCGCGGTGGACAGACCCGCGTCGGTATCATTTGATCTCGTTCTGGTACGACCCTCAAACGGGGCCATTTTGTGGCGCAGCCATTTTGACAAAACACAGCAGTCTTTATTTGCGGATCTTTTTGATTTTGATACCTATGTGAAAAGCGCCGGACGATGGCTGACAGCCGAAAAACTGGCCGATATCGGTCTGGAAAAACTCATTAGGGAAATGCCAGGGATCCCAAAACCCAAAAAAGAAGGGGAAAAGGAAACCAGTGCTGATCATTCCGGCAATTGATATAAAAAATAGTAAATGCGTCAGGCTCAAACAGGGCCGCATGTCCGATGAGACCATATTTTCAGACAAGCCTGAAGAGATGGCAAGGAAATGGTTTGAATGCGGCGCCAAAAGACTTCATCTGGTGGATCTGGACGGCGCGGTCAGTGGACAGCCCGTCAATCAAAAAACCATCAGCCGAATTGTTGAGGCGGTTCCCATTCCCGTGGAGCTGGGCGGGGGTGTGCGGGACATGGCGACGCTTCGTGCGTACTTTGATCTCGGGCTTCAATATGTTATTCTGGGGACAGTGGCCCACAAAAATCCGGACTTTGTCAAGGAGGCCTGCCGTTTGTACCCCGGTCGAATCATTCTGGGCATTGATGCGCGAAACAACCGTATTGCGGTAGAGGGGTGGACAGAAGAAATAAACCTAACCCCTGAAGCCCTTACCAAACGGTTTGAAAATGATGGCCTGGCGGCGATTATATACACGGACATCAACCGAGACGGTATGAGAACCGGCTGCAATGTGGAAGCAACCGGAGCCCTGGCCAGAACAACGAACATTCCGGTCATCGCTTCCGGCGGGATTTCTGAGATGGATGATGTGTTAAAAATCCTTCCCCTGGCAGCAGACGGGGTTATGGGTTTTATTACCGGACGAGCCCTTTACGATGGCAGCCTTGATCTTGCCGCCGCCATAAAAGCATGCCAATAATGCGCAAAGAACAAAATCTGCCAAAATGCCGGGTTGACATTTTGCCGACGCGTCATAATGTTGGAAATATGTGATTGCAATACAAAACCGAACATTTATAATTGTTCGGCCACGATCACAGGTAGGTCTTATGTCACTTGAGGAAAAAATCGTTGAAGATCTGAAGAAAGCCATGAAAGAAAAGGATGTCGTTCGCCTTTCCTGTATGAGAATGCTGAAGACCGCACTTAAAAATCTACAGGTAGACAAACAACGGAAGTTGAAGGACGAGGAGATTCAAGGAGTCATTTTCTCCCTGATTAAGAAGGGTAAAGAGTCTGCAAAAGAGTTCAGAAATGCGGGTCGGGAGGATATTGCCCTTAAAGAAGAAACAGAGGTGGCGATTTTTTATGGCTATATGCCCCAGCAGTTGACGCCGGAGGATATTGAAAAGACACTGAGGGAAATAATCCTGGAATTATCCGCTGAAAAGCCCTCGGACCTGGGAAGGGTTATGAAAACAGCCATGCCGAGGATGGCAGGAAAAGCCCAGGGCAAGGAGGTTAATGAAATTGTCAGAAGGTTGCTGGCCGGAAGGTCTGCATAAAAAGGGGTTTGAAATTTCGTTGATGAGGCCTGTACGGTAGAACAATCCCGTCGGGCATTTTTATGCTTAACAGATCGCGTATTGAACGCTTTTTTTGCGGCAACAAATGAAGAACAACCCATGATAAGTTACCAGTCCGCCAAAGAGGAGATAAAGCAGGCAGCCGATATCGTTTCGGTTGTGGGCCAGTTTGTTCAACTCAAAAAGGCAGGGAAAAATTTTGTGGGGCTTTGCCCTTTTCATGGAGAAAAGGCGCCTTCTTTCACGGTCAGCCAGGATAAGCAGATGTTCCATTGCTTCGGATGCAAGCAGGGAGGGGATGTCTTTGCTTTTTGGATGGCGTATCACAGTCTCAGTTTTCCCGAAGCGCTGAGTGATCTGGCGGAAAGATACAATGTACAGCTGCCCGAGAAGCATTTCACGGCAGAAGAAAAAAAGAAAGCGGATTACAGAGAAACACTTTACAAGATCAACGAACTGGCGACCATCTATTTTCAAAAGGAGCTGGCGCATCCGGCTAGGGGAAAACCCGGCCGTGATTATTTCAAAAGGCGGTCCATCTCCCATAGCATTATAGAAGAATTTCACCTGGGCTATGCGCCGAAAGGGTGGGATGGCTTGAAGCAGTTTCTTCTGAGCAGAAAAGTATCGCTAGAAACGGCTTTTGCTGCAGGCGTCCTTAAACGGAGCGATAAGGGGCACTATTACGATCTGTTCAGGGAAAGGGTGATGTTTCCCATAATGGATTTGACCCAGAAAAAGCGGGTCATCGGTTTTGGTGGAAGAGTCCTTGATGATACTTTGCCAAAATATGTCAACACGCCTGAAACCCCGCTTTTTCACAAGGGCACGTGCCTTTATGGTTTTGACGCTTCCAGAAAAGCCATTCGAGAGACGGGGCGTGCCATTGTGGTGGAAGGCTATATGGACTGCCTGGCCCTCAGAAAGCATGGGCTGAAGGAGGTGGTGGCAACGCTGGGAACCGCACTCTCTGAGACCCCCGTTCGAAAGCTCAAAGGGATCGGAAAAGAGGCGGTTGTGGTCTTTGACGCTGACGAAGCCGGAAAAGCGGCCGCCTTGCGGACCTTGCCTATTTTCCTGAATGAACGGCTTTCGGCAAGGGCCGTCATCTTGCCCAAGGGGCACGATCCTGACAGCTTTATTAACAACAACGGTCAGGAGGCTTTCTCGAAACTTCTGGACACCGCCCCATCGCTGTTTGATTTCTATATGGATCACAAACTTGGGCAAGACCCTGAAAACATTGATCGCAAAGTCGACATTCTGGAAGAAATACTCCCCATTCTGGCAAAGGTGCGCAATGAAACCCAACGGGCTTTGTACATAAAAAGGCTCTCTGAAAGAACCGATATTGGGGAATCCGTAGTCATTTCCGCGTTAAAGGGCGTCAAACAATCCTCGGGGAAAAGTCGCCTCAAACAAGAAATAAAAGGCCAATTTGCATCCGCGAATGCAAACAAGCCTTTAAGAGAAATTCAACTTCTCAATCTTTTGTTGCATTATCCTCAAACGGTTGCCGACCTGAAAGGCCATCACTGTAGGAGGCTAATTTCCGACCCCATGATCCGCAGGATTGTGGATGTCATCTTTGACGGGTGTGGAAAGGCAGATGAGATGACCTTTGAGACCATCCAGGAACGTCTTAATCACAATGGGGACCGGGTATGGCTTCGGGAATTTGCATTTCGCCCTTCTTTCTGTTCGGATCGGGAAATAAAACAGGCAATACGGGAGTTTACAGAAGATGCACAGGAAAAGATGATAGCGGATTCATTAAGAAAGGCCAAGGGAGACCTGCGGGCCATAAACGAAATTTTAAAAATGAAAGTACAGGCCGCCGGTCGGCCCTTTGGAAAATGAATCATTCAGGAGGCCATATGATGGATAAAAGCACAGACATGGTCAATCTCAAGAAGTTGATCACCACGGGAAAAAACAAAGGCTATGTGACCTTTGAAGAGCTGAATGACGACCTGTCTGAAGAAATCATTTCCTCAGAAGAGCAAATCGATGACCTGATGATGATGTTTGAAGAATTGGACATCATGGTCATTGATGAAAACACCAAAAAGAAGATTGAAAAACGCAAAAATGCCAAGAAAGAGAGGATTAAACAGGAAGACAAAAGTGCGTCCTCCTTTGATCTGGCCGACTCAACGTCGCGAATTTCAGACCCGGTCAAGATGTATTTAAAAGAAATGGGCCGTATTTCACTGCTGACACGAGAGGGAGAGGTGGAAATTGCCAAGCGGATTGAGGCCGGCGAAAAGGCGGCCCTGGAAGCCCTGTTAACCTGCGGCATCGGTGTGGAACATATCATCATACTGGGGGATCGCCTCAAGGAAACGGAAGTCAAGCTCAAAGATGTCATCAATGATCTGGAAGACGACGACAATTTCATGCAGATGGGTGAAAAAAGGGAATCGCTGATCCACCTGATCGATAAAATCCATGAACTCAATGCGAGCATTCGCCATAAGCGGCGTGAAATGGCAAAAAGAAGCTGTTCGGAAGAAACCCGCAATATGCTGAATGCTCAGGTCAACGAAGATCAAAAAGATATTATGTCGGTGGTGAGTACTTTCAGCCTTGAAAAAAGGCAGCTCGAAAACATGCTGGAGAGTTTTCGCGAACTTCTGAAAATCGTTGAAACCGCTGATGGGAATGTTGCTGAGTGCATGCTGGAGGCGGGTGGAAAGCCCATTAGCTATTTGAACCGATGCATCGCACAAATTCCCGAATCGGCCAGGGATGATGATGTCATTGATCCCATAAATTTGAAAAAGTGTGAACTCATCGCGTTGAAGACCAAAGCCGACGCATCGCGACGGGTGATCGGGCAGGTCAAAGAAAGAACCAGCCTGACACCCAGGGAATTGAAAGCCGAACTGGAACGGGTGGAAAGAAGTCTTGAAAAAGCCAGCCGGGCAAAGTCGGAATTGATTCAGGCCAACCTGAGACTGGTGGTCAGTATTGCCAAAAAATATACCAACCGCGGGCTCATGTTTCTGGATCTCATCCAGGAAGGCAATATCGGTTTGATGAAGGCCGTGGACAAATTTGAATACCAGCGGGGGTATAAATTCAGCACCTATGCCACCTGGTGGATACGGCAGGCCATTACCCGTGCCATTGCCGACCAGGCCAGAACCATCCGCATTCCGGTCCATATGATAGAAACCATCAACAAGCTCATGAGAACCTCACGGTATCTGGTTCAGGAGCACGGACGTGAACCCACATCCGAAGAGATCGCTGAGAAGATGGAATTTCCTTTGGACAAAGTGAGAAAGGTCCTGAAAATTGCCAAAGAACCCATCTCCCTCGAAACCCCCATCGGAGAAGAAGAAGACAGTCATCTGGGAGATTTTATAGAAGACAAGAATATCCTCTCACCGGGAGATGCCGTGGTCAATTTTGGTCTGGCCGAACAAACCAGGAGGGTCCTGACCACCCTGACACCGAGGGAAGAAAAAGTCCTTCGCATGCGGTTCGGCATTGGTGAAAAAGCGGACCATACCCTGGAAGAAGTGGGAAGGGATTTCAGCGTAACCCGAGAACGCATTCGACAGATAGAAGCCAAAGCCCTTAGAAAACTGAGGCATCCCAGCCGAAGCAGAAAGTTGAAAAGCTTTATGGATAATAACTGATTTAAACCCTTCTGGTTGTGCCGCTTTTTGCTTGACAAATTCTGACTGGATGCTCATTCTATAAAGATTGGCTGCTGCAAAATCATGGCACCGCTCCTAATAAGGGCGGAATGATGCCGCTAAGGCAGCCTGCATCTGGAGGGCCCATAGCTCAGTTGGAAGAGCCACCGGCTCATAACCGGTAGGTCCCTGGTTCGAACCCAGGTGGGCCCACCATAAACCATAATCTTGCAGTCTTTGTGTGTTCATGCCCTCTACCATTTTTAAACGGATGTTTTACCCAAATCGGGAATAAAGATTTCAGGAAGGGCGTATCCTCAAGCAGGATACGCCCTTTACCTTTTCTAAAAGGGAGCCAAAAGCAGGTTTTGCGATGATACCAACATTGGGAGATTTTCTGCGTCTGATTGAGCGCATTGCGCCCACAAGGCTGGCAGAACCTTGGGACAATCCCGGTCTTCAGATCGGGGATTCAGGGCAGAAGATTAAAAAGATTTTTTCTTCTCTGGATCCCACCCTCGATGCCCTAATGAACGCTTCCGAAACCAATGCTCAGGTCCTTTTCACCCATCATCCTCTGATCTTTAAATCTATTTCCCATATCGAAATCAACGCCTACCCCGGGCAAATCCTGGCCCGGGCCGCACGAAAAAATATCTCCGTTGTGACCGCGCATACCAATCTGGATGTTGCCAAGGGCGGCATAAACGATATCCTGGCAAATCTTATGGGGCTCCAAAATGTCGAAGTTCTACAACCTCACGACAAAGAGCCCGGGGTAGGCCTCGGAAGGGTTGGAGATTTA
>JABGPV010000275.1 GCA_018644785.1 Deltaproteobacteria bacterium | reverse complement strand
GTCATATACAACCCGGCCAGCATGATACCGGGGAGAATGGCGGCGGCGAACAGTTCCGTCACCGGCACGCCCACAACGGGTCCCATGACCACGAGCATGATGCTGGGGGGGATGAGGATGCCGAGAGTTCCACCGGCGGTGATGCACCCGGCTGAGAGCCGGGTATCGTATTTGCTTTCCTTCATGGTGGGAGCGGCCATAACGCCTAAAAGGGTAATGGAGGAACCCACAATACCGGTGGCGGCGGCAAAAATAGTGGCTGTGGAGGTCACGGCGATATACAGCGAACCGCTGAGCCTGGCCAGCATGAGCTGAAAGGCCTTAAAAAGCCGGTTCATCAATCCGGAATCTTCCAAGATGTACCCCATAAACAGGAAAAAAGGCACTGCTGAAAGGACCGTGTCGGTCATGACCCCGAAAAACTGTAACGTCATGAGATAAAAAACCACTTGGCCAAACCCGATATAACCTAGCGTAAGGGCCAGGAATATCAAGGTGAATGAGATGGGGAAACCTATACAGATCAAACCGAACAGGCTGACCAACCCCACGAGACCTAATATTTCGGGGCTCATGTTTCCACTCCTTCCACTTCCTCACAGAGGTCGATGCCCGTTTTGGCAGTGTACAAGCTTTTGGTGAGTTCAGAGACCCCCTGAATGAGCAGCAGAGCGATGGCCAGGGGGATGCAAAGCTTCAACGGCCAGATCTGCGGCATCCAGGGACTGCTGATGATGCGTTCCTGCAACAGGGTCGATTTCCACGCATATCCCCAGGATATCCACATAAAGATCCCCAATCCCGGGAAATAACAGGTGATGTAAAGGATAGAGTCCACAATGCCTTTGGTTCGGGTAGACCAGTTTTCGTAAAGGAAATCTGTCCGGATATGCTGATGCCTCTGCAAGGTATAGGCTGACCCCAGCATGAAAAAGGCGCCGTAGAGAATCGTGCTCAAATCTCCGGCCCAGATCGTCGGCGCGTTGAAAAAATACCGGGCCACCACCTCATAAACCAGGCTGGCGACCATGGGCAGGACCATCCAGGCAATCCCCTTCCCCGTCCAGACGGTAAATGTGTCTATGGCACGGGTCAGTTTGGCCAGGCCGGGGGGGAGTATATCTCCGGCAGCACGGCTTCCAAGAGCATCCGGGGCAATCTTTTTGTTCGTCGATTCTTCCATGGATATTCCGTTTATCATATTCTCATAAAGGTTCAATGCAGTCGGCCGGGGACTCCCGTATGGAGCCCCGGCCGACATGGAACAGATTTAAATCCGCCGGCTGGGAGCGCCGGGCACTCTCAGCCAGGGGAGAAAGGTTTTGTTCTATTTAACGACGCCGCTGTCCATAGCGGCCTTACCCATCTTGTAATAGACGCCGTTGGCCTTGGTTTCGTAAGGCACTGTGAGCTTGGCCCAATCCTGCATGGATATCAGGACCTTCTTGAAGAAGGGATCTTTGGCGGCATACTTGTCCAGGATTTTCTTCGCGGCTTTCATGTACTGCTCGACGTATTCCTCCGGGGTGTCATGAACAATCACGCCCTGGGTTTCCTGCATCATTTTCAGTGCCTTGGCATTCTTGCTCACATTCCAGTTATAGGAGTCGGCCGCACAACTCAGGATGGCGGTATTGAACATGGCCTGGAGGTCCTTGGGAAGCTTGTTCCACCAGTCCAGGTTGATGTAGATGTCGCCGATGGAGATGGCCTGGTGCAGACCCTGGAGGTAGTAGTGTTTCCACACGGAGCTGAGGCCGAGGTTTTTGTCGTCGGCGGGGCTGATCCATTCGGCAGCGTCGATGACGCCGCGCTGGGCTGAAGGCACGATCTCGCCGCCCGGCATGGATACAGCGGGGATCCCCAGAGCTTTGAAAGATTCGGAGGGGATGCCCGGGGGGGATCGGAACTTCATCTTCTTCAGTTCTTCCAGATTCTTGAAGGGCTTTTTAAACCAGCCGAATGGCTCCGGACCCATGGGCATACAAAGGAAACCCCGGATGTTATAGCCCAAAATTTTGGTCCAATACTCCTGATAAAGCTCGTTGCCGCCGCCGTCATACAGCCAGCTCATGGTTCCGATCTGGTCCAGACCAAAGCCTAAGCCCGCAGTGGGGGCCGAGAAAAGCAAGCCTGCCGGATGTTTCCCGGACCAGTAATGGGTCCAGGCGAAGCCGCCGTTTACAATGCCCTTGTCCACGGCATCGAGAATCTCGAATACGGGAACGATGGCGCCGGCGGGCAGCACTTCCACTTTCAGGCGGCCGGCGGACATGTCGTCGATCCGTTTGGCCATGCGCTGGATCAGTTGGAAGTAGATGCTGGCATTGGGAACCGCAGTCTGAATCTGCAGTTTATACTTCTTGGCGGCAGCCTGTGCCGGCTGGCCGTTTGCCATACCCAACACGGCCACGCAGGCGATTAGAAGCGTTACTAGCGCAATTTTCTTGGCAAGTTTCATTTTTCTCTCCTCTCGAAAATAGACGGTTAATACCAAATAGGTTGATGATTCAAAGCCGTATGAGACCTGAGCCTTTCACCTCCTTTCCGTGTCAATGCCCACTTAGCGCCCCAGGCGGTTAAGCACTTCGCGTACAATATCTCCCACCAGGTCTTCCACCTTTGCCGGGCTCTGGGCGGCTCCGGTTGCGCCTGGTGACGCGCTGATCCCCAGAAGTTTTGCGGCATTGTCATGCATGATCTTCCGGCGCACTTCGGGTTTGAAATCCAGTTTTTCATAAGTGGCCAGGGCGTCTTTGAAATCCACAAAGGGGTGGGCGCTGGCATAGAGAATCTTGTCCCCGATCATGGTGTTGGCGGCTTGTACATAGGCTTCCGCCAGGGGAGAAAACTCGTATTCCGACAGATCAATATACACATTTCGGTTGCGTTCGGCCACGGTGATGGCCTCATTGACCCATGGGTATCCCCCATGGCTGATGACGATCTTCAGATCCGGGAAATCCCGGGCCACGAAATCAATGTAGCGGGGGGCCACATGGTCGATGATCGCCCCGGGCACCAGGGTGGCCGGACCCGTGGTAAAAATGATGGGGATGTTTAGTTCGCAACACTTGGAATAAATGGGGTAGTATTTGGCGTCATTGGCATAAAGCTTGGCCAGATAGGGGTCGATGGCAGCCCCGCGCATGCCCAGTTCGGTGACGGAGGCCTTTAGTTCCTCGATGGCTTTCATGCCTTTATGGGGGTCCAGACCCACAAAGCCGATGAACTTGTCAGGGTAAGTCTTTACAAACTCGATGACGCTGTCGTTGTTGGAGGGCGCTCCGTAGGTAGTCTCTGCATCCCGACCGGTGATGACGGCCCTCACCACGTTATGGCGGTCCATATCACTGACCACTTCGGCCAGGCTTTGCGGTTTCATTTTGGCAAAATCAATGTATTCGCACAGCTCTTTCCACATCTTACTGTTGGCAATACCGGTGACGGTCTCGGGTGTGTTGGGCCTGAACCGAAAATCGATAACATTCATTTTAGCAACCCCTTATTAAGTCTAAAGCGGCAAGCCGCAGCTTTGAGTAGAGACAAGGCATGCCTTGTCTCTACCTGAAAAACATCCTTTTTATTCTCCCACCGCCCTTAATTTTAGCGTCTCACTGTTTTGCTTCATGCGGGAAGCGGCAAATCTGCGCAGTTCGTCAAACTTCTCATCCGGCAGGTTTTTCACCCCTTCAAGAGGGTATTCCCAGTCCAGATATCCATACTTGGGTGACCCCATCCGGTGGTAGGCCAGAAGTTCATAATCAATGTTGGGCATATCCCTGATGAAATCCACAATATCCCCTATGGCCTCTTTATCATCGTTGAATCCGGGGATAACCGGCGTTCGTACGCGGACCAGGAGATCGGAATAAGTCTGTTTGAGTTTGACAAGATTGTCAAGGATAAGTTCATTGGATGCACCCACATATTTGATGTGTTCGGTTTTGTCCATGGATTTGATGTCGTAATAAACGCTGTTGAGGTATCTGCCGGCCTGCCTCAAAACCTCCCAGGGTACACTCCCGCAGGTCTCAATACAGGTATCGATGCGACGCTTGCGGGCTTCCCGCAGGAGGGCGAGTGAAAAGTCCGCCTGAATGAGGGGTTCGCCACCGCTGAGGGTGACCCCGCCGCCGGACCGGGAGTAGAAGGCCTCATCCTCTTCAACCCGTTTAAGGGCATCATCCACGGATATTTCGTACCCATAGACATTCAGGGCGTGGGTGGGGCACACATCGGCGCATATGAGACACTGGTCGCAGGCCGAAGCGTCCCAGAGTATTTTTCCGTCATCCCCCACCGAAAGCGCCTGGTGGGGACATACGTCACGACAGTGTTTGCAGGCTTTTTCAGTGAGGCATTTGTTTGGATTGTAGGCCAGTTGTTTTGCCGGCCATTGGGATTCGGGGTTGCTGCACCAGGCACAGTGCAGACTGCACCCCTTGAGGAATATAATGGTTCTGATGCCCGGCCCGTCATGAACCGAGAATTTCTGGATATTAAAAACAATCCCTTTTTTAAGCTTGTCAGGTGTATTGCTCAAATATGGTACCCTTTGCCGAATCGACTGAAAAACGGGGATCATCAGACCCCCGTTTTCAATGAATACAGTTAAATGCTGGCGTGCCCCGTCCTGGCGATGAGATCGTCCTGCAGGTCTTTTGACAGGTCGCAGAAATATGCGCTGTAGCCCGCAATCCTCACAATGAGGTTACGGTATTTGTCCGGCTCTTTCTGAGCTGCCATCAAGGTATCCTGGTTGATGATGTTGAATTGGATATGCCAGAGTTTTAAATCCACGAAGGTTTTGATAAAAGAGATCAGTTTCTCGGTACCTTCATCGTCGGCGACACAATTGGGGGTCAGCTTGATATTGAGCAATCTTGCTGCCCTCTCACGATAATCGTAGTTTTTGGTGGCAAAGTTGGAAAGCAGAACCGCCGTGGGGCCATTCACATCCGCGCCATGTGAGGCGGAAGAACCGTCGGACAGGGCGGAATATGCCAGTCTGCCGTTGGGGGTGGCACTGATCACCTTGCCAAAGGGCACATGGGAGGTAAAGGGGACCAGACGAAGGTCCAGATGAACGCCCAACTCCTTGGCGTATTTTTCAGTGAATTTCAGGGATTCAAGGTCAATGGCTTTGGCAATACTGTCGGCATAGGGATCATTGTTGCCGTAAGCGGGCGCATTGCGCAGCATGGCCTGAATGCTTTCCTTCCCTTCGAAATTCACTTTCAGGGCCTCAATGATTTCGGCCAGTGTGAGTTTTTTCTCTTCAAAGACCAGCTTTTTGATGGCAGCCAGGGAATCCACGACGGTGCCGTAACCGATGCATTCAAAATAACCGAGATCAATGCCGCCTTCGATCTTCGGTTCATGCAGATCGGTACACGATGCCATGCAAAGGTCGTGCATGGCAGAGGCCATGGGCACCGCGAAATGTTTGGGGCGCAGGTTGATTACGATTTGCTGCTGGATGAAAGCGTGTTTGATGAAATTGAGCTGTTGGGCCAGGTAGGTGTCCCAGAACTGTTCCCAGTCGGTGAATTTGGTGGGATCGCCGGTGTCAAGACCAATGATCTCATCACCGTATTTCTCCATACGTCCCCCGTAGAGCGTCATCTCCAGTGCAGCGGCATAGTTGATGTAGGCGCAGCCGCTGGTATAGGTGTCCCGGTTGGGCATACGCACCTCCGCGCATCCGGAAGCGGCATAATCGTAAATCTCTTCAAAACTGGCACCCTTTGACAAATGCAGGGGAATGATTTCCTCATCGTTCATGAGTTTCGGGAAGCCCGAACCTTCTTTAATGGTCTCTGCCAGTTCCCACAGATAACGCCTGGGTGAGCGGGTATGCACCCGGGCTGCCAGATCGGGGTAGTGCAGGGGGAACTCCCGTTTGCTGCGGAGCAGCAGATAGGTCAAATCGTTGGTGGCGTCCCTGCCGTCGGAGGTCTGTCCGCCTACGGTGACCGCTTCCCAGTGGGCATACCCCTCATTAAAGGCGCCACCGGTGGGGGAAAGGTACAGGTCAATAAACTGGGCCATGCCCACCCACATACATTCGAACAGCTCAATGGCGTCATCCTCGGTCAGGGTGCCGGCTGCCAGATCGGCTTCGTAGTAAGGGTACAGGTACTGATCCATGCGCCCGTTACTGATGATGGTCCCCGTTTTCTGCTCGATGCGGGAGAACATCTGGGTGAACCACTGGGACTGCATGGCTTCATAGAAGTTCCTTGCCGGGTGTTCCGGCACGTGGGCACAGGTCTCCGCGATCCGTTCCAGTTCGGCTTTGCGAACCGGATCACTCTCTTTTGCGGCCATCTGTCCGGCCAGTGCGGCGTGACGGTTGGCCCAGAGGATTATGGCGTTACAGACCATGACAACCGCTTCCAGGAATGGTTTCTTTTCAACGTTGTCGATGGGGCTGAAGGAGTCCAG
>JABGPV010000274.1 GCA_018644785.1 Deltaproteobacteria bacterium | reverse complement strand
GGAAAGCTAACATTTAAATCATAGAGGGGTCAAAATTCGGTTGTCGCAAGGGGTCAATTTTCGGTTGACGTTTCGAGACGGTTGCGTGAAAAATTTCATGGCCCCTTATGGATGTTGACCCCAGAGCACTTCTGCCAAAAGTGCTGTGAGCATCTGCCGGTGCAAACCGCAAATTACAAACGATACTACCCAAAGCCAGAGTAAACTGGTTAGGGAAAATCGAATTGAAAAAATACGGAGTTATCTTGACAGCGGTCAAACATATTGGCAGTCCAAAAAGTGTGTAATATACTGAAGGTGGAGATATTGGCTTGAGATGAAATATCTATCCGATATCAAAGGATGTTTTTGCTTCTGAACGGCTGTAATATATACCAGTTATGTTGTGAGTCGGACAGAACCGAGTTGTTTGAAATTCGATGATTCTTGATCCTTTTCATGGCAATTCGCTGGGGTTGGGTCAGCCGTTCTTTACCGTCTTTTACCATTGTCTTCTCTATTCGGGATTTTACAATTTCCCGGGCAATGTTGTGGGCACCATCCACATCAAAACGCTTTTCATCAAATCGGAACCTGATGGACAGGGGAGCCTGGCTCATGATGATGAGATGGGTATCCATCAACAATCATAATCTCCGAACTTCTAGACGAGTTATCTCATAAAATCTTTGAGAGGCATAGGATGCTCATGCCAGATCATTTCTTCATGTCCGGTTTTTTTATTAACTTCATAACATTCTGCTCCTCCAGTGGAATTATCTGTATCTGGATGATTGAAAATCACTTCGTAATAATCATTGTATTCATTGATCATTGTATCTCCATACTTATAATCACGTAACAATGTCATGTGCTTTTTTTTTATAGATTGAATTTTTTCAAGAAGATGCATGCTATTGTTTATTTTGTCCATATGGTTTTTTTCCATAATTTTTTTTTCGCCTTTTTCGCCAGAAATGTTTCCCGTTTGTAGCAGCAGCACTAGGCTTAATAGAAAAATTGCATATTTCATTAAAGTCCTCAAAGAAATTGTCCCGTTTCAGAAAATACTACACTTACCACTTGCCTAGCTCTGGTCTCAACATAGGACTTTTGATGTTATGATTTTCAAAAAGATTCACCAAATCATTATAGCACGCAGTGGTTCCAATGACATCAAACGCTGCATATAAATTATACCGCCCAAACTCGAATACTTCCCAAAGAAGGGACCCAATTTCAGATGTATCATCCTGGTCTTCTAAGACTCCCTGACATGCAGTTTCCCATTCATCCAAAGCTCCAATCTCTTTGTATAAAGGTATTAGTTTTAGCAACTGAATTAATAATTTGTGTCTGGAATTAATTGGTAGCTTTGTTGTTTCAACTGTTTCGGCGAGTAAGACTACAGATCTACATACGCCCATATTCTTTCCTTTTTTTCATCGAGAAACATAACTTGTGTTAAACTGAATCCACGATATTTAATATCATAGATTCCACGTAACATACCCCGAATTCGGGGGACAGTATATTCATTTCTTGGCCTAAATGTAAGATTGGTGGCGGAAGGCATGCCGCACCGTATTACACAGCGTGGCAACAGACGACGGAAGACCTTTTTTCTAATGAGGACTATGCTGCCGATATTGATCTGATGGCACATGGGAAATGTGAGTTTTATGTCTTACTTGGAACAATTGCTTGGCAGGAAGTTGAGGCCTCTAAAACCTTGAAGAAAAACGAAAAAAGAGCGATAATTAATATACTGTCCCCGGAATTCCGGGCAGCCCATGGGAATTTCTTCAGGCACCCTTGCCTTCGCCTACACGTTACCTCCTTTCAGGTCCGTGACTGGACTTTCACCAGTTAGTTATCGACCATGCCGGTCACACTTCCGACGAGCTATACATACGTGCCCATTCTCACGCGGGGGCTAAAACTGCTAGCACCGGTGCGCAATTTGGAGTGCCACGAGAGGGAAAAAGAGGATTCTCTGAAAAATGGCTTGACTATCCGCATAGCAGGTAAGTCAGCATTTAGAAGAAGGTCAAAATCGTGCCTATTTCTCCAATTCTTCCTTAACCGCAACCCCGATTTTCTCCAGCAAAAACGGCTTTTTTATATACGCCCCTGCACCAAGACTCTGAACTTCTTTGACACGGTCGGTTTCAGAAAACCCACTGGCAATTATCGCCTTCTGCCCGGGATGCAACTCGAGAATCCTTTTGTACGTGTCGAGGCCGTCCATACCGGGTTCCATAATCATATCCAAAATCAATAAATCAACCTTGCGGGTCTTCAGATATTCAAAAGCTTCTTCCCCGCTTGAAACCGCCGACACCGAATAGCCCAACTCTTTCAACATCCCGGAGGCTATTTTTCTTTGCTCTTCCACATCATCCACAACCAGAATCGCTTCACCCCTGCCCATAAAATCTGTTGAGGATATTTCGGATTTCTCTTCAACCGATTTTCGGGTCACCGGAAAATAAAGTGTGAACGTGGCTCCTTTTCCTTCGGTACTCTGAACATGGATATATCCGTTATGATCCTTTACCGTCCCCCATACCACCGCCATGCCCAAACCCGTTCCGTTTCTGCCCATCTTCTTTTTGGTGTAGAATGGTTCAAAGATCTTCTCCATATCCTCCGGGGCAATACCGCTCCCGGTGTCGGAGACGGTGAGTACCACGTAGTCACCCTCCTTCACATCGTCATAACCGCTTACGGGTCTATCAACGTATCGGTTCTCCGTGGATACAGTTAGCTTTCCTCCTTCGGACATGGCCTCGGCAGCGTTGGAAACCAGGTTCATGATGGTCTTGGACAGATGAGCGGGTGATCCCAATATGTTTAGAACATCTTTTTCAAGATGCCTCTCTATATGAACTCCGGGATGGTACGATTGAAGTTTTTCATGCTCGGGGCTTCCCAGATATTCGGAAATAATATGATTCGGATTAACCACTTCAGTGACAACAACGCCTCTTCTCGCCAACGTCAATAGATCCTGAACAACCGCGGCGGCTTTTTCCCCTGATTTCTGGATTGTCAGCATGGGTTTTCTTAAGGGGCTGTCTTCAGGGATTTGCACCAATAACAGCTCAGGATAACTTACAAGACCCCCTAAAATATTGTTGAGATCGTGTGCCACACCGCCGGCAAGGGTTCCTATAGCTTCCATCTTTTGGGCCTGTTGGAGTTGGACTTCAAGTCTTACTTTTTCTTCCTCTTCATGCCTGCGCTCACTTACATCCCGAACAATGCCACGAAACCCGATGCGTTGAGCTTCCGAGTCCTTCCTTATAGCTACTGAGGCCTCTACATATCTTCTTGCACCGTCTTTTCTTATGATCTTCCAGTCAAAGCCTTTGTCAGGTTTTTCAGTGGTGTATACTCTGTTGAAGGTTTGATATAGCTTTCTGGCGTACTCTTTATCCGTGTACTGCCGGTTGTTCATGCCCATTAGTTCATCCCCTGAATATCCGAAGATTTCACATAACGCGTCATTGAAAAATGTAATGTTTCCGGCAATATCAACTTCATAATAACCGTCTTCAAGGCTTTCAAGGATGGTTCTGTATTTCTCTTCGCTTTCCCGCAGCGCCTCTTTCGCCTTCTTTCGCTCAGAGCTCTCTCGACGCATCGCCCTCACGGAGGCCTGAAGCTCAATATTCTTCCTATGCAGCCTGTTCCTTGCTCTCTTAAGGGTACTTGCTGTGTAAGAAGAAATGTATGCGATGACAAAAAGTAGGCCAATGACAACTGAGATGCGGAGCATCTGGTCCCAAAGTTGAAGATGAAAATCAGATACCACAGTTTGGTGAGGCAGATAGCCGAGATACTCCAGAGTCATCATTGAGGAAAAAGAGAGTGCACATAGGGCCGCTACGATGAATGGGAAACTTCTCGGAGAGACCGTTCCCACATATGTTATAAGGGCGGCGTATATGGGGGTAAGATAATATGCTTCGATGCCGCCGAGGGAATAAATAATACCCGTATACCCAATGATCTCCAGGAAATTGATTAACAGCGAGAAGTATCTATACACAAGTCTGGATTTGATTCTTTTGAGAATCCAGAGTGTAGGGGGATTAATGAGGATCAGGAACAAAATCGAGAACCCCACACCAGCCAAGTGATGGGGCTTAAAGCTCCCAACATAGAAAGCAATGACGGCAAACAGCCCCATAATCAGGCTTGCTCCAGATCGGACAAGCGCGCCCTGAAGATGCCTTTTGAAGAGAATCTTGGAGTATTCAGGGGACAGACGATCTTGAGAGCGGCTTATGGCTTCCATACGTATCAAGTTTCACATAATCAACTGGTCATTCGCGTTTGGGTTACTTCACCTATTTATCGAGCTTTTACAGACAAAACGTTGGTCTTGACTGATTCGCATTTGATCGAACTCTTGAATTTGGTTAGCGGTCGTCGATTCCAGGTTTCGAGCATAAGTTTTCACCCCAACGCCGCCCAAAATTATGCAAGGCTGGCGAATCAATTGTTGAACGAGGAACCCCCATATGGGCTCCAAAAATAACCCCTGCTACTGACCCCAAACCTACCCAACATCCACATAACGAAGAAACTCTTCCGATTTCCCCCTCACGCTTCTGAATATGCTGGCAGGATGATCCTTGATGGGACGACCAATGGCCATCCCCATCACAAGCATCTGGTCATCCGGTATACCCGAGTGCTTCCGGACCACTCCAGGGTATCTGACGGACTGGGCAAGAAAACACGTTCCCAGATCTTGTTCCACGGCGAGCAGGGCAATAGTTTGAAGGATGATTCCCGCATCCATGAGGGCGTAAGGGTTGAAACCACGATCCAGATGAAGGTAGATCACATGGGGTGCACCAAGGCACCGCATCATATCTCTATAATAGGAATCCCTTTTTTCCTTGTCTTCTCTGGCGATACCAAGCGCTCGGAATAACCCCTTACCCAGTCCTTTATATCTGCTTGTCTGGATCAGATTAAACTCGGTAGGCATCGGGAAATCGGGATTGGCGGGGACTTCTTTCCCAAACATCTGAACGTACTCTTCCTTGATTTCGTCAAGAGTCTCTCCTCCGATTAGGGTGAGCCTCCATGGTTGAGTATTACCCCAGGAAGGAGCTCGGAGTGCGTTCTCCATGATTTTCTCTAAAATTTCTCTTGAGATCGGCTCCGGATTAAAGGCCCGGATACTCTTCCTCTCCAATACTGTTTCTTTCACATCCATAGTTTTCTCCTATCTCCCGTGATGACGGCAAGACGTACGTGCATGTTCCTTGCGTACCATACGTACCATTGTAGCCAGGATTTCGCAAGACTGGCAGATCAATACTTCACTTTTTGCCTGGGAATATCTTGACAAAGGTCAAGCATATTGGAAGCCCAAAAAGTGAGTAATGTCCTGAAGATGGGGAATTGGCTTTATCTGACATATCCAATTGATATTACACTGATTGAGATATTCAAAAAGGCCGCAAGAGATAGCAGATATCAAATCGGACTGTTTGGAAATGGGTCATGCCTCAATACAGTCTTTTTGGATCACAATTGCTGAATAGTCGTCGACTATTAAGTACACCCCCGTGTCAGATCGATAAAGCACCTGCTGTTCATATTCTCCCGCATTATTTTTTGCTTATGTTCAATTTTTTATGATATGCATCTGGTCTTAGCAATAAGAGGTATATTCGGAAGCTTGGTTATTCGATTATGTAAAAAAAAACACGAACACGGAAGCGAGAATATTATGAGAACAGACAGAATTCTGAAATTTTTTCTCTTACTGACCGTTTTTTCCGGGCTGACAATCGGATGCAGCGGCAGCAATGACAGTACAAATCCTGAACCCGAACACGGCGGGGAATTCAATCTCGAAACTGCAATTACCCTCGGGGAACTTAGTCTGGTCGCATATGAACAGCTGAACCAGTGTATAGATTCCGGAAAGGATGCGATTACTGTGCCAGCACCCTTTGAACTGGAGGAGGTTGTTTATGACGCTGTAGACAGCGCCATTAACCCAACCTGTGAAGATGACACAAGTGTGGTACCCATTGCGTTTATCGCCACCGAGGATAGAAATATATACCTGGCCTTCAGGGGGACGGCTAATATCTCCGACGCGCTTACCGACATCCTTAATAATCAGGTGGACTACACCCTGGTGCCCAACGGCGGAAAGGTTTCGGAGGGATTCCTGAACAAATATATGGGGACCGATACCAATCCCATACGGGCTGCTATTTTCAGAAAACTGGAAGAGCTTGTTGGGACGGGCAATTACGACAACCTTTATGTCACTGGGCACAGCATGGGAGGGGCGCTCGCGGTTACGGCTTTCCCCGATCTCTCTCAGAATTTATCGATTGCAAACTTGTTCATGTATAACTTCGCAGAACCCGCAGTGGGGGACAGCGATTTCGTAAGTACCTACCAAGGGGAGTACAACGCGGACCGCGTGAGCTGGAGG